>DASQLH010000341.1:0-27406 GCA_035630155.1 Chthoniobacterales bacterium
CGCAGCAGTGTTGGGCGCCGATCCCCTGCCAGCACTCGCCCCGCCGCAGGTCGTGGGCCTTACCCATCCAGACGTAGGCGTCGCCCGCGACCGGACTCTCGTGCCGGCCCAGCGCGAAGGTGAAGCTCGCGAGATCGTCGAAGTCGTGCGCCTCCACTTCGAACTTGATGGTCTGCGGTGGCGTGCTGGTCAGGACGATGTTGTCGGTGTGCTTGAAGTCGATCGGCGCGCGGCTGTCGCCCTGCTGGCCGGCTGCGCTCAGACGCAATTCGAGCGCCACGATAAGGGGATCGCGGCTGACCTCCGACTTGATTCTGATGTCCCTGCCGAGGCCGGGGGCATCCGGAAACGAGACGCGCAGCAGCTTCACGCGCACCGGGCTCGGTTCGAGGTTGATGAAGCGCGCCTCGAAGGAGAGTTGAAAGCGTTCGCCCCCGTTCGGCGTCGAGGGCGCGAGGGCCAGATACCGAACCACTCCGCCAACTGTAGGTTCGATTATGAGGTCGATACGCGGCTCGCCCATGTCGTAGTTCCTTGTGCTTCGCCGTTCACGAAGTCGCCGGAGTATCCAGCGGGGGACTCTTTTCATCAAGCCCTTTACCCGCGTACGTCGCCACTAAGCGCCGAGCTGATCGGTGGATTGAAGCTCAGATTGGATCCGGCGAAGTTGGATTCCTCGATTGGGAAAACGCGAAAAAGGAAATCCGGCGCGAGACTCGTGAGGATCGAAATCCTCCTTGAGTGTGAAAAGGCGAATTGCTAAAGAAAAGTTCGTCTCGGCGGGGGCGCCGAGACCAGCACGCGAGGCGCGTGCGCTCCCCGGAGTTTTGGGCCGCGTCGGATCTGACTGCGGACCTCCGACCTCCGCTTTCGGATGAGCGGCTAGCCGGCCGGTGGCTGGTTGTTATTGGCCATCGGAATAACCAGGCCGAAGCGCTGCGGATTCTCGATGATGGGAGCGAGGGAGACGGTTTCGGGGATTTTTACGCCGAGAAACGCTTCCAGGGTTTGCCTTGGGCGAGCCGTAAGATTGTGGGCGAATACGGGGTCTTGGTGCGCCTTCTCGATGACACGCTGCTCAATGGCGGCACGGCCTTCGCGCTGCACCAAGGCCGGCAGCGTGTTGCCCTGCTGGTCGGCCTGGAGATAAGTGGTCGATACCGCCGCGGCCGTCGGATAGGAATAGGTCGGCGCAAAACCTAGCTGGCGGATTTTCAAAGCGGTGAAGACGGTCTTGCGAGGGAAAAGTCCGCCCGGGTTAAGCGGGACGCCATCGGTGCTATCGGCAAACAGATAGGCGCATACGTCGGCTGGAAAGGCGTTGTCGTGATACTCGGAAGCGATCGCTTTACCGAGCGAGTATTCGGTGATCAGCCAGCCACTGGAATCGCATTTGCCCTTCTTGGGGTGCCATTCCCAGGTGTAATAATAGGCTGGGTTCTGCTGGATGTAGGCCTGGATGGTGGCCAAAGGTGGCGAATTCGGATCGTCGCTCGAAATCTTCTCCTGCGGCGCGAGCAGCCAGAGAGTAATGCAGGCGTTGGCGTCGAGCAAAGTTGTCCAGAGACCCTGGGCGAAACCGACGACCATGCTGTGCACCATCACTTCGAAATCGGTGTTGTCCTTTTCCCGAGGAAGCTCATTGGTGGCGAGGTCGGAAATCGCGGTGGTCTTACCATTGTAGGTAAAGCTCGTGTCCCAACATTTCTGCACGACGGCAGGGTCACTGCTTTTCAGGCTCTCAGAATAGCCGCCTAACTGCGAATCGAGCGCGTCATAGGCGGCGGTGTAAGCGTCCCGCAGGTGGACGAACTGGGAATTCAGGGACGGGGGGAGACTGCCCTGGCCCCACCACGCAACCATGCCCGACAAGAACGATGCCGCGAAATTACCGATTTCGGTGTAGGCCTTGGGAACGCTCGCACCCATTGCCCAGAACGCGCCTTCGACAATATTGAGCAGGATGGTCAGAGCGGCGTTGGAGCTGTTGTCCGGCTCGGTGAAGTAATCGAAAGCATCGGAGATTCTGGCGAGGCATTGGGAGTAAGAATTGTCGTTCATCGCCTGCATGCGTTGCAGGTTCGTTCGGACGGTGGCGATTTGTTCGGGTGTCGGTGCGGCCATGAGGTTCCTTAAGTGGGATGGTGGGATTTAAGCGATGGTTGGGGGGATGGTATTCCATGGTGGCAAACGCGAGGGCAAGAAAATTCCCGGGGCTATGGGATTGATTCGAGCCGCCGAATGCGCAAATAGAGGCACCATGAGTTCCACACTATTCGACGCCGCGGCGGAGAGAACGGGGAAAACATGGAAGACCTATATGGTCGCTCTTTGCATCCTCCAGCTCACCCTCATGATTGATGCAATGAGCGGCTTCTCGTTTCTCAGGGAGGGAGGTGAGATCGACCTCGCGGGATTTAAAATTGTGCGGGAAGCTCTTTCCGCCACGTATGGCATTCTGTTTGCGGTTTTTATTGGCACGGCCTACTTCGAATCGGGTTTGCTCCTCAGAAGCGCAGGCGACACCTCAGGTTCAATTCTGGCCAAACCTGCCGCAATCGATCTGTGGTTTATCTCACCTTTCTCGCACTCGCGCTTTATGCGCGGACTGTTTTGGGCGGCGCTCGGCTACGGCTTTTTCCTGCTCGGGTTTTTTGGTTGGGTTCACGTCGCCGGCTGGGGACCGCCGAAGTACATGCCGTTTTGGGCGTACCGAGCTATTGGAGTGGTCGATCTCCTCGTCTTAATTGTTTGTCTAGAATACGCCCGGAGGATTCGTCGCAATTTTGCGGAGGTGAAATCAAAACTGGGGTCGCCCGCCGAGTAGCGGGAAAAGACCGAAGATGGGGACCGCGTGAGCCGGCTGAGCAAAGTCATCTCCGGCGGGCAAACGGGCGTGGATCAGGCGGCGTTGCGGGCGGCGAAAGAGTGCGGGCTCGAGATTGGGGGATGGTGTCCGCCGGGGCGAGTGTGTGAGACAGGCGTGATTCCAGAAGAGTTTCCGCTTCGAGAAACGGAACGAGAACGAAGCCCAGACGCTCCCGACATTCCCCGGTCGCAGCGGACGGAATGGAATGTTCGGGATTCGGATGCGACGCTGGTGATTCGATTGGGGGAAGCGTCCCACCCGCCTTCGCCTGGCTTCGGCGTGGCAAGTAGGGACGCTGCTACAGGAGAGGAGCCCGACCCCGGAACAGCGTGGGCGCTGCGATGTGCAAAGCAATTAGGGCTGCCGCTGCTTTTCTGCGACCTGTCGGATCCAACCGCCAAGCAGAAGATTCAGGAATGGCTCAGGCGGACCCCGATCAAAGTACTCAGTGTCGGCGGACCTGCCGAAAGCACGTCACCAGGAATAGGCGATCGGGCCTATTGCTTACTTCGCGGTGTGTTCGACGATTTGTAGGCAGGCGCAGCGCCTGCCCGACTAGCGCGGCCCTGAGATTTGGCTCGTATTTACTTTGCCTTCTTCTTCGGCCCCCCGACCGGGTCCCCTTTGGCCCCGGGCGGCGGTGGAAGGCCGGCAGTTATCACCCGCCAGCCCTTGCCGTGAAGTCCTTCGGGTCCTTCGATCTCGGTCCATTTCCCGTCTTCTTTCAGGACCAGAAGGCGCGAGCAGCCCCAATACTGCATTTGGTTGCCGCCTGGTTCGTCAAAGGTAGGGAACGAAAGAACCATGGTCCCATCGGCGATCTGGTAAATCAGCAGGTGGAGCAAAACGGAACCTCCTATTCCTGGTCGTTCGATACCATAATAGCCAGTAATCAGCGCCTCTTTCGCCAGCTTCAGAGCGAGTTCGTCGTACGCGCCATCGAGTTCAGAGTGGACGATTCTTGGTCCGCCGAGACGGGTGTTGACTATGTTCGCGCGGACAACAACCCAACCCTGAATCGGAGAGATACAGAGACTCTTGTAGAACTTGGGGCTGATGGATCTCTGCAAGACCCGGGTGGAGATAACATTTAGATCCTGAAGCCTGCGGCCCTGGGCGGGCGGCATGGCCGAGGCGCTATGGCAAAGAAAACCGGCAAGAATGAGAATGGTTGGGAACGGCTTCATGCGCCGATTGTGACCAGGCGAAAACAATACTACAAGCCAAATTATATCCAGGGAGCGGGGTCTGAGGCGATGACTGAAAGACCGCCACGAAGCTTCCCGTCGCCTCAAAGTTCCTCATCGGGAAGCGGTCGACGATAAAAGGCGGCGCGGATTCGGTTTTCGGGCTGGAAAGGAAATTCAGGCAGGAGCGCGACGACGGCGTGATAGGGAAGATCGTATTCGATCAGAACGATCGCAGGCAAACCCAGTGGGCCTTCTGCATATCCATAGCCGCTGGTCACAAGCTTTGGGTCGATCGGGAACTTTCGTTCCCGGGCGGGCGGCCCTGCGCGGTCGAACACTTCCTGGAGCGTGGTGTCATTATTGATGAAGCGAAACTCCATCGGAAGCGTGGGGATATATCGATCCTGGTAGGCTTTCAGGAGAAGCTGTTCCTCGCTGAGCCCGCGCCGGAACGCCCGATAGAGACCGTAGATGATTCCGCCAATGAACACCGCGATCAACGCGTAGCCTTGCCACTTCATTTCGCGCGGCATAGTCACCGGGGCATAGGAGGGAATGCCGGTCAGCGTTCGCCAGCTCTGCACCTTGCCATCCATGAGCTGCACTTCGAACCCGACATAACCTTCCGTGCGCACCGAGCGGGTCCCGATAGGTGAAACGTAAAGCAATCGGGCCGCGCCGGGATTCCTGGGAACACCTGTTCGCGGCTGGCCAAAAATCGCCACCACTTCATCGACCGTCATTCCGGCACGAAGTCGAGCCTTCATCTGCTCTTCGGTCGGGAAATCGCCTCCCAGCTCGCATGAGAAGGCGGCGAAGCAGAACCCGATCAACACCATCCTTGCCAGCCTGGCAGGGCCAACGCCCGAGCGGTGATAAGAGCGGAGCCGCCAGCGCACACCGGCGGAGTAGGTGAAGTAATAACCGATCACGATGGCGCCTACGGCCATCGAGCCGGCAATTCCTGCCGCCGCGAGCCAGGAATCGTTCGGCTCGGCCGCGCGCCAGGCATGCCAGATTCGCCAGAGGCCGTAGAGCAACCGTGCCGTCACGGCGAGCGTGATGAGTAAGACCAGCCCGCGGTTCGGAGTAAAATAGAGACCTTGCGGCGTCGGCTCCCATCGAGTCACGGCAAGTCCGAGCAACCCGAGAAGGCATCCTCCCGCCAGGCCGGCGAGCGAATACCTGAATGCCTGTGGAATCCAGATAGTTGTCATCGCCGCGACCCAGAGGAACAGCACCGCCGAAATGAGCAGCGACACCAGGTTGACGGTTGCCGCCCATTTGCGGCCGCGGCGGCGCATCGTTCCGGCGCGATAGCGCAACACCAGCAAAAGCGGCATCGAGAAGATGAGCCCGCCGAAGAGAAGCAGCGCTATGATGATGATCGGCACGCTGGGAGTTTACGACAGTAGCGAGGATAGAGAATGGAAGATTGAGGATGGAGGAGAAACGTGGCTGGAAATCGCGGCCGTGATGCGCAAAATGAAACGCAGATGAAGCGACTCATTTTCTGGCTCTGCCTGATTGCCGCCAGCGCTACGGCAGATCCGGTGAATCCGAATGCGATTCGCGCAGCGGCCGCCTATTCGAACAGTCAGGGTGGCACGTCGTTTCTCGCGCTGCAAAATGGACAGGTCTTGCTGGAACAATCGGCGAAGGAAGCGCACAAGATTTATAGCGGGACGAAGGCGTTTTGGGGATTGGCCGCGCTGGCTGCCGCGGAAGATGGATTGCTGAGTCTCGACGAGCATGTTGCTGAGACCATTCCGTCTTGGGCGGCCGATTCGCGCAAAGCGCGGGTTACGATCCGGCAACTGCTCGATTTCTCCGCGGGTCTCGCGCCCGTCTTTTATTTGCATAACGATAATCTGGGAGATCGTGACAGCATCGCGATCAGGGCGCCGATGGTGTCGAATCCGGGAAGCTCGTTCATCTATGGGCCGAGCGCGCTTCAGGTATTCCACGCGGTGCTGAAGGAAAAGCTCCGTGGCGAATCGCCGACTCGCTATCTCGAGCGGCGAGTGCTGCGCCGGCTCGGGCTCGGCTCGCAACGCTATCTAAAGGATCGGGCTGGCAATCCGTTGCTCGCGGCCGGGTGGGTGCTCAGCGCCAGGCAATGGGCGAAGCTCGGCGAAGTGGCCTTGAACGGCGGCGCTCCGATCGTCAGCTCCAGCTCGATGGCACAGGCATGGAGAGGTTCGGGACCGAATCGGGCCTTCTCGCTTGGCTGGTGGAATAACCGGCAGGCGCCCGGCGGCCGCGAGTTTGATTTTGAGTCGATGCTGGTCCCGAAATGGCAGCGGCAGGGCTGGGGCGGCGCGGTTATTTGTCGCGACGCTCCGAGCGATCTGGTCGCGTGCATCGGCTCGGGGCATCAACGGCTATATGTCATTCCATCGATGAACCTCGTTGTGGTGCGGCAAGGGTCGGGCGGGCGGTTTTCGGATGGAAGATTTCTGCGGTTGCTGATGGGTCGATAGGTCTATTCTGGGGAGCGCGCGCGCCTCGCGTGCTGGTTTTGGCGCCCTCGCCAAAACTTCTAAGGAACAAGTCCGCGATGGCGAAGGCGCCATCGCCAGCACGCGAGGGCGCGTGCGCTCCCCGGAATATTACTCCCGAGTCGCCACGATGAGCGATGAGCGGCTCGGCTGCCATTGGTAGCCGAAGCTGAAGGGCAAAGGGGACGGGGCGGCGACGGAGTTTTCCTTGTTCAGATCGAGCTGGCCATGTTTCAGGAAGCGCTTGATCGGCCCGATGTAGCGCCCGTGGAATTTAATGTCCCATTCGTTTTTGGCGAAGTAGCGAAAGGGAATTCCGGAGTCGTCCTGCAGGATCAGTTTGCTCCGATCGAGAAGGAATTGGCGGACCTGCGAGAAGTTGTTTGAATGCATCAAATAGGAGGCGGCTTTGAGCAAGCTGACGCCATCACCTTGCTGCTCGCAGAATTTCATAAAGTTCGGGCTCACCTTGACCGCCCAATCCGCCACGTCGGTGGAGAAGTAGTAAAGCGTTTGCGGCCGGCCGCTCGGACCGCTGAAGCCAATCTTCACCCCGGGCGTGGTGCCTTTCCCTTCGGGAACAAAATCGCCCGTGCGATCGAGGAACACCGGCGCCACGGAATCAATCGTGCAGCCCGCGCGCGCGAGGAAGACGTAAAGGACCGGCAAGGTGCCGCTGAGCTCGCTTTGCTTCAGGTCGACCTTCATGTTTTTGGTGATGAAGAAGCTCCAGCTCAGCACGGAATCGAGCGACTTGCGGAGATTAGCCAGGGAAGACGGGAGCGTGTTCCGCGGTATCTTCTCGAGATCAGGAACAGGCCCGACCGGCTCGATGCCGCAGAGGATGTAGGTGCTGGCATTCGGAAAAAACGCGTTCGCATAGAGAAAATCGGGACCGCTAAACATGTAGTACATCGGCCCGGTATCCGGATACGCAGAACCAAGCGCTTGAGGCGCCCAGGCCCGGATCTTTGAAAGCTGGCGGTCATTGAATTGTTTCCAGTTCCGGTCGAGCTCAACGGCGTGCGTCATCCATTCTGGAACGGTCGCGTAATTCTCGAGCGGCGTATCCCGGACCGGCAGGCCCGCGAGAAATTTCGCGGTGGCATCGGCTATTGGATCTGCCGCAAAAAGACGCCCGCAGACGGTGAGCGAGCCAAGGAGAAAAAAGAGTTTTCGACGCAAGGAGCTGGACTGAGAGAGTTGGTTCGCGGACAAGACGAGAACGACTCTACTTGCGCCGGGCGAACATAAGGAGGCCGCGATCTTTTTGCCAGTGGTAACCGAACGCGAAACCGAGCTCGGGCGGCGGCGGCTGCCGGTTGTAAATCGCGGCCAGCTCCGGCTGATCATATTTTCCGAACATCTCCGCGTGCGGCACGAAGCGCCCGTAGCAATCGACCGACCAGGATTTCGGGAACGCTTTCAGCGGAATCCCGGAATCGTCCTGGATAATGACCCGGCTATTCTCGAGAAGGAAATTGCGCACGCCGGAGAAACCTTCGGTGTGCATGAGATAGGAAGCGGCTTTGAGCAGGCTGTTCCCGGGGCCCTGGGCGGCGGCCCATTTCAGGAAAGGACTCTTACCGCCGGAGAGATCGGTCTTGAAGTAATACAAGGTTTGGGGACCGCCATCTCGAGTGAACGTGATCTTCACTCCCGGCGCGGGACTGTTCACGTAAGTCGTGTCGAGCACGGTGCAATTGAGCCGGGCGAGAAAGACATAGAGAATGGGAAGCGTGCCGCCGAGGTTCGGCCGGGCGAGCTCGGCTCGCATATCTTTAGTGATGAAGTAGTGGGTCTGCAGGACCGTGTGCATGGAGCCGCGGAGTGCGTTGAAATCGGTGCGAAGCGCCGCGGGATCCATCCCGGTGAGTTCTGGCACCTGTCCGACGGGCTCGAGGCCGGCGAGGATGTAGGTTTTGGCCTGCGGGAAAAAGAGGTTCGCATAGAGAAAATCGGGACCGCCAAACATGTAGAAAACTGTGGCCGCGCTGGTGTATTGCGCGGGGGCGTTGGCAAGCATCCAGCCTCGGATGGGCCGGATTTGGAGAGAATCTTTCTTGAACCACGCGCTGTCCATATTGCGGGCGTGGTCGAGCCAGGCGGCATCGCGGGTCAACGGCTCGAGCGGGCCGGTGACTGGAATGCCGGCGAGAAACTTGGCGGTGTCATCGATGGTGGCACGTTGCGCGAAGGCATTCCCGGCGAGCAGGACGACCAGCAAAAAAAGAGTGAAGCGTTTCATGAACTCGCTTTAGACGGCTGGGCCGCCGTTGTTTTCGGAGAAAGAAAATAGACCACCAAACCCAGCGCCATGGTGGCAAGGCCCCAGAGCGATGGCGCGCGCGTGGAGGAATCGGCCAGCATGTGCTCGAGCATCCAGACGCTGATGCCGAGAAAGATGAGCGGCGTGATGGGATATCCCCAGGTCCGATAGGGCCGCGGCAAATTGGGCTGACGCCAGCGCAGCACAAACACGCCCAGAACGGTCAGCGTCGAGCAAAGGGTCAGGCTGAATTGCACGTAATTCACCGCGTTTTGAAAGGTGGCCGTCAACAGCATCACGACCACGATCACGTATTGCGCCAGGATTGCGCTGACTGGAACACCGTGGGAATTGCGCCGCGCGAGGAAAGTGAGAATGCGCAAATCCTCGCCCATCGCCGCCGTGATGCGCGGTCCGATCCACATCATTCCGCTCACCGAGGAGACCAGCCCGAGGCAGATGAACAACGCCATCACCTTCGCGCCGGCTGCGCCAAAAATGTGGGCGCCGGCGATCACCGCCACCTGCTGCTTGCCGACCATTTCATCGATCGGTGTGGTCCGCAAAAAAACCGCGTTCATCCCGAGGTAGAGCACCATGACGATGACCGTTCCCAAACCCACGGAAAGCGGAATGGTGCGCGACGGATTTCGCAATTCGCCGACAATGTAGGTCGAGGCATTCCAACCGGAGTAAGCGAACATGACCCAGTAAAGGCTGATCGCGAATGGCGCGCTCAAGATCAAGGCGCCGTCGCCTTTCGTCGGAAGGAAGGAGACGGGCTGGGTCGATTTCACCCAAAAGCCGGCAATGATGATGACGACAATGAGCGCGATCTTCAGGATCGTTGAGCCGTTTTGAAAGGCGCTGCCCAACTGGAGATCGCGCAGCAGAACAATGGTGCAGATCGTCACCACCGCGAGCGAGAGAAAAAGCGGGTCCAAACCCGGCGCCACCTCGGCCAGATAAGTTCCGAAGGCGATGGCGGCGATCGCTACCGGCGCGGCGAACCCGACCGTGGCCGAGATCCAGCCGGCGAGAAATCCGAGCGCCGGGTGATAGATCACGCCGAGGAAATGGTATTCGCCGCCGGATCGTGGAAGCGCCGCACCCAGCTCCGCATAGGAAAGCGCGCCGCAAAGTGCGCAAATGCCGCCCGCGATCCAGATAGCCATGATCGCAAAACCGGTCGGCACCCCGGCTACTTGAAATCCAAGACTGGTGAAAATCCCGGTGCCCACCATGTTAGCGACGACGATGCAGGTTGCCGTGAGCGGCGAAATCGTATGCGTGTCGCGCGAGCCCGAATTCATGCGGCGATGTAGTAGAGGCCAGCGGCGGAGTCAATGCCCGCTAATCCTATGCGCGGCCCCGTTTTTGCTAGGGAGGTGCTGATGAAATCAATAATTCCCTCGAGAATTGCCTTTTTGATTGTGCTCCTTTTCGCGGTCAGCGCCTGCAATCGCTCCGCTGATGTCGCTGAGCAAACGCGCCCGGCTCCCACGGCGGAAGACATTCGGATTGGGCGTCGCGCGATTTCCGTGAACGAAGTCTCGCTGCTGGCGCGGAGCGGATTGCACAAAGAAGCGCTGGATTCGGTGGTGCAGCGGCGTGTCCCCGAAGAATTAAGCGCCGAGGAAGAATTGAAGCTGCGCGGTTTCGCCAAGCCGGAACTGTTGGCGGCCCTGAAAGATCCTCAGAATATTCTCACCCCGGCCCAGAAGGATGCCTACGACGATTCCAAGAACAACCAACTGGTGCAAAAGGTGCAGACCGCCAATACCCAGGCGTTGCAGGCCAACAACCAGCGTCAACTCGCCGCTGCGCAAACCGACCAGGCCTGGGCCGCTTCCGTGGCCGATCAACAGGAAACCGAACGCCGTCGTCGCTTGAATGACGAAGCGCGCTACGAGGCGGAGCGGGCCAAGGCGGAACGGGAAGCCCGGGAGTACGAGCAGCGCCGCAGCGTCGAACAGCGCTGGAGAAGCATCGAACAGCAGAACGCATATCCTCGGACCTATAGCACGCCGCCATTGTTTCGGCGCGACCTGCGTCCGGTGACGACCCCGCGGTCGACCCCCCGTCCGGGCGGTTGATTTTGGGATTCGGTCCCGAAAGCAAACACGCTCCTGCATTCAAGCCGTGCTGACGGAGCCGCGGCGCAGTTTGAAATAGCGATGCGCGATCCTATTCTCCGCCCCGCTCCGAAAGATCACTTGCCGACATAACTGGGGTGGGGAAAATATACGCCCCGCCGATCGGCGGGCCTGAGGATCCAGAGTAGCTCAGTGGTAGAGCGGTCGGCTGTTAACCGATTGGTCGTAGGTTCGAATCCTACCTCTGGAGCCATTTTTTTTCCACGGCGATGCGTTGGCGGACGATTTGATTTGCGTTCCGACGGCTGCGCTTCATAATACAAATCCAAGACGCGGGGTGGAGCAGCCTGGTAGCTCGTCAGGCTCATAACCTGAAGGCCGCGGGTTCAAATCCCGCCCCCGCAACCAAATTTCCGAGCGGAAATTTATTCGTCGTGAGCGCAAAGAAATCCCAATCTCGCGCCAACGCGAAAATCCTTGTCGGCACCGCCAGCTGGTCGGATCCGGGGTTTGTCGAGCATTGGTATCCGAAGAAAATGCCGGCGGGCGAGCGGCTGGGCTGGTACGCGCAGCATTTCGAGATGGTCGAGGTGAACTCGACTTTTTATTCGGCGCCGGACGCGCGGATGGTCGAGCGCTGGTGCCGGAGCACGCCGCCGGGGTTCATCTTCGACGTGAAGCTGCATCAATTGCTCTCGCGCCATTCCACGAACTGGAAAATGTTGCCGCCGGCTTTGCAGAAATCGGCGGAGACGGACGCGAAAGGGAAGGTGAAGCTGACGTCCCAGATCGAGCAGGCGATGATCGAAGAATTTCGGCGCTCGATTGAGATCCTGCGCGGTGAGGACAAACTGGGCGCGTTGCTCTTGCAATTGTCGCCCGGCTTTTCGCCAAAGAGGCATCGGCTGAGCGAGCTGGACGATTTGTTAGGCGCGTTCGGGAAATACCGTGTGGCGATCGAGCTGCGGAATCGAAATTGGGTGGAGGGAGATAATCTGGAGCCGACGCTCGAATTTCTGCGGGCGCATTCCGCCACGCTGGTCTCGGTCGATGCCCCGGCGGAAAAGCATTTCACCATCATGCCGCCGGAGCTGGATGAGATCACGAATCCCAAGCTCGCTTATCTGCGGCTGCATGGCCGCGACGCCCATGCCTACACCACCGGCAAAACGGTGGCGGCCCGTTTCAATTATGATTACAGCGACGACGAGATTGGCGAGGTGGCGGAACGGGCCGGCAAGCTGGCGAAAGAGACGTCGGAAGTCCATGTCGTCTTCAACAACAATGCGCTCGATTACGCGCCGCACGCCGCCTTGCGCATGCGGACCGCGCTGGGCCAGATGATTCCGCCCACCACGCGCCAGGCGAAGCTGTTCTGAAATCATGGAACGCCATTTGGGAGATCGGCAGGAATCTGCTTCCGTCATCCGCGGCGGGCAGTTAGCTTGGCACGATGAAATTCAAAATCCTGGTGCTCGCTCTGACGCTGGCGTTTTTCCTGCCCGGTTTCGCTCAGGCGAAGACCCTCAAGTTTCCGAAGGACGACCCGCAATTCACGGTCACCTTTGCAAACGATTGGAAAGCTGAGATCACCAGCGCGGGGATCATCAGTGCGCAGCCGAAGGGCGCCGGCTATGCGATCAGCATCTTCCCGGTCGTGGCCACGAACGCCCGCGATGCGATCGAGGAAACGGAGAAGGAAGTGGAGAAGCGATTCCAGAACGTCAAATCGAGCGAGCCGGTGGAATTCAAGACCGCGAACAACATCCAGTACCTCGAGCGCGACTACACCGGGACAGACAAAGGGGCCGACCGCACGCTGGCGATCGTTGCCTTCAGTCCCGACGGCAAAAACTATTACGCTCTCTTCCAGGCGGGAACGCCGGAGGCCGACAAGCAATACACCCAGGACGTGGTGGCGATCGTGAAATCAATCAAGTCGTTGAAGGCCAGCAGCGACGATGACGAGTAGGAGCGGCCGCGCGAAAAATTGGCAGCGCGTACGGGAATCGAACCCGTCTTTCGGCCTTGAGAGGGCCACGTCCTAACCGATAGACGAACGCGCCAGCGTGGTTCGGCGCATCCTAGCGGGAAATCGGCGTTGGGCAAGCCGGCTCTCGCGCGCGGAGAAGTCGTTAGGCGGGGAATCCGTCATGGCGAAGGACTCGCTTTGGCCGTCGGACTTGGACGCACATGAGGCTGGTCAAGACTGCCCAGCATCCACTTTTTCTTTTCTTCGAGGTACGCCTTCATTTCCGGCGTGGGGGCGAGCGCCTGCATGCGGGCGTAATGAAGTTTGTAATAAGCGCGCATCAGATTGCGTTTCTCGAGATCGGTCCGCGCTTTCTCCGCCGCGGCTTTCGCGGCAACGACGTCGGGATCCGCAACGGTGCGGTTCTTGAGCTTTCGCCATTCCACGTGCATTCGCTGTTCCTCCGCGGCCTGGCCCAGGGAGGATTTCTTGAAGGCGGCGTCGAGTTCTTCGAGCGGCGGCGCGCTCTTGCTTGGGGCGGGAGCAGTATTGGGCACCAGGGGAGCGGGTTCCACGGTCAACGGGATATCGGGAATGTTAAGCTCGGGACGCACGCTCGTGCTGGGGCTGGCCGTGGGCGTCTCGGTCGCCGCTGGCAATGGCGGTTCCTGTGCGCTCAAAAACGGAACACACCAGAGCAAGGTGGCTGAAAGGATGGTCGAAATGAATTTCATTCGATGGCGCGTTTGACGATTGCCGGGGCTGAGAAATTCGACGGCGCACTCAACGGCCTGGGGGCAGGCCGTCTCCAAATAAAGCTGCCTTGGAGCCGGGCTGCCCTCAGCCCGCAAGAGGGGTCGCTGTGTTGCTTCTCGAGCATGGATATCAAGCAGGCCGATCATCGTTGATTCGGTGTGCAGAAGGTGATGGTCGGGGTGACAGGATTCGAACCTGCGACCTCCTGGTCCCAAACCAGGCGCTCTACCAAGCTAAGCTACACCCCGGACGCTGGCGTGACTTAACACGCTCCGGTTTGAAGCGCATGCGGAATATTCCGGCGCGCACTTTATGGCTGGAAATACGGCCTTGCGACAGTGAACGTTCGATAGAACATTAACGTCGATCTCGCCTCGCACGGGAACGCGCTCCGCATCCCATCTCGCCTTATGTTTAAGCACGATAAGCTCAATCTTTATCTCTTCATTGCGCTGGTCGGCTTGCAGGTCCTCGGCCTGATCGGCCTCTGCACGCAATTCCAATGGCACTACCTGCCGATCATGCTCACGATCTATTTCTGGGCGGGCATCAGCACGACGCTTTACCTCCATCGCTACCTGACCCACCGCGGTTTCGAAATGCCGGGCTGGCTCAAATTCTTTTTTGCCACCGGCTCAGCCATCGCGCTTTCGGGCGACCCGGTCACGTGGGTGGGGGACCACCGCTATCACCATCTGAAATCGGACACCGATGAGGACATCCACAGCCCGGTGCACGGGTTTCCCTATGCCCACATGATGTGGCTGGTGCGCAAGCCGCCGGGCTTCCGAGATCGCTCGCTGCGTTACGCGGCAGACGTGCGGAAATTCTGGTACTGCCGGCTCTGGGAACGCCCCTATTTCTACATTATCCCGCACCTTTGCGTGGCCGCGCTCTTCTATTTCACGATGGGCTGGGCCGGACTTCTCTGGTGCCTCTACGTCCCGATGCTGGTCGTTTACAATTTCACCTGGGCGGTGAATTCGATCTGTCACATGCCTTCCCTGGGCTATCGCAGCTTCGAAACGACCGACCACAGCAAGAATAATTTCTGGATTGGCCTCGGCGCCTTTGGCGAGGGTTACCACAATAATCATCACGCCAAACCGCGCTGCGCGGCGCACGGGCTGAAATGGTGGGAGTTCGACCTGACGCGTTACATCATCTGGGCATTGGAGAAATGCGGGCTTGTCTGGGATGTCGTTTGGCCGAAGCCGGAGAAAGAAGAAGTCGATCCCGTTTCCGCGGACGAAGCCGGAGCGCTGCTGCTTTTCGGCGCGCACATACGCGACCCGCGTCTCGACAAGCAGGAGACCGAGACCGACGAGAGTCAATAATCGAGATTAGGCGACAGCCATTTCTCGACGTAATCGACGCCGACCTTTTTCCGCGCGGCATAATCGCGCACCTGGTCGTCCGCGATTTTTCCGACGCCGAAATATTTGGAGTCCGGATGCGAAAAATAGAGCCCGCTCACGCTCGCGCCCGGATGCATGGCGAACGATTCAGTCAGCACCATGCCGGTTGTTTTCTCGGCGTCCAGCAACTCGAACAGAGTGCTCTTTTCCGTGTGGTCCGGTGACGCCGGATACCCCGCCGCTGGCCGGATGCCGCGATATTTTTCGTGGAGCAGCTCGTCCTGTGAGAGCTTCTCGTCGCCGCCAAATCCCCAGGCAATGCGCGCTTCGCGATGGAGGAATTCCGCGAACGCTTCCGCGAGACGGTCGGCGAGCGCTTTCGTCAGGATCGCATTGTAATCGTCGTGCTCGGCGGCAAATTTCGCGGCCAGTTCGTCCGCGCCAATTCCAGCGGTGACAGCAAAGCCGCCAAGGTAATCGAGCGCGTCCGGTGCGATAAAATCCGCGAGGCTGTGGTTGAATTGGTTGGCTGGCTTTTTCATCTGCTGCCGCAGGAAATGGAATGTCGCGAGGCGTTCCAAGCGCGTCTCGTCGGTAAATACTTCCACGTCGTCGCCCATGGCCTTCGCCGGCCAGAAAGCGAAGACCCCGCGAGCCGTGAGCAGTTTCTCTGTGCGAATCCGGTCGAGGAGCTGCTGGGCATCGTCGAAGAGCTCGCGTGCCTGCTTGCCGACCACCGGATCGTCGAAGATCGCCGGATAGCGGCCGCGCAACTCCCAGGTATGAAAGAACGGTGACCAATCGATGTAAGGAATGAGGTCATCGAGCGAAATGACTCTGGTCTGGGGAAGCGGTCGCCGCGGCGACCCGGTTTCGGCGCCTCGCCGAAACGATTCTTCGTCGGAAATCAAAGTTCGCGATGGCGAGGCGCCATCGCCAGCACGCGAGGCGCGTGCGTTCCCCAGATCGGTGGAGTAAACACGCGCGCCGACGAACTCCGGCTTCGGCGGCGTATAGGCCGCCCAATCGATTGGGGTCCGGTTCGCCCGCGCCTGCTCCAGCGAGATCAACTTCTTTTCCCGCGATTTGGAGGCGTGCTCGTCGCGCAGCCGCGCGTAATCAGCGCGCGTCTTTTCATCGAATGCGCTTTTCAGCTCGTCACTCAAGAGAGTGCTCACCACCCCGACGGCCCGCGAAGCATCGAGCACGTGGACGGTGCTGGAGCGATAATGCTGCGCGATCTTCACCGCCGTATGCGCGCGGCTCGTGGTCGCCCCGCCAATCAGCAACGGAAGCGAGAAACCTTCGCGCTCCATTTCCTGCGCCACGTGCACCATTTCGTCGAGCGATGGCGTAATCAGCCCGCTCAGCCCGATAATGTCCGCCTTCTTTTCCCGGGCGGTCTCCAAAATCTTCGCCGCTGGCACCATGACGCCGAGGTCGATGACCTCGTAGTTGTTACACTGGAGCACCACGCCCACGATGTTTTTGCCGATATCGTGCACGTCTCCCTTCACCGTCGCCATGACGATGCGCGCCTGCGGTTTTGCATCCGCGCGTTTTTCGGCCTCCATGAACGGCAGCAAATAGGCGACCGCTTTCTTCATGACGCGCGCGCTCTTCACCACCTGCGGCAAAAACATTTTGCCCGCGCCGAACAAATCGCCCACGACGCTCATCCCGGCCATAAGCGGACCCTCGATCACATCGAGTGGACGTTTGCTTTGCGCCCGCGCCTCCTCCGTATCGGCATCGATGAAATCGACGATGCCTTTCACCAGCGCGTGGGAAAGACGTTCTTCCACGGGCGCATGGCGCCAGGCCTCTTTTTCAATCGGGGTTTTTTCGCTGGCTTTGACGCTCTCGGCGAAATCGACCAGGCGCTCGGTGGCGTCGTCCCGCCGATTAAGGAGAACATCTTCCACCCGTGTTTTCAGCTCGGGCTCGATCTCTTCGTAAACAGCGAGCTGGCCGGCGTTGACGATCGCCATGTCGAGTCCTGCCTGGATGGCGTGATACAGGAACGCCGCGTGCATGGCCTCGCGCACGGCGTTGTTGCCACGGAAAGAAAACGAAACGTTGCTGAGGCCGCCGCTGGTGCGGGCGCCCGGAAGGTTCGATTTGATCCAGCGGACCGCTTCGATGAAATCGACCGCGTAGTTGCGATGTTCCTCCAGACCGGTGGCCACGGTCAGAACGTTCGGATCGAAAATGATGTCGTTCGGCGGAAGGCCGGCGCGCTCCGTGAGGAGCTTGTAAGCGCGCGCGCAAACATCGATCCGCCGTTGCAGCGTGTCCGCTTGTCCGCTCTCGTCGAACGCCATCACGATTACGGCCGCGCCGTACTGCCTGACCAAAGCCGCCTGGCGGAGGAATTCTTCCTCGCCATTCTTCAGGCTGATCGAATTCACGACCGCTTTGCCCTGGACGCATTTGAGGCCCGCCTCAATGACGCTCCACTTCGAGCTGTCGATCATCATGGGCACGCGCGAGATTTCCGGTTCGCTGCCGATGAGGTTTAGAAACTTCGTCATCGACGCTTCGGAATCGATCATTCCTTCGTCCATATTGACGTCGAGGATGTTGGCGCCGCCTTTGACTTGCTGACGGGCGACCGCGAGCGCCGCCTCGAAATCGCCGGCCAGGATCAGCTTCGAAAACTTGGGGGAGCCGGTGATGTTAGTCCGTTCGCCGACGACGACGAAGCCCACCTCCGGGGTGATGTTTAACGGCTCGAGGCCGGATAATTGCAACGGCGCTTTCCTCACATGACCCTCACCCAAGCCCTCTCCCTCAGGGAGAGGGAGCTCCTTCTCCCCTTGGGAGAAGGTTAGGATGAGGGTGTCTTTTGAGCGCGATGGATGCACTTTTCTCGGGGCGCAATCCCGCACGACTTCAGCAATGGCCCGGATGTGATCCGGCGTCGTGCCGCAACATCCGCCGACGATGTTTAGCCATCCGTTCCGCGCCCATTTCTGCAATTGCGGCGCCAGGCTCTCCGGCGTTTCCGGGAAACCCGTCGGCGACAACGGGTCGGGCAAGCCGGCATTCGGGTAGGCGCTCACGTATTGGCTCGAGCCGTGCGCCAGCTCCTCGATATACGGCTCCATCTCGGCGGGCCCGAGGGCGCAATTCAAACCGACCACCAGGGGTTTCGCGTGCGAGATCGAGGTGAGAAATGCTTCCACCGTCTGGCCGCTTAGGATCCGTCCGGAACGATCGGTCACGGTGCCGGAGATGATGAGCGGAACGCGTTTGCCCGATTTCTCGAAGAGCTCCGAGATGGCGGCAATCGCAGCTTTCGCGTTCAACGTATCGAAAATGGTCTCGACCATGAGCAGATCGACGCCGCCTTCCATCAGCGCGGCGGCCTGTTCGGCATAGGCTTTTCGGATTTGATCGAACGTCACCGCGCGAAAACTCGGATCGTTCACATCGGGCGAAAGCGACGCGGTCACGGGCAACGGCCCGAGCGAGCCCGCGACATAGCGCCGCAGTCCCGTCTCGTTCGCGACGGTATCGGCGGCGTGGCGAGCGATGCGCGCGGCAGTGACGTTGATTTCGCGGACCAACGCGACCAGATCGCCGTCGTCCACAACGCGCTGGAAAAACTCCGGATCTTTCCGGCCGCTTTCAGGTTCGCCCTGGAAGAGGAAATCGTGCAAGCCGATCGTCGTCGCGCTGAAGGTGTTCGTCTCGATGATGTCCGCGCCGGCTTCGAGATAACGCCGGTGAATTTCGTCGATGACGGCCGGCTTGGTCAGAAGGAGCAGCTCGAGTCCGCCTTTGAGGTCCTTTCCTTTCCAATCCTTGAACCGCTCGCCGCGATAATCGGCCTCGGTCAGCTTGAACTGCTGGACCATCGTGCCCATGGCGCCATCGAGAATGACGATGCGCTCGCGCATAAGCGTTTCCAGGGGATGGAGATTTTCGACGGACATGGTGGAGGAGAACTAAACCGCAGTTCTCGCGCACGGCAAGGAACAAATTGACGCATCATGATGCGTAGATGTGTTGGTATCCTGCTCGTGATCCTGATCCTGATCTTAATCCTAGGCTAAACCGCTGCGTGCCTAACCGGAAGGATCAGGAGCATGATCAAGATCATGAGCATGAATTACTGCGCCGCCGAGCGCAGCTTTGTGAGAAACGCCTCGCCTCGAACGGCCAGCTTCTTCTCCAGCTTTTCGGTGCAATCGCAATCGCAGCAGGCCCACGCCTCCGTCCCGTTTTCATGGCGGCAATTGCGGCGGGCGTGCGCGTCCCTCACCGCCAGCAGCTCGAAATATTTCTCCCAATAAGGGCGTTCCTCCTCGAGCGGGGGATCGCAGAAACAGGTCTCGACCCACGTGGCCACGCCAGCGGGATCGACCCGCGCCTGCTTCATATCGTGCTGATACTCGTCGCCGGCTATGGAACCTTTCCCGAGCGTCTTTTCCTCGATCGCCCGGAGCAGCGGCTTTTCACGGCCTGGTTTGACGCGGACTTTGACGAGATAGCGCATGGCAATACGACGAAGATAAAGGTGCGGCGGTGTCCGTCCACGCCGGCACGAGGGCGTGCCGGCTCCAATACTTATTCGCCGTGCTCAGACGTCGTCGCAGCCTCATCCGTCGCGGCGGGCGGGGAGTGATACGTTCCCTTGCCATATCGCTGGTCAACGATCGCCTCGGCGATTTTATCGGCTAATTGTTCGCGATAGCTCGCTTTCCGCGCGAGTGCGCCTTCCTTCCGGTTGCTTAAGAATCCGCATTCCACGAGCACGGCGGGGTATCGGGCCTTTCGCAAAACTCGAAAGCTCGCTGTTTTCACGCCCCGATTGCTCGCGCCCGGCATCGTGAGCAGATTCTGTTGAATGTGATAGGCCAGCGTCCGGGCAACCGGGGAATGGTAGTAGGTCTCGTAACCGCGAATTCCGCGGCGGCTGGAATCGTTGAAATGCACGCTCACGAAGATCGCGTTCTTCTGCCGATTTGAGATGGCCGCGCGCTGATCGAGGGAAACGAAAGTATCGCTCGAGCGGGTCATGACCGTCTTGAATTCAGATTCGCGAAGTTTGCTCGCGAGGCGGGTAGCGACATCGAGCGTGGCCGTTTTCTCGGCGCCGCCGTAGCGGCGAAACGCCCCATTGTCCTTACCCCCGTGGCCGGCGTCGACGACAACGGTTGTAAATGTCCGGGTCGTATCTTTGACGCGGATTCCCGAGGTGCCGCAACTGGTAATGAGAACAGCCGCGACGGGCGCCAGCAAAAGTCCCAAAAAACGAGGCATGGGGACTCCTAGCCCAAAGGGAACGACCTGCCAGAGATTTCTGCTGTAGCCGCCGCCCTGTGGGCAAATTGGAGCCGGCACGCCCTCGTGCCGGGAGCGGGCTTGCGGCTTTTCTCTCAACGGCCTGAGGGCAGGCCGTCTCCAGTCGCTTCGCCGCGGCGACCGGCCACAGAAGAGATCGAAAGCCAAAAACCGCTTGTTTTTTCCACGCCTCAAACTAAAGGCCCTTTACCGATTTTTATGCTCACTCGATTCGCACTTATTCCTCTGTTCCTGGCGCTCAATTTACCGACCTGCAAAAAGACCGAGCCCGCCAAAAAGACCGCGGCCGGCGACCAGTCGACCGCCACCGCGTCGGCCACGCCGGGCGCCCTCAGCTCGGCTGCGACTGCGACGCCTTCGGCTGCTCCAGTCATTAGCAAGCCGGCGATCGACCAAAACGCACAGGTAGTGGTTTTTGGTTACCACCGTTTCGTCAAGAACGTGAGACGACCGGATACGGAGATCACGCCGGAAGCGTTCGAGGCCCAGATGCAGGAGCTGAAGAACAAGAACATCAGCGTGATTCCGATGCAGGATTTCCTCGCCTGGCGGCGGGGCGAGAAGGCGATTCCGTCCAAGAGCGCCATCATCACGTTCGATGACGGCTGGAAATCGCAATACGACGCTGCCTGGCCGATCCTGAAAAAATTCAACTATCCGGTGACGCTTTTCATTTACACCGAAGGGATCAGGCCGGGACGCTTCAGCGGCGGCGAATCGATGAGTTGGGAGCATCTGGCGGAGATGCGCGACGCCGGCGTCGATATTCAGGGACACACCGTGACGCATTCGGATTTGCGCAAGCCTTACGACAAAGTGATCAAGAAAAAGCTTAGCCCGGACGAGTACGAGGCGTGGCTGCAAAACGAGGTCGCGGGCTCCAAGCAGACGATCGAGCAAAAGCTGGGCGTGAAGGTGAATTGCCTGGCCGTGCCCTACGGATTCCACAACGACCATGTCAGGGAGGTGACGATGAAGGCCGGCTACGAGGCGCTTTTCACGGTTTACGGCCAGCCGATCTCCATGCACACGCCTCTCGGTTCCGTGGGCCGGTATTTGATGGAGGCGAACAAGCCGAAGACGTTCACCGACGCGCTCGCGGCTATTGCAACGACTGCGACCGGGCCCGCCACTTCGTCGGTGTCGGTGTCGAATTTGCAAACGCAGCCGGCAAATGGCGAGACCATCAAAAATCCACTGCCGCTGATCAAAGCAAATGTCGCGTCGCTCGGCGCCATCGATCCCGACACCGTTCCGGAGATGAGAGTGAGCGGGCTCGGGAAAGTCGATTCCAGTTACGATCCGAAAACTACGACCGTGGCTTATCAGGTCACGCAACGGCTGAAAGACAAGACGGTCACCGTTATCGTCAGCGCGAAGTCCGGCGGGAAGAAGGTGGAAACGAATTGGACCTTTAACATTGACGAAACGGGAGCTGGCGCTGCGCCCGCGGCGACCCCAGCGCCCTCCGCGGCGGCTTCTCCCACCCCATCACCGAAGAAAGGTTGATTCAATGATCTTTCTGGGGAGCGCACGCGCCTCGCGTGCCGGTTTTGGCGCCTCGCCAAAACAATCTTTTAGTCCGGTGACCACGCGTCTAGGGGAAGAGAAAGTTCGCGATCGCGAGGGCGCGATCGCCGGCACGCGAGGCGCGTGCGCTCCCCAGACCCAGCACTGCCGCCGAAGAGCGGGGATTTCTTAGGTCCGTTATGTTTTCGCAGCTAGGCGACAAGCTTCAGGACATCTTCAAGGATCTTCGCGGTCATGGGACGATCAGCGAGGCCAACATCAATGATGCGCTCCGGCAGGTCCGGCTCGCGCTCCTGGAGGCGGACGTCGATTTCCAGGTCGCGAAGAATTTCATCGCACGGGTCAAGGAGAAGGCGCTGGGCGAGGAAGTGCTGCGGAGCGTCACGCCCGGGCAGCAGATCGTTAAGATTTTTTATGATGAGCTGACGACGTTGCTGGGCAGCAACGCCGCGCCGCTCAATCTCGACAAGCCGGCGCGCATTCTGATGGTGGGTCTAAACGGCGCCGGCAAGACGACCTCATCCGCCAAGCTCGCGCGTTATTTGAAAAAGCAGGGGCGGGCTCCCTTGCTCATTGCTTGCGATTTGCAGCGGCCGGCAGCGATCGAACAACTCGCCACGCTCGGCCGGCAGGTCGAGGTGCCGGTTTACACTCCGAGCCCTGACGAGAAAAATGTGCGGCGCTCGGCGGCGGCCAGTCTCGAATGGGCGGCGCAACAAATCGGCAACGTCCAGATTTTCGACACCGCGGGCCGCCAGGAAATTGATGCGGCCCTTATCGAAGAGATCAAGGAGCTGAAGGAATTCCTGAAGCCGCAGGAAATTCTGCTCGTGGCGGACGCTGCGACGGGACAACAGGCGGTCAGCGTTGCCACCCATTTCCACGAAGCGCTCGGCATCACCGGCATCGTCCTGACCAAGCTCGATGGCGACGCGCGCGGCGGCGCGGCGCTCTCGATGCGGGAAGTCACGCAACGCCCGATCAAGTTCGCGGGCGTCGGCGAGAAGCTCGATCAGTTCGAAGCATTCGTCCCCGATCGCCTGGCTGGGCGGATCCTCGGGATGGGCGACATCGTCGGCCTGGTGGAGAAGGCGGCCGAGGCCGTGGACGAGGAGGAAGCTCTGAGGATGGAGCGCAAGATGCGCACCGCTTCGTTCGATTTCAACGATTTCCTGGCCCAGTTCAAGATGATGAAGAAGATGGGGCCGCTGGAGAATATCCTTGGCATGATCCCCGGGATGAGTAACGTGCAGGGCCTCTCCGTGGACGAGAAGCAGCTCAAGCGGACGGAAGCGATTGTGCTTTCCATGACGCACGAGGAGAGAACGCGGCCCGACATTCTAAATGCGCGCCGGCGTCAACGAATCGCCCGCGGCAGCGGCAGCAGCGTCACCGAAGTGAACGACTTGCTCCAGCGTTTCAATCAGATGCGAAAGATGATGAAGAACGCCGGGAAAATGAAAAAGATGATGGCGCAAATGAAGAGCTTTAAGTCTTAAGGGTTAAGCTTTAAGCAAGACATTCCGCTGCGATGACTTAACACTTAACACTTAAAGCTTAAAACTTACAGATATGGCAGTTTCAATCAGATTACGCAGAGAAGGCGCGAAGAATCGCCCGTACTACAAGGTGGTGGTGGCCGATAGCCGCAGCCCGCGCGACGGAAAATTTATCGAGATCATCGGCACGTACGATCCGAAGAAGCCGGATCACAACAGCACGTTGAAGCTGGATCGGATCGATCATTGGATTTCGAAAGGCGCGCGGCCGTCCGATACGGTGCGGAGTTTGATCAAGAAGAATAAGAAGCAGGCGCCGGCCGCTCCCGCCGAGGAATCCACGCCGGCTGCTCCGGCCGCGGAAGAACCAGCCGCGGCGCCCGCGGCGGAGTAATCAAAGGAGGGGCGATTTGAAATCGCCATTTTTTGGGTCGGCGGTTGCAAACCGCCGCTCCTTGGGGCGCAGACTGCGCTCGGGAGAAATATCTTTTCAATTCGACGCGGTCAGAGCGTCGATAAGGCAAATGAAGCGACTCTTGTTGATTTTCTGGACGGCTCTGGCGGTTCCCGCGTTGTTCGCACAAAGCGTCTCCGTCAAAGAGGGCAATATCCAGTTCACCGACAAAAACGGCCAGATCACGGCGCTGACTTCGAGCGGGCGCGATTCCCAGCCGGTCCTGGCTCCCGACGGCAAATGGGTGGTTTTTGTTCGGAAAGTGGACGGCAAGAAAATCGCCACCGGTTCTGACGAGGTGGATCCGACTGAGCTTTGGCAGGTCCGCACCGACGGCAAAGAGGCGACTCTGCTCTTGAAGTGTCGCGACTCCGAAAAACCGGAGGGGATCATCGCCGCGTTTGAGAGCCTGCAATTCTCCACCAATGGAAAGCTGGTTTATTTCGTAACTCCCGCGTGGGCCGTCTCGGGCGCCGTGCACGTGGTGGATACGACGAATCGAAAGGAGCGGTATCTCTTCCCCGGCAGCGACGTGAAAGCGGTCCCGTCCGGCGAATACAAGGATTGCCTGCTCGTGCTCCAGCACCGCTATTTCCTGGGCGGCGGGTCGTATGATTGGTATTGGCTGCTGCGCCCCGATGGCAAGGAGGTCGGGCCTGTCGGCGAGACGACCGAGAATTTCGAGGCGACGTATGCGACGGAGTAAACACGGTGGGCTTGCAGGGCGGGACCAACGCCGATAGCTTCGCGGCGTGAAACAATTTCTCGAGTTCGTCATTCGCCAGCTCGTCGAGTTTCCGGACGAGATGATGCTTTCCGAGATTCCCTCCGGGAAGACGACGATCTTCCGGGTCCAGTTGCGCCAGACGGACGTGGGTCGAATCATCGGGCGCAACGGGCAGACGATTCAGGCCATTCGCGCGTTGCTGGCCAGCTCCGCGGCGCGCCACGGGCAGCGAGCCACGCTCGAGATCGTGGAGTAGGGGGGCGGCTTTAACGCCTTAACCTCCAGCCATGCGCATCGATATCCTGACGCTGTTCCCCGAGGTCTGCCGCGCGCCGCTCAATGAAAGCATGATGAAGCGGGCGCAGGAAAGCGACGCTGTCGATCTCCGCATCCATAACCTGCGCGACTGGACGACGGACAAACATCACGTGGTGGATGATGCGCCTTTCGGAGGCGGGCAGGGGATGGTGATGAAGGCGGAGCCGATTTTTAGAGCGGTGGAGGAACTCCGCGCCGAAGAAGGGAAAACGTCCAACGTCCAACGTCCAACGCCCAACGTCGAACTCCAGAGGCCGAAGGTGATTTTGATGTCGCCGACTGGGCGACGCTTCGATCAGGGAATGGCGATGGAGCTTTCCAGTGAGGCACACCTGATCATCATTTGCGGGCATTATGAAGGAGTGGATCACCGCGTGATCGAGCACCTGGTCGATGCTGAGATTTCGATCGGTGATTATGTGCTGACCAATGGCGCGATTGCCGCCGTTGTTCTTGTCGATGCAATTGTGCGCTTGCTGCCGGGCGTGCTCGGCGATGAACAATCAGCAGTGGACGACAGCTTTAGCGGCGGGTTGCTGGAGGGACCGCAATACACCCGGCCGGCTGATTTCCGAGGATGGAAAGTTCCCGAGGTTTTGCTGTCGGGAAATCACGCGGCGATCGCGGCGTGGAGGAAAGAACAGGCGGTGCAGCGGACGCGGAAGGACCGGCCGGATTTGTTAGGCGGAAACGACAGGGGTGGCGCCTCCTGAGCTGCGCAGACGCGCGAGCGTCGCCGAGCTTCAAGGAGCGGCGATTTGTAATCGCCGGCCCACGCTCAAGGCGATTGCTTCAATCGCCTCCAAATGCGGCGGTCTGGACCGCCGTTTGAATTTGGCGGGCGATTACAAATCGCCCCTCCTTGAGGCCTGACGCCCACGCTACCCGGCAACTCTTCCCAGGATCACGCAGGAATTGATGCCGCCGAAGCCGAAGGAGTTGCTCAGCACGTAATTTAGTTCGGCGTCCCGGCCATGATGCGGGACGACGTCGAGATCGCAGGCGGGATCGGGATTATCGCGATTCAAGGTGGGCGGCAGCCACTTCCGATCGATGGCGAGGGCACAAATCGCAGCTTCGATCGCGCCCGTTGCGCCGAGGGGATGAGCGGTGTAGGCCTTCGTGCCGCTCACGGGCAAGGTGCGTGCGTGATCTCCGAAGACCTGCTTGATGGCCATCGTCTCGGTGCTGTCGTTGAGCTGGGTGGAACTGGCGTGCGCGTTGATGTAATCGATTTGTTCGGGCGCGAGCCGCGCATCGGCCAGGGCGTCGTGGATGGCGCGAATGCAGGCTTCGCCACTGGGGAGCGGCGAGGTCATGTGGAACGCGTCGTTGTTTAAACTGTAGCCGAGCACTTCGGCGAGAATGTGGGCGCCGCGTTTCTTCGCATGTTCCAGCTCCTCGATCACGAGGGACGTCGCGCCTTCCCCCATGACGAAGCCATCACGGCGCAGGTCGAACGGCCGGCAGGCCAGCGCTGGATCGCCGAGCCATTGGCTCATGGTCTTGATGATCGCGAAAGCGCCAAAGGTGAGGGGACTCAAGGGCGCTTCTGCGCCGCCGGCGATGATGACGTCGGCAAAATCGTCCCGAATGTAGCGAAGCGCTTCGCCCACGGCGACGGTGCCGCTCGCGCAACTGTTCGAGTTGGTGGTGCCGACGCCGCGAAAGCCAAACTCAATGGCGATGTTCGAATGGGCAGAGCCCCCGAAGACCTGGAGGGCCAGCGTCTGGTTTACACCGCGCGTTCCTTTTTTGAGGAAATGGACGTGCTGATACTCCGCGTTGGCGACGCCGCCCAGCGCCGTCCCGAAACTGACGCCGACCCGATGTTGCGGCGTCTGTTGGGAATAGGGAAGCCCGGCGTCGTCGAGCGCCATCCTGGCGGAGGCGACAGCGAACTGCGCGTAGCGATCGAGCCGCTTCAGGCGGTGTGGTGGAAAATAATCTTCCGGGATCCAGCCAGGAATCTCGCCGCCGCAATGCGCATTGAATTCATCGGTGTTGAAACTGCTGATACGCTGGATGCCGCTTTTCTCCGCGCGCAAT
This sequence comes from Chthoniobacterales bacterium, assembly GCA_035630155.1. Classification (GTDB taxonomy): domain Bacteria; phylum Verrucomicrobiota; class Verrucomicrobiia; order Chthoniobacterales; family UBA10450; genus AV80. The sequence goes on from DASQLH010000341.1 coordinate 26,902, forward strand.
CCACGCCAAAAATCTTCCCGCCCGGTTCCGATGCAGGTGATCGGACCGATGCCGGTAATGACTGCGCGACGTCGAGTCATCTTAAAGGTTGGGTTGGGAGTGCTGGGCTTCGAGGTGCGCCTTCATGCAACGCAGAGTCCTGCTTGCCACGGGGTGGATGAAGCCTTTCCCGATGATCGGTTCCGCAATCGGAGCGAGCAGGGGGATTCGAAAACGGAGGTCATGCACAATCTCTACCAGGACGCCGGCCGGCGTCTCCTTGAAGGACCAAACCACATGCATTCCTTTCGTCCACGCTTTCAGATGATGAAAATGAATTTCGAGCCTCTCGCGGTCGATGATTTGTTCCGAGGTCCAGGAGATCGGAATCCCCGAACGGACCGCGGCCATGATGACGAGGTTGCGGTCGGGTCCGCGCTCGAGGTAACGGATGTAACGATAGTGCGGGAGGATTTTGGGCCACAGCTCGAGATTGGCCGCCGTTTCAAAGATCGCCATCTTCGGC
>DASQLH010000342.1:0-5475 GCA_035630155.1 Chthoniobacterales bacterium
TGGTTGCCGCCGATGGAGAAGCCGTCGCCGTCGCCGCCGAAGAGAAAGACGTGCAGGTCGGGCCGGGCCAGGCTGACTCCGGAGGCGAGCGGGACGGCACGGCCGTGAATGAAATGCGCGCCGTAGCCGTTCACGAAATAAGGGAAGCGCGAGGAACAACCGATCCCGGCGAGGGTGACTATCTTTTCGTGATCGAGCTGGCGTTTCTCGATGACTTTGTAATAGGCGGCGAGCACCGCGAAGTCGCCGCAGCCGGGACACCAGGTGGGGTGGTCGGCGGTGATGGCTTTTTTGGTGAGCTTTTCGCGCGGGAAATCGACGAGGCCGCGGGTGTCGACGGAGATGGCGACGGTTTCGGTGGAGGAGGCGTTGCCGTTGGTGGGTGTTTGGTTGGATTCGCTCATTTGGAAATTGCGCTAGTTGAAGGGGAATACGCCGAGCTGGGAGGCCGGCGGATAGATGGTCAGACCGGCGAGGGTAGCCGGTGAGCAGGCGGGAGGCTGAGAATCAAAACGTCCAACGTTCAACGTCCAACGTCCAACGTCGAAGTAAGAAAGAACAGCGACCCCCATTCGATATTCGGCGTTTGGCGTTGGGCGTTCGGCGTTTTCGTCGGGCAGCTGAATGATCATTGCTGTTGATTCTCCTTTGAACCGGAAATGGCGACGGCGGCGCTTTCGGCGCGTTCGCCGGGAGGATGCTTGGAGTGTTCGACGATGCCAGCGGAAGCTTTCGAGGCTTCGGAGCAGGGGTGGGTGGGGGTGTTGTCGCCGGCCATATCGGCGCGAGCCGAAGGTTGGGAGGTGGCGGATTCGGCGCCGTTTGGAGTGGGCGGACGCCGCAGCGCGGCGTCCCTACCAGAAACGCCTTCGAGGATTTCTTTGACGCGGTAGGTGAGGCCGTCGGTTTTGGTGAGGCTTTCGATCTTCGGTTCGCAGAAGCGGGCGCGGAGAAGGGTGGCGAGCTGGCCGAAACCGTAAACGCCCTGGTCGTTCATCTCGACGACAATGATGCGTTTGAACTTCGCAAAGATTTTTTCGAGGCCGTTCGGCAAGGGATGGACGTGGCGCAGATGCAACGCGCCGTATTTCTTTCCTTCTTCGCGCGCTTTTTTCACGGCGTCGTGGATCGGGCCGTAGGTGGAACCCCAGCCGACCATGAGGACGTCGCCTTCCTGATCGCCGAATACTTCCGGCGGTGGAAGTTCCTCGGCGAGCTGACGGAGTTTGTTCCGGCGTTTGGCGGTCATCGCCATGTGCAATTTCGGGCTGCCGGTCGGATGGCCCATCTCGTCGTGCTCGAGGCCGGTGACGAGCGGATATTTACCGTCGATCATGCGCGAGCCGGGCGGGACGTGCTGCGTGATCTGATCGACGGCGTAAGGCTTGAAGCCGGCGGCGCGCGGACTCAGGTCCGGTTTCGGATCGAGCATGATGTCTTTCAGATGCGGCTCATCGAACGCTTCGATCCGCGTGGCGAGCGAGGTGTCGCTCAAAATGAAAACGGGCGTGCTGTATTTGCGAGCGATGCGCGCGGCTTCGATCGCGATGTAGAAACAATCCTCGACCGTCGCGGCGGCGAGGACGACGCGCGGGCTGTCGCCGTGGCCGCCGTAGATCGCCTGGAACAAATCGCTCTGCTCGACGTTCGTCGGCAGGCCGGTGCTCGGGCCGCCGCGTTGCACATTAATAATAATGATCGGGATCTCGGCCATCGAAGCCCAGCCAATCGCCTCGGTCTTGAGCGAAATGCCGGGACCGGCGCTGCCAGTGATGGCGAGATAGCCGGAGAACGAAAACCCGAGCGCCATCGAGACGGCGCCGAGCTCGTCCTCGGCCTGGACGAAGAGGCCGCCGTATTTCGGCAGCTCGCGCCGCAAAATTTCCATGACGGACGACCAGGGGGTGATGGGATAACCGGAGCCGTAGCGCACGCCCGCGGCGATCAAGCCGTAGGCGAGAGCCTGGTTGCCGTCCATCGTGATCTGGGCGCGTTCGCCTTCCTTCGGAACGTGCGCCTCAAATTTATACTGCTTCGTCAGGACATTGCCGACCGGATACGCGTAGCCGGCGGTGAACGCCATGATGGCGGTGTTGACGATGCTCTCGTCTTTGCCGGCGAATTTTTCTTTGATCAGCGTCGTGAGCTTTTCGACATCGAGATGAAAGATTTTTGCGATTAGCCCAAGGATGAAAATGTTTTTGCCCTTGTCCTTCGCGGTGCCGCCAAGCGCTTCGACGGTGAGGCCGGTGATCGGCACGCCGACGTAAACAAAGCGTTTGTCATCGAGGTCGGGTTCGACGTTGTCGGAATCGTAAAGGAGCACGCCGCCGTCTTTCAAAAAGCCGATGTGGTCCTGGTAGCTGTGTTGATAAAACGCGACGAGGAAATCGGCTTCGTCGCCCGCGGAGAGGACTTCGCCGGTGCCCATGCGGACCTGGAAAATGGAAGGACCGCCGGAGATGGTGGCGGGAATCGTCATGTAGGTCATGACGTCCTGGGCGCTGCGGCCGGCGAGGCGGGCGAGGAACGCGCCGGCGCTCTGGATGCCATCCTGCGAATTGCCGGCGAGCCGGATGACGGCGTCGTTGATGTTTTCCGGGCGGAGATCAGCGCGGTCCGCCTGCGCTGCGGGAGTGGTGGAAGGCGCGGTCGCGGTCAGGGAACCACGCGGCGCAGCAGGGTTTTCCTTGCTGTTCGGCGCGTTCGTGTCCGGTGTGGTGGTAGTTTCGTTCACGGAATAAACACACTAACGACCGAGAGGAAAAAGTCGAATAGCGAATGGGGCGATTGCAGAATGCAGAATGCAGAATGCAGAATGAAAAGGAGGTCGAAGGCCGGACAGCGATGTGCGCGTCAGCGCGGTGGATCGGCCGCTCCGTCGGGCGATGACAAATAGAGTCTCGGCCTCGCCGACAGTATTTCTAGCATTGAGCGACGGAGCGCTCGATCCACCTCGACAGACTCGGGATGACAGGAAGTAGGCCGCAACAAATTTCCGCTCGCTCGTCAGAAGGAGGTTGTCCTACGATGCCACCATTGACGGCGGGATCGCGGACGACTGAACAGGAAAGGAATCGATATGGCTGAAGAAAAGCAGTGGAAAGAATCTGATGAGGGCAAAAAACCGGAGGGAAAGGGCGGGACGAGCAATCCCGAACCGACTTCAACCGGTGAGGTTGAGGGACACAGCCGCCAATTGGTGGCGTCGTGTTTCAAATGCGGGACGACGTCTTACGTGGGGGTGGATTGGAAATGGTTCACCTGCTGGAAATGCGGGGGGACGAGCTCCGAGATGATGGCGTGATCCGCTGTAGCGACGGCCCTATGGGCCGTCTCTCATTGTTCGCGTCGCTCAAGCTCGAACGGCCCACAGGGCCGTGGCTACAGATTATTCCGCCGGGACCCAGGCGTGTTCCTGCCACCAGGCGGCCAGCGATTCGCGGTCGCCGCGGAACATGTTGCGCTCGGCGTTTTTAATGTTGGCGATGTTTTTCGGGTAGGAGGAGCGGGGAAGATCGCAAACACCGTCGCCCGTGTATTGCCACATGGTCCAGCGGCTCCAGGGAGCGGTATCGCGCGGGACGTGATGGTAATTGGCGATCCAAAGCCAGCATCTTGCCAAGACGCGGCGCTGCGCCTCGGTGACGTTCCGGGCGTGGAGGACCTGTTTCAGGCGATATTCGCTGCCGTAAAGGCCGGGGTATTTGCCGGTGCGTTGCTTGATCCGCTCGACGAAGGTGACGGCCTGATCGACGCGCATCGAGCCGCCGGGATAATGGCCGTTCTTTTCGAAATCGAGCACGAGGAGAACGCCGTTCGGCTGGAGCGAGGGCCCGCGATACGAGGATGCGACCACGTTCAGGAAGTGCTCGGCCTGGCGAATGGGATCGGTCGCGTTGGCGAAATGATAGGCGCCCCAAAGGAGTCCCGCGCGAGTCGCCGCATTTTGCCGCGGACCGTAATAAGCGTCGCGAACGCGCGGCGGATAGGTGGCTTCGTGAATGACGCCGACGATGCCCTGGCGCTTCATCAATTCGAAGTCGACCTTCATCAAATCGTAATGCGACATGTTCACCACCGTGTTGGACCTGGCGAAGACGGAAGCCGGGAGGGCGAGAAAAAGGGCGAAGATGCGAACGGCGAAAAATTTCATCGCGCGGACGATAACTGGAGGAGAAAGGCTGACAACCGGAAAACCCGAGATATGTGGTAACATTCCGGACGATTTACCGACACGACCCGACATCGGCGCATCCATGGGCGTCACCGCGCGCGATTCAGTCTCATGTTCCGCTGGATAATTCGGTTGATGGCGATCAGCTTTGCTTCCAAACTGATAGCGAAGTATTTTGGGCCACGCGGTGTTCGGCCGCCGCGGTAGCGCATTCCTGGCACACAGGAACCTGGCGCCTCTTTATCTTTAGTTGGGGCGCATCGGCGGCTCATCTAAAGAGCGACTCACTCGTCGGTTTCTTCAGTTGCCGATCCGGCCGAGCGCGTGTGAAGCCACCCCACGACGAGTCGATAGATTATGTAAAGAGCCCCGGCCGCAAACGCGCCCAGAAGCAGGAAGTCAGAGATAGTCATGTCCCACTTTACCGTCGGACAAATGCTTCGACTAAGACCGAGATTCAATCGCCAGCATAGTATTCTCCTATGAATCCTGGCCGAGGTTAGCTACGATGCCCGATTCGCTTCGTGCGTTGCTTGGGAAGCATGATTCATCCGCCGCCGCAGACGGCACCCCGTGAGGAGAAACAACGGGAGCTCGGCGAGATTCAGCATTGCATCAAAGGGAATTGGCCCTGCGGGACGAACTCGTGAGGGGGCTCCAACGATCTGCCTGGCGGCTTTCTCGGCCAGCGTCCATTCGGTCGGGATACAACCAGTCGCCAATCCGGCGTGTCGCCCAATTGGCGAGGATCAAGAGTATTACGAAGCTGATTGCGTAGAATTCGGCACTCATTTCGTTAGCGGCTGTTTGATTTCCGTGCTCGGTTATGCGGCCCGGCGGACGGCCAGTGGAGAAAGGCCGCATACAGAGCATAAAAACCCGCCGTTAGCAGTCCGAGAACGAGTAGATAGTCAATAATGCTCATTTGCATGCCACAGTTTACTGTCACGCAGAGGCATCGACTAAGACTTCAATTCGATGCTTTTGATAGTCTTAGATTAAGTGTTTTAAGCCCGGCGGAACAGGACGTGAGACCTCACCTGTCGTTCTTTTAAAATTCTATTGAACCGCATGGATTTTGATGAAGTTCGATCCGCGAGCCTGGCCGGCAGGGACGCCACCGATGACAAGAATCCTGTTCCCTGGCTTGACGAGCCGGCGCTGAAGCAAAGTAGCTTCGGTTTGTTTCACCAGTGCTTCAAACGTCTCCGGGATACCCGCGACGAGAAGCGGCTTGATGCCCCAAAGAAGATTCAGCGAATGATAAATTCCGGAATCCGTGGTGATGGCGAAGAGCG
>DASQLH010000343.1:0-14135 GCA_035630155.1 Chthoniobacterales bacterium
CGCCAGCAACTTCCCCGTGGTCCCCAGTGGGAGCGGCGCGTCGATTTCTCGTTTTAACATTCTTGAAAGTAGTTAACAACGTTAAATATTAAATATCGCATTACTGACAGCCTTTGGACGGGTGTTGTTCAATAATAGTCACGCGCGGTTCTAAGCCGCTGGTTTGCAGAGGGTTCAGCGGTTTTCCGGCAGGTCGGCCAAAATTGCCCTCGCTCTCCGCCAAATCGCGGTTTTTTGATCACGATCGGAGCCTCTCGCCTCCGCCTTGCCGCAAGATAGAAGCGCGGCTCCCCGATGATTTGGCCTTAAAAAACGTAACCTCGAGGGCGCGCGGTGTTCGAGGGGGCCGTTGGCGGATTGGCCTTTCCCAAGACAACCTTCTCTGGCACGCTTCGCCTCCCCCCATGTTGGCGAAGATTTATTCCGCGGCGGTTTATGGCGTCGATGCCTACGAGGTGGAGATCGAGGTCAACGGTGCGCGCGGCGATCCCAAAATCATCATCGTTGGGCTGCCCGACGCCGCGGTGAAGGAGAGCCGCGATCGCGTCACAACCGCCATCAACAACAGCGGCTACTATTGGCCGCGCGGGCGGACGACGATCAATCTGGCGCCGGCCGACATCAAGAAGGAAGGGCCGAGCTTTGATCTGCCCATCGCTCTGGGCATGATCGCGGTCGCCGAAGAGCTCGACGGCGCGACGTTCGAGAAGTTCAGCTTCGTCGGCGAGCTGGCTTTGAATGGCGCGGTGCGGGCGGTGAAGGGTGTTCTGCCGGTGGCCCTCGAAGCGCGGCGTCAAGGGAAGGAAGCCATCTTCGTTCCCGCGGCCAACGCGCACGAAGCGGCCATGGTGGAGGGGATCACTGTCTATGGCGTCCAGAATCTCCGGCAAACTTTCGAGTTCATCCGCGGCGAATCTCTCATCGCGCCGACTTATGGCGACCTCACTTCCTTTTTCGCCACGCACAAAAATTACGACGTCGATTTCAGCGACGTGAAGGGACAGGGCCACGTGAAGCGCGCCATCGAAGTCGCGGTGGCCGGCGGCCATAACCTGCTCATGATCGGGCCGCCTGGCTCCGGGAAATCGATGCTATCGAAACGGATCGCCACCATCATGCCGCCGATGTCGCTCGAGGAAGCAATCGAGAGCACCAAGATCCACAGCATCTCGGGAATGCTCAGCGGCGAACAGGCGTTCGTCTCCACGCGTCCATTCCGCTCGCCGCACCACACCATTTCCGACGTCGGTTTGCTCGGCGGTTCCGCCATTCCCCAGCCGGGTGAGGTGAGCCTCGCGCATCACGGCGTTCTCTTTCTCGATGAGCTGCCGGAGTTCAAACGCTCCACGCTCGAAGTGATGCGCCAGCCTCTCGAAGACGGGAAAGTAACCGTCTCGCGCGCCGCCGGCAGCGTCACGTTTCCGTCCGAGTTCATGCTCGTCGCCGCGATGAACCCGTGTCCGTGCGGATACTTCGGCGATCTGAAACGCGAATGCCGCTGCGGCCCCGTCCAGGTCCAACGTTATCGCCAGCGCATTTCCGGACCGCTTCTCGACCGCATCGATCTCCACATCGAAGTCCCGCCCGTTGAATACCGCGACATCTCGAGCACACGCACCGAAGAAGCCTCCCCCGCCATCCGCGAACGCGTCCAGCGCGCCCGCGAAAAGCAACAACTCCGCTTTCACTCCGACGCGAAAGTAAACTGCAACGCCCGCATGGGTCCGCGCCAGATTAAACAACACTGCAAACTGAGCGCTGATTCCCAGGAGCTGATCCGCATCGCCATGACCGAGCTGAACCTGAGCGCCCGCGCCTACGACCGCATCCTAAAAGTCTCCCGCACCGTCGCCGACCTTGCCTCGGCCGAAGCAATTTCCCCCGAGCATGTCAGCGAAGCCATCCAATACCGCACCTTCGATCGGACGCTTTGGATCTGACTTTGCAACGCTGCTTGCAGTCCGCCTCGCAAATGCGTAAAAAGGAGGTCTCTTCCCATGGAATCACCCCTCCGAACCATCCTTGCGGCTGCTGTCGCCCTTTCCCTCGGCGCCGGGATGAGCCCCGCGCGGGCTGACACTTACGTTGTCACGACCACGAACCCAGGCGGGCCCGGCTCGCTTGCTCAGGCGATTCTCGATTCCAATTCGCGCACCGGTCAGGACACCATCGCTTTTAATATTCCCGGTTCAGGTGTCCATCTCATTGACTTGTCTCAAAGCTCGCTGCCAGAGATTTCCGACTCGGTAATTCTAGATGGATACACCCAGCCTGGCGCGCACCCGAATACTTTGAGCATCGGAAACAACGCCGTGATCCTGATCCAACTCGATGGCGGCCTCGTGAAGCGCAATGGCAGAGGTCTGGTGATATCTGGCTCGAACTGCCTTGTTCGTGGCCTGGCCATTACTGGGTTTCAATTCGATCCCACCTCAGATCCTTTCTTTTTTCGCGTGCTGGGTGGCTTTGGGATTCAAGTGCTAGGTGCGGGCACTGGAAATGTGATTCAAGGCAATTTTATTGGTTTGTATCCGGACGGTCTTACTACGAGGGCAAATTATGTCGGTATTCGTGTCGAAGGAGCGCAATCAATAATTGGGAACAATGTAATTGGGGGCACTGAGCCAGCAGCGAGGAATCTCATCTCAGGCAACCAATCTGGCGCCGAGAACTTTGGCGCCAGCACCGTATTCCTGGGTAATTATATCGGAACTGATGCCACCGGGATGAAAGCCGCCGGCAACCTTACCGGCCTTAAAATCGGGGGAAACGATGTCGTGATCGGAGGAAGCGACGCAGGGTCAGGCAATGTCATTTCCGGTAACCAGTTCGATGCGATCGAACTCGGATTTCACGCGGGCTATCATACCACGGCCGGCGGCAACCGCGCGGTGATCCAGGGGAATCTGATCGGCACAAGCGCGAATGAAAGCAGCTCGCTGGGGAACGGCGGCGTGGCAGTCAAACTGGTGCGCAATCCGAACTCCACCATCGGAGGGGCCGACCCCGGCGCGGGCAACGTGATCGCCTTCAACGGCGGTGGAGTCTACGTTCTCGGGGGTGGGAGTTTCGGCCAGGGGATCAGCGTTCTCTCCAATTCGATTTACGCGAACAGTAATCACGGAATCGTCCTCGTCGAGGGGGCCAACAACGGCCAAAGCGCGCCAGTTATCACCTCGACCAGGATCTCGAACGGCATCGCCACCATAAACGGGACGCTGGAGAGCGCAGCCAATAGCACCTTCATCGTGCAGTTCTTCGCTGACTCCCAAAGTTTGACGAATTCGGAGCAGACCTATCTCGGCTCAAAAAATGTCACCACCAATGGGAGCGGGCGTGCCTCGTTCGTCGCCAGCTTTGCCATCTCCAACAGCAATGTCGTTTTCAATGCCACCGCGACCGACCCGAGCGGCAACACCTCCGAATTCTTCCGCAATGTCGCGTACCTGCAAAACATCTCGACCCGCGCCGCAGTCGGCAGCGGCGAGAACGCCCTGATCGGCGGGTTCATCGCCGGCTCTGGTAGAATCGTTCTCCGGGGGATCGGTCCTTCGTTGGAAGCCTGGGGGTTCGATAACGTCCTGACGGATCCGGTCCTGGAGCTTTACGACCAGAGCGGCACCCAGATTCAGTTCAACGACAACTGGCAGGACGATCAATATGAGGCCGGCGAAATTGAGAGAGTAGGACTTGCTCCGGCCCACCCTGCCGAATCCGCCATTCTCTTTTTTCCTTTCGGTCGCACTGCGTCTTACACGGCTGTCTTGCGCGGAAAAAATGATACAAGCGGCGTCGGCCTTGTGGAAGCGTACAGCGACGGCGCGTCCTTATCGAATCTGAGCTCCCGCGGCCTGGTTGGAACGGACGGCAATGTCCTTATCGGGGGCTTTATTGTCGGAGACGGCAATCAGAACCCGCGAATTGTGGTGCGGGCCATCGGGCCGTCCTTGCCGGCCTTCGGAGTCGCCGAGCCCTTGGCGGACCCGGTGCTGGAGCTTCACGACGGGAACGGCCTCCTCATTCGGACTAATGATGATTGGTCAGACACGCAAGGCGACGATCTCCAGACCGTTGGCCTTGCCCCTGCCGACGCCGCCGAATCCGCGATACTCATGCGACTGGCCGCCGGCAGCTATACCGCGATCGTTCGTGGAAAAAACGACACCACCGGCGTTGCGCTGGTCGAGATTTACGATCTGCGCTAATTGTCAGTGCCCCCAGAGCGGCACGGTGGAATTGCCGACCAATCCCGGGAACTGATCCACGCCGCCATGACCGAATTAAACCTCAGCGCGCGCGCCTACGACCGCATCCTGAAAGTCTCCCGCACCGTCGCCGACCTCGCCGATTCCCGAACTCGTCAGCGAAACCATTCAGTATCGGACGCAGACCCGACTCCAATCTCTACCAAATGATTCACAAACGATCTTGGTCGCGCAATTTCTCGAGTTGATCCTTGAACTGCCGCTTAAGATGTTCGACACCGTCGTACTCAGTATGAAAATGCCCTAAACACTTAAGCTTCTCTTGAAACGCCCAAAGTGACGTGAGGTCGTCCTTGTGACTGGAGCTCGTAGAGACGCTGGCTTTCTTGAAGAAGGTGTAAATAAGTGGTTTTTTGGTCTCCTTAAATATCTGATGAGCGACGTCGAACTCCTCTTCGGTGAACTTGCCAGTCTTCGTCATGAATAGGCTGACGAAGATGTCGCACGCCCGAATTTCGCGATTGTATTCGTCCTGCAGTCGCGTCTCAGACATCGCGTCCAGGAAATTTTCCCACCGCACGATTTGAAGATACAGGCCCTCTTTGCGTAACCGATCGTTCTGCTGGCGAAAATACAGATCAAAGTCATCCCGGTCGTCCCGCAGTTCTGAAGAAGACGCCAGGAAAATTTTGACAGTCTTTTCTGCACGTCGCGGCTGTCTCTTTTCCGTTTCAAAGGCAGCCGCACTTTGTTTTTCTGCCCCTGCATCCGCGGGTTTCGCCGCCGCCCATGTCGGCATATCATCGAGCCTTAATCCATCGAGAAGCTCCAAGACGCTGACGTCTGCGTAGCTACCCGGGCACTCGATGGTCATACGACTATCCTTTTTTCGCTGCTTCAAGCGTGTTTCCTCGAAAAGCTCGGGCGACGATGTTTGGGAGCATTTCTCGCAGATGCAAGGCACCCACTTGCTGACCTTGTCTTTAAGGCCGGCAAAGCTGGCATTCAGAACATCCAGTTCACTTGCGACCACACTCAAGAGCGCCTTCTTCTCCGGTCCACGGGCCCGGAGTATGATCTCGTTGCCGCGCAGAGTTTCCTCTGCCAGCAATTGACTCTGGTCGCGTTCAAACAGCGCTCCCGTGGACCAAGCCAGACTCGGTTGTTCCACAAAGCGGTGCAGGCGGACCATAAGGCGGCTGATCAAGCCTTTCGGCAGGAACTCGTAGCGGTAGGCAAGCACCAGATCCAAAGGCAGCGCCCAGTCGCCCGCGGATTCTGGTCTGGAAGGTGAGAGCAACTGCGGCGCCAGCCAGGTGGCCGGCTCGGTCCCTGCCAGGAGATAACACAGCTCAAACTTCTCCATCATGGCCAGTAGCTCAAGATGCATGTCGGCATACTCGCCGCTGGCCCAAAGGCGCTTGCAATCTTCCGCTGTGAAGCGTCCGAATTTGCCTTTGGTTGTCTCGTCGTCCAGGATTTTGAAGACCGCTTCCGTCGCCCAGCGATTCTGGAGAACGACCGTTTTCCGCAGCCTGAGATCATCCTGGAAGTGCAGGAAAACACCCAGATCATGAAAATACCGGCTCAGGTGGAGCGCCTTGTCACGGTCGAATTCAAGATGCTCACGGTAGATGTCGAAGTAATTTTCCTGGGAAATGTAGGGATCGCGCTCCGCTCGTGCCTCGATCGTGTTACGAATCATGGGCCATTTGGCCGGCACCTCCTCACCAATGTGCGGCAGTTTCTGCGTGTGGTATTCAATTGCGCGCCGTAGATCGTCAGCGGCGCGCGGTTCCTCCAGGTTCCCACGATAGGTTTCCTGCACATCGGTGAAGCGTCTCTTGATTCCTGCCTCGTCGACCTGCTTGCTGCGCCCGCCCTTCTCGTTCTGAAAAATCAGCACGGGGCTGTGACCGCTGAGCACTTCGACGACCTCCAGCCAGTATTTGAAACCATCATCTTGGGCAGATCTGTCGTTTTTTCTGGTGTCATCGACCAACACGTAAAGGGAGTTCTTTGTGAAAAAGAACTGATGGGTCGCGTGGTAAATTTGCTGCCCGCCAAAATCCCATATGTTCAGCCGAAAGGTTCTCTTCCGTGAGCTCTGAAAATCATGCCGGTGGATCTCGATGCCCCGAGTTGTCTCGTCCTCGGACGGTAGCGGCTGATCCGGTTGGTAAAGCCGCCGGACGAGACTGGTCTTCCCGGCGCCTCCTCCACCGATGATGAGTACTTTTGCCTCGTACAAGTGATCTACGCCCTGCGCTTCGATCTCTCGGAAGTAATTGAGGACTGCGTTATGCCCCTGCTTGATGACCTCAAGGGACGGATGCACCAGCGGGCAGCCTTCCACTAGTATTCCATCGCCGTGTCTGTCTAAGCTCACAGGAAGCCCTTGGACGATGAGCTTCCTCAGGGGTGAAAGGTCGCTAACGCGCGTCTTTCTTAGGTCGAGGATTCCGAGGTTAGTAAGGCTGGACAGCCATTCGACTGAGCTGATGTTTTCGTTCTCGCCCAGCCGAAGCGTCTTGAGCTGGGTGAGATGCTGTGCGATTGCCTTGGCCCCCGCTTCGCCAACTTGGGTATTCGAAAGACTGAGCCAGGTGAGCTGGGTGAGATGCTGCGCGATCGCGTGCGCCCCCGCATCGGCAACCTGGTTGCTCGAAAGGTTGATCCAGGTGAGCTGGGTGAGGTGTCGCGCGATCGCCTGCGCCCCCGCATCGCTAACTTGATTGTTCGAAAGGTCGAGCCAAGTGAGCTGGAGGAGATACTGCGCGATCGCGTGCGCCCCCGCATCGCCAAGCTGATTGTTCGAAAGATCGAGCCGGGTGAGCTGGCTGAGGTGCCGCGCGATCGCGTGCGCCCCCGCATCGCCAACCTGATTGTTCGAAAGGTCCAGCCAGGTGAGCTGGGTGAGATGCTGCGCGATCGCCTGTGCTCCCGCATCGCTAACTTGATTGTTCGAAAGGTCGAGCCAAGTGAGCTGGGTGAGCTGCGCGATCGCCTGTGCCCCCGCATTGCCAAGCTGATTGTTCGAAAGATCGAGCAAGGTGAGCTCGGTGAGATGCTGCGCGATCATCTTCGCCCCCGCATCCCCCACCTCACTGAGCTGAAGCTTGAGCGAGGTGAGCTGGGTGAGATGCTGCGCGATCGCCTTCGCCCCCTCGTCGCCAACTCGGTTGCTCGAAAGGTCGAGCCAAGTGAGCTGGGTGAGATGCTGCGCGATCGCCTGTGCCCCCGCCTCCCCAATGTGATTGAGCCCAAGATCGAGCGAGGTGAGCTGGGTGAGATGCTGCGCGATCGCCTGCGCGCCCGCCTCCCCAACCTTATTCAATTGAAGGTTGAGCGAAGTGAGCTGGGTCAGACGCTGCGCGATCGCCTGCGCCCCCGCATCGCCAACATTGGTGTATCCAAGATCGAGCGAGGTGAGCTGGGTCAGACGCTGCGCGATCGCGAGCGCCCCCGCATCGCCAACGCTGTTGTACCCAAGATCGAGCGAGGTGAGCTGGGTGAGATGCTGCGCGATCGCCTGCGCCCCCGCTTCCCCAACGTGGTTGCTTGAAAGGTTGAGCGAGGTGAGCCGGGTGAGATGCTGCGCGATCGCCTTCGCCCCCCCCTCGCCGACCTGATTGTACTGAAGATTGAGCGAGGTGAGCTGGGTGAGATGCTGCGCGATCGCCTTCGCCCCCGCATCCCCAACCTGGTTGCCCCGAAGGTTGAGGATCCGAAGTTGAGCAAGTCCAAACAATCGGCGTCCGAGCCCATCGACGTGGGAATTCAATTGAAACACCAATCGATTTTGATACTCAAGAGGCCAATTCTGGATCGGCGGCTGAAGATAGGCCTCGGGCCCTAGTAGTATCAGTTCGGAACGCTTTTCCTCCTGTATGCGTGCCAGAAGTCCGTCTAATTCGCCGGGAGATATCCGAATGAGTTTGCTGGTTTGTTCCATTGCCGATTGAGAGATTTCTGCCTGGCTACAGGTCTACAAGCTTTTCTGCACTCAGCGGGGCCGGGGAGTTAAGGGGTGGTCTGACACGTGTCAGTCGAAGATCGTAGCACATGCAGTCAAGAGTCTGCATCTCAGAGACGTTTTCGGAAATATTGTTCCCAGCTTTGCGGAAGCACTGGGGCGCTCGGTGGCGCGACGAAGAAGCTCCTGGTTTGCGAGCCGGTCAATTAGAGGTCTATAATGGATTTACGTCGTGACGTTGACGGATTTGTGCGCACCCGCAATTCGAGTCGGTATGAAAGGCTTCGCTTTAGGCCGTCTCGTTAGCTTACGTTGGCTGGCGCGAGCGGTCTGAAAAAACGGCGGATGATTGACAGCGCCGGAGAAACGCGGTTCATCAGTTAACTGATGAGCCGCATTTTAATCGCCGATGACCAGAACGATGTGCTGGAGGCGCTCCGCATTTTGCTCAAAGGGGAGGGGCATCAGACGGATGCGGTGACGTCGCTCGCGGGAGTTTTCCAGGCGCTCGAAAAGAAGGATTACGCGCTCCTGATCATGGACCTGAATTATACGCGCGACACGACTTCGGGGCAGGAGGGACTCGAGGTAATCCCGAAAATCCAGGCACTCGATAATACACTGCCGATTGTGGTGATGACGGCGTGGGCGACGATCGATCTGGCGGTGGAGGCGATGAAGCGCGGCGCGCGGGATTTTATTCCAAAGCCGTGGGACAACGAGCGGCTGCTTTCGATTGTGCGGACGCAAATCGAGCTGGCGGGAGCGTTGCGGAAAGGCCGGCGGCTCGAGGCGGCGAATCAGTTATTGCGCGGCAATGCGCCGAATATCATCGCGGAATCCCCGCGGATGCGGCCAGTGCTGGAATTGATCTCGCGAGTGGCGCCGTCGGACGCGAATGTTCTTATCACGGGCGAGAACGGGACGGGCAAGGGTCTGGTGGCGCGGGCGCTTCATGCGTTATCGCAGCGTGCGTCGCACAGCATGATCACCGTGAACATGGGTGGTTTGTCGGAGGGAATTTTCGAAAGCGAATTGTTTGGGCACGTGAAAGGCGCGTTCACGGATGCGAAGACGGACCGCGCCGGACGTTTCGAGCTGGCGGATGAGAGCACGCTTTTCATGGACGAGATCGCGAACGTGCCGATGAATCAGCAGGCGAAGTTGCTGCGGGTGATTGAGACCGGCGAGTTCGAGCGGGTCGGTTCCTCGAAGACGTTGCACGCGAATGTCCGCATCGTGTCGGCGACGAACGCGAACCCGCATGAAGAAGTCGCGGCCGGCCGTTTTCGCCAGGATCTGCTCTTTCGTTTGAACACGATCGAGATCGCGCTGCCGCCCTTGCGCGAGCGGCGGGAAGACGTCATGCCGCTGGCCAACAGTTTTTTGCGGCAACACGCGAAGCGCTATCGGAAAACGCTGACCGGGTTCGAGGAAAAGGCGCGCGACGTTCTCATGCAACACCAGTTTCCGGGGAACGTGCGCGAGCTCGACCACGTGATCGAACGCGCGGTCCTGATGACGCAGGGGCAGCAGGTGAAAGCAAACGATCTCGGCCTAACGAGCGGAACGTCCGACACGCCGCGGCTGGAAGACATGAGCCTGGAGGAAGTGGAATCGTTCCTGATCAAGAAGGCGCTCTCGCGCTTCGATGGCAACGCTCGAAAAGCGGCGGAAGCGCTGGGGCTGAGCCGGAGCGCGTTTTATCGCCGGCTCCAGCAGTATGGACTGTGACGTTGTAGCTGCCGCCGTCACCGGCGGCAGGCGGAGTAATGCCGCGCCGGATGCATCGCGGGCGATCCTGCCGCCAGTGACGGCGGCAGCTACACCGACGGCGGCAGCTACACCGACGGCGGCGGCTACAACGTGAAGCTTTTCAAAAAACTGCGGCAGCGTGTCACCCACGAAGGACGCATCACGTGGTTGACCATCGGCGCGTCTGCCCCGGCCGCGCTTATTGCTCTCGTCCTCCTCTGGTTCGGCGATCACACCCCGAAGGTGCAATGGACTTTGACGCTGCTCATCGCCGGCTTAGGTCTTGGCTTCATCCTGAACGCGCGGGAACACATCGTTCGCCCGTTGCAGACGATGACCAACCTGCTCGCCGCGCTCCGTGAAGGCGACTACTCCATTCGAGCGCGGGGGGCCCGCGCGGATGACGCCCTGGGCGAAGCGCTCCTCGAGATCAACGCGCTTGGCGAGACGCTCCGCCTGCAACGCCTCGGCGCCTTCGAAGCCACAGCGCTGCTGCGGACGATCATGGCGGAAATCGACGTGGCCGTTTTCACTTTCGATCCGGACCGCCGCCTTCGCCTGGTGAACCGCGCGGGCGAGGATCTTCTCGGCCAACCGATGGACAAACTGCTGGGCCGGCGCGGCAAAGATTTGGGGCTGGAGGTTTGTCTGGATGCCAATCAGGACGCGCCGCTGACCTTGAGTTTTCCAGGCGGTGCGGGGCGCTGGGGGGTCAGGCGAAGTTCCTTCCGGGAACGAGGATTGCCGCACGAATTGCTGGTGCTCACCGATTTGAGCCGGACGTTGCGCGAGGAAGAGCGCAACGCGTGGCAGCGGCTCGTCCGCGTCATCGGCCACGAGATGAATAACTCGCTCGCGCCGATCAAGTCGATCGCCGGCAGTCTGGAAACGTTGATCCGAAAAGATCCGCCGCCGGCGGATTGGCGGGACGATGCGCGCAGCGGATTGAACATCATCGCGACGCGCGCCGAATCGCTCAGCCGTTTCATGCAGGCCTATGCGCGCCTGGCGCGGCTGCCGCCCCCCCAAAAGGAGATGATCAACCTGAGCGAGCTCGTCAGGCGGGTCGCGAGCCTCGAGACGCGCCTCGCGGTGCGGGTGGTCGCCGGCCCCGACGTGATGATTGATGCCGACGCGGCGCAGCTGGAGCAATTGCTCATCAACATTTTGCACAATGGGGCCGAGGCATCGCTCGAAACCAACGGGACTGTCACAACCGGCTGGCGCGACCTCGCGGAATGCGTGGAAGTCTTCGTCCGCGATACCGGTCCGGGCATCATGAACCCGACGAATTTGTTCGTTCCGTTTTTCACGACGAAGCCGGGCGGCTCGGGAATCGGCCTTGCGTTGAGCAGGCAAATCGCCGAGGCGCATGGAGGTTCGCTGACGCTCGCGAATCGTGCCGGCCCCGGTTGCGAGGCGCTTTTGCGGCTGCCGAAAAAGGACGGAACATAGGCCTGCGGCCTGTGCGCCCAGCGGAGTTTCACTCCGCTGATGGCATCAAAAAACAACGGACAAAATGTCCGTTAGGCGCACAGGCCGCAGGCCTATGTTCCGCGTCCCACAAACGGGACAGTGAAATCCCACTACCGAAGCTTTTCCGAGCCGATCGGTTTTTGCGACGTTCAGGCAAACCGTTAGTGTCGAGCGAGTTATGACTTTGTTTTAACCCGTGGCACGGCCATTGCAATAGGGGGCGAGCACAACGCAATTTTTTGAATCCAATCGAGGTGCTCAGCGCATCCCACCCAAGGAACCAGTAAAATGAAACCAACCATCCAGTTCAATACCCGCCGAGGCCCGAGGCTTCCGAAAACGGACTACGCCTATCAATCCTCACCAGCCGCCAGCATGGGCGGCCGCTGCTTCGGCTCTCCCCGGCCTTCTTTTCGTTCCATCAGCAAGGATTACTTCAACTACGAAGCTCCCCAGAGTTTCGCGACGGAAGCGGCCTTGTTCAGCGTGATCGTGATGACGGCTGCGGTTTCGCTCATCAGCAGCGTCGCCGGGATGGTCCATCTGGTTCGTGCGTTCGCGGTATAACCCCTTACCGTAACTGCCATGACACAACGCTCGGAAGTTAAGGCGGAAACCACTATTGTGCGCCCAAGCGGTTTTACTCAGCCCAGCAACTCAATGGATGTTCCTCGCCCCGGCATCGCCAAACAGAAACGCAAGAAGCGGATCATGATCATCGCGGGCTCGGTGCTCGCGCTCGTCGCCATCACTTTTGCGCTCTCGCGCTTGAAGCCCGCAGTGCCGAGCATCGATCGCTCGACGGTCTGGATCGACACCGTGAAGCGCGGCCCGATGGTCCGCCAGGTCCGCGGCTTGGGCACGCTGGTTCCAGTGGATATCCGCTGGATTGCCGCCAACACCGATGGCCGCGTGGAGAAAATCGTGATCTGGCCCGGCACGGAAGTGAAGGAAGACACGGTCATCCTGGAATTGACCAGCCCGGAACTGGAGCAGGCGGCCGGCGACGCGGAATCGAAAGCCAAGGCGGAGGAATCGGAGCTGACTACATTACGCGCCACCTTGCAGCGTGAGCTCCTCGACCAGGAGTCCATCACAGCGCGCGTCCATTCCGAGTACGAACAAGCCAAGATGGAGCGCCAGACGAACGACCAGCTGGCCAAGAACGGCCTCGTCTCCGATCTCGTTTACAAGACTTCGAAGGTGAAGGAAGCCGAGCTCGCCAACCGCGACGAAATCGAAAACAAGCGCCTCGCCTTCTCCCGCGACTCTATCGAACCGCAAATCGCCTCGAAACAAGCGGCGGTCGATCAGGCCAAGGAATTCGCCAAGCTGAAGATGGATCAAGTTAAACAACTGCATGTGAAAGCCGGCATGAACGGTGTCCTGCAGCAATTACCGGTGTCTATCGGACAGCGCGTTAAGCCCGGCGACAACCTGGCGCGTGTCGCCGACCCGACCAAACTCAAGGCGCAGGTTAAGATCGCGGAGACCCAAGCCAAGGATATCCAGCACAAGCAGGTTGCCTCAATCGATACCCGGAACGGAATCGTCGCCGGTCATGTAGTTCGGGTCGATCCAGCCGTGGAGCAGGGGACGGTTACCGTGGACGTGGAGATCGACGGCGAACTGCCGAGAGGTGCCCGTCCTGATCTTAGTGTAGACGGAACCATCGAGCTGGAGCGTCTAGATAATGTGATTTACGTCGGACGGCCGGCTTTCGGCCAGGAGAACAACACGGTCGGCATCTTTAAATTGGTCGCCGGCACCTCCGAAGCTGTCCGCACGCCGGTCAAGCTCGGCCGCAGTTCGGTCAACACGATCGAGATCCTGAGCGGGCTCGAACCCGGCGATCAGGTTATCCTTTCCGACACCAGCTCAATGGACGCTCACGAGCGTATCCGCCTTAACTAACCACGACCCTAACGAACCAATCCAAATAACCATGCCAACCGAAACCATCAACGAACAACCGGCCCGCACCTCCGGGGGCAACGGATCCAACACCCTTATTCATCTCGACGGAGTCACGAAAGTGTTTCTTACGGATGAAGTCGAAACCCACGCGCTCTCCGGGATTCATCTCGACATCCGCACGGGCGAATACGTTTCGATCGCCGGTCCGTCCGGCTGCGGCAAATCGACCCTGCTCTCCATCCTCGGCTTGCTCGACACCCCGTCGGGCGGCAGCTACTCGCTCAAGGGCACGGAAGTCGCGAACCTCTCTTTCCCGGATCGCGCCCGCATCCGCAACCGCGAGATCGGCTTCATCTTCCAGAGCTTCAATCTCATCGGCGATCTCACGGTTTTTGAGAACGTCGAACTGCCGCTGACCTATCGCGGCATGGGCGCGAGCGATCGCAAAGGTTTCGTCCTCGAAGCGCTCGAGCGCGTCGGCATGGGCCACCGCGCTAAGCATCTGCCCAGCCAGCTCTCCGGCGGTCAGCAACAGCGTGTCGCCGTAGCGCGCGCGCTCGCCGGCAAGCCAGCCATTCTCCTGGCGGATGAGCCGACTGGTAACCTCGATTCCCGCAATGGCGACGCGGTCATGGCGCTCCTCAAAGAGCTGCATGCCGGCGGCGCAACGATTTGCATGGTCACGCACGACACCCGTTTTGCCGAGCATGCCGATCGCACCATCCATCTGTTCGACGGCCGCGTGGTCGAAGACCGGATGGCTGCTTAACACCACTGAGTTAGTTATTTCTTAGACATGTAAACGC
>DASQLH010000344.1:0-71486 GCA_035630155.1 Chthoniobacterales bacterium
TCGCTCATCATCTTTCATATCGTCCTGCCCCAGGACGTGCCGATTCTCCGGCCCATCATCCTGCTGGCGACGTCGCTTCCCGATAAACGCGTCGAGCTGCTCGTCTCCAAACATCTTGTCGGCCTGCCCGTGGGCGAAGAAGTAGACAAGATCAGCTCCGAGCTGGGCCTGACTGCAACCTGTTGTGAGCCCGGAGAGGACGCAGCCCGCAAGCTGGATGGTCGCTCCGGCATGTTGTTCGTCGGGCACGAGTCGAGCGTCCCCCCGCATCATTTGACGCACGATTTGTTCAAGGCGCTGCCGAATTCATTTTTGAAAGTGACGCCGCAGCAGGGCTTCGAGAGCATCGGCTTTCTTCACAACGCGGCGCACGAGGCTGCCTACGGAAGCGATATTCGATTCGCCGCCGATATCGTGGTCGGCTGGTTCGCCGCGGAGCGGTTGAGCAATTTCCCTCCCGCCGAACGCTCAAAACTTTTCGTCGCCGGCCCGCCGATCATGATCGCACCGCGACCGGAACCCAAACCAATTGCCGCAGCGAACCGCCGCTTCGGCATGGTCTGCGAAAATCTCCACTCGGTCCGGTTTACCGGCCCGGCCATTCACGAATATTTCCTCGCCCAGTTCTTCGTGTTCGCCGAGCGCGCTCATGCCGCCGGTGCGACCCTGGACTTTCGGCCCCATCCCGCGGGACAGTTCACGGATCGAATGGGGTTAAAGCTCCCTCCGGGAGTGGAGCGGAATGGCCAGCCTCTTTACGAACAGGAGCTCAACGCCTTCGGCTTCGCCATTTCGCCGCCTTCTTCAATCCTGTTCGATTTTGTCGTCGCGAAAGTTCCCACCGCGGTTTGGATCGACCCGCAAGGCCGCATGGATCACACGAATTTCGCGGGCCTGGAAACGGTCTCATCCGCGGAAGAATGGTGGTCCTTCGCCACCCGGGCGTGCGAGGAGCGCGACGCGATTCTCGAGAGTCAGGAACGCTTCCTGGAAGCGCTCCAAATCCCAGCCGATGTCGCCGGCCGCTACGCGGAACTCCTGTCCCGCGCGCAATAGGTAAGCGCCGGTGAGTTCCGCTAACTCACCGGACTCAAGTTGACCGATTGGCAGTAGGTTTTGATGCGCGCCCGCCGTTCCGGTGAAAGAAGCCCCTCGCGCTCGAGGATCTGGTTGATCTCAGCGATTTCCGCGCGATTCGCCGGAGCGCCAACCGGATGCCAGGTGCTGTCGTAAAGACCAATGTGGGCGACATAGTCCACCGCGCCGAGCCGGCGGTTTTGGGCGGAGAGCGAGTTGGGATTCCATTCCATTAATTCCCAATCGACATCCGTGCTGCGATGATGAGGAAACGGCACGCACGCCGCCAGGATTTCCTTTCTCATTATGAGACAAAGACCGCGCTCGACAGATTTGATCCTGACGACTGCCGACTTACTCCCCAGCGGATGAGTAAATTCCTCGCTGCCCTCGTGCTCGATCGAATCGTGACCACTGATGACGGCGAGATCGTGGCTTTCCAGGATTTCAATCATGTCCCGAACTGGCCTTTTGAAGTAGGCGTCGGCGTCCGCCAGCATGAGATGGGTGGGCGCACGGTAGCCGGCGAAGTCGCAGTCTTGAGTCAATATTTGAGAGAAAAGATTCACCACGAATGGGATCCCCATGTTTTGGGGGAGGAAGATCTTGAAGAGGCGATGCTCCTCGCTGCTCAAGCCTTCAATCAGCTCACGCGTCGGCGCGTCACTGGCGTTATCGAAAATCCAGATAGCGGCTTCCACTCCCCTCAGCTGGCGCAGCAGGGAATCGAAGCTGGCCTGGAAAAGATCGGGCCGATTCCAGACCGGGAAGCAGACCGCGAGCGAATAGGCATTCTGTTCACTCATAGGGCACGGATTGAATTGCGACACGCCCTGCCTTCCACTTCGCTGACAAGACGGCGGATTTCTTATCATGCCCATCGGCAGGCGACAAGTTGAATCGCCCCGCGACTAAGCGGCCTGGCGCGCGCCGAACCCGAGAATCTGGCTGGCGCATACCGGGCGGAGTGGCATATCGTCCCGCAGAATGATCGAGACGACGGTTCCCGAAATCAACGTGTCTGTGTTGATGGAGCAGGTCCGCCTGAAGGCGGCCAGCATCCAAAGAATCGAGGCGCCGAAGCTGGGGGCGGTCGCGCGCCTGAAGCGGGTGGATTTACCTCCGCTCGATTTGATTCCGCCGCAGCCTCCGCTGCTTTTGCCCGAGCCTGTCCCTGCCCGAAAGGAGCGGATTTTGGCGATGCTGGACCAGGCTTGGAAAAGGACGGCCGTTCGTAAATGGATCCCAAAACCGCTTCGGGTTTTTTTCCGGAACCAGGAGGATTATAATCGTGCGCTGCTGGAGAGCGTGGCGTCGCTGGCCAAGGCGAACGCGGAGCTGGCCAATCGAGTCGAGCAACTGACTCGCTGCTTCGACGTGGAGCAGGCGTGGCTGGCCCAGATGCACGAGCGGGCGAGCGGCCATTCCAAGTGGATGGAGACTGCCGGCCCGCTTCTCGGCTCGGCCTCCGTCGATC
Organism: Chthoniobacterales bacterium; assembly: GCA_035630155.1. Lineage (GTDB taxonomy): Bacteria > Verrucomicrobiota > Verrucomicrobiia > Chthoniobacterales > UBA10450 > AV80. Next base: position 2,555 of record DASQLH010000344.1, read on the forward strand.
TCCAGCTCTTTCGGGAAGAGGCCCGGGAGCAATTGAACGCCGCCAAATTGAAGCTCGACAAATTTGCGGAGAGGCAGGAGGGCGTCGAGGAGATTGTTCGCAAATTAAACAGCGAGATGGAGGGCGCTTCGAACAATTCCGCCTTGGGGAAAAGCGTTGAGGCCATCGTGGGAGAAGTGCAAACGCTTCTCCGCGAGCGTGAGAGGATGGCGGAACGTCTTTCCCAGCTCGGAGATGGCAATGCTACTCTGCGGGCGGATCTGCAGGCCGATCTTGCGCGGGTGGGCGAGCACCTCCGGAACTTGCAGGTAGTTCACGATCGTAATGATTCCGAACTCTCCAGAGTCGCCACCAGCGCACTCGCCTTGCAGCGCACGATAGCAGCGCTGGAAGAGCGCCAGGTAAGCGAAGGCGCCTATTTCCGCATGGAACTTTCCCAGCAGGCCTCCCTTTTGCGGCAGTGGTTCGCCAGCCGCGGCTCGAAAGAGAACCAAAAACTCCCGGCTGCTCGAAAGGAAACCCCGGAGGACATGCCCGGCCGGCTCGACGCCTTCTACGTCAGCTTCGAGGATCGCTTTCGCGGGCCTCGAAAGGAAATCAAGAAACGTGTGGAATTTTATCTCCCGGTCATCCGGAAAGCCCGCGCCGGCCGCCCGGAAGCGCCCGTGCTGGACGTCGGTTGCGGGCGCGGCGAATGGCTGGAGTTATTGAAGGATCACAAACTGGAGGCGAGCGGCGTGGACATTAATTCCGCCATGCTGGCCCAATGCCGGGAGCGGGGACTGAAGGTTGCGCAGGGCGATGCGATTGCCCATCTCCGCGCGCTGCCTGAGCACAGCCTCGGCGCGGTCACCGGCTTTCATATTATCGAACACCTGGCCCTCGAGATCCTCATGGATCTCCTCGCGGAAACTATCCGCGTCCTTGTACCCGGCGGCGTCGCAATCTTCGAGTCTCCCAACTGCAAAAACCTGGTCGTCGGCGCGACTAATTTTAACATCGACCCGACGCACCGAAATCCGGTCTTTCCCGAAACCGCGCAGTTCATGCTGAGCATTCACGGTTTTGAAGACGTCCAACTGAAATACCTTGCGCCCGTGGAGGCCAACCGATTTCCCGATAAGGATCCGCAATCGGCGGTCCTCAACGAACTGCTCTACGGCCCCCAGGATTTCGCCGTCATCGGAAACAAACCCTCCTCGTCTTGAAGCTGGCCATCGTCATACCCTGGTTCGGCCGGGACTTGAAAGGCGGGGCCGAACAGCAAGCCTGGCAGGTCGCCACGCGGCTCGCGAAACGAGGACACTCGGTCGAAGTCCTTACGACTTGCTGCCGCTCTCACCAGGATGATTGGTCGTCAAACCATCTTCCGGCCGGCGAATCTGAGACGCCTGAAGGATTCACCATTCGGCGTTTCCCAGTCGTCCTTCGCTACCGCGGGGCCTTCGATGCGGTCTGTTCCAATCTCCTCCGCCAGCCGCCCGATGCCTTAAAGCCAGGCGTTTCCCCTGTCACTGATGAAGAGGCCCAAACCTTCGTCGATGAGCTCATCAGGTCGCCGGCCCTTCAGACATTTCTGCAACAAAAACGACTGGCGTATGACGCCTTCCTTTTTCTGCCTTATCTCTACGGACCCATCATTCACGGCGTCGCCGCGGTAGGCGACCGGGCTGTCCTTCAACCCTGCCTGCATGACGAAGCCTATGCCTACCTGCCGCAGATAGCCGACAGCTTTTATCAGGCAAACCGGTTGTTTTTTAACAGCGAAGGAGAACAGGAGTTGGCAGTGCGACTGTTCGGGCCGTGCATCCCGGCTAAATCGCACATCATCGGCGAAGGCGTGGAAGTTACCGATCGCGCCACGCAGGCCGGCCATTCCCGGAATGGCTCGCCCACGGAAACCGGGAACGGGCGCTACCTCTTGTACCTGGGCCGCAAAGACGACGGCAAAAACATTCCGCTCTTGTTGCGCGCTTTCGCGCGGTTCCGCACCGTTCGCCCGAATTCTTCTTTGCGCCTGATCCTGGCCGGCGCCGGCGAAGCTTCCGTTCCGCTGCCGGCGCAGAGCGTCGATTCCGGCCTCGTCTCGGAAAAAGAAAAGGAGGAGCTCCTTCGCCATTGCGCGGCGCTCGTTCAGCCGAGCGAAAAGGAAAGCTTCTCGCGCGTCATGATGGAGGCGTGGCTGTATGGCAAGCCTGTCGCTGTGCATCGCCGCTGTGCGGCCACCGCCATCCCGGTAAAGGCGGCGAAAGGCGGCTGGCTCGCGGATTCGGAGGACCAATGGGCGAGCCTCTTTGTGGAGCTGGATCGAACGGCCGATCCCGCGATGCGGCAGCTCGGAGAAAACGGGAGGCGCTACGCGGCCGTCGCGGCGGATTGGGAAGTCGTGATGGATCGGTATGAGGCCGCGCTCGTTTTGTCCGAACCGAAATCACCGCCGCGCGCGGGCGCTGCACCATCTCCTCGCGTCTCGATCAATCAGTTCCTACCGAATCTGAGTTACGGCGATGCGATCTCGAACCACGCCATTTGGATTCGCGACCAACTGCGGGCGGCCGGCTACGATTCGCGGATTTACGTCCAATACATCGACCCCCAGGTGGCGGACCAATGCGAACTCTTCACGGTCGAAAAAGTTCAACGCTCCGACGCCGCCATCTATCACCACAGTATCGGCACCGAGATCACTCCGCATCTCATCGAATTTTCCGGGCCGAAATGCCTGATCTATCACAACATCACGCCCGGCGAATTTTTCGAAGCGTATCGGCCCGAGTTCGCCCAAATCCTCTATAAAGGACGCCATGACCTTCAGCAGCTCGGCCAGCATTTCAAACTCTCCGTCGGCGATTCCGCGTTCAATGCCGACGAACTGGCCCGGGACCGTTTTCCGAAACCAGGCGTCCTGCCGCTGGCGATCGATCCCTGCAAATGGGCCTTTCGGCCCGATCCGGCGATCATGAACCAGCTCCAGGATGGCCGCACCAACATCCTCTTCGTGGGCCGCTTTGCTCCCAACAAAAAACAGGACGACCTCATCGTCGCCTTTTCGCATTACTTGCAGCTCGACCCCGGCGCGCGGTTGATTTTGGTGGGCAAACCGGAGTTCGCCGACCCTTACGTGATTCATCTAGGCGATCTCGTTGGCCATCTCGGCCTGACCGATTCCGTCCTCCTGCCCGGCAGCATCGCCGACGCCCAGCTGGCTGCCTACTATCGCAGCGCTCACCTTTTCTGGTCGATGTCCGAGCACGAAGGCTTCTGTGTTCCGCTCATCGAATCGATGTGGTTCGACGTTCCGATCATCGCCTTCAAATCATCCGCGGTCCCCGAGACCCTGGCTGAAGCGGGCCTGATGTTTACCGACAAGAAGGACATGCCCGGCCTGGCCGCGCTCGCTCATCTGGTGGTGACCGACCCGGAGTTGAGAGAGAAGCTGGTCCTCGCGCAACGGAAACGCCGCCTCGAGTTCTTGCCCGAGAAGGTTTCGCCCGTGCTCATGGAGATGGTCGGGAGGCTTTTCTCTTCCGGAAAAATGACGCAAGGCCGCCCCCGCCGCGGCGCCAAAAGCAACTCAACCAATACTCGTCCGGTGAAGGCCAGGGCGCGCCGCGCGTGAGACCCCCGGCTTGACTTGGAGGGGAGAGCCCCGTTGATTCCCTCCTTATGAATCGAGTTTCCCAATCAGGGAAGGCCGGGCTGCGTTCCGCTGCGTGCGTCACTTTTTCTGCGTTTGCCCTGCTCCTCGTGGGTGGTTGCGGCGATCGCTCCGAAACAGCCGTCGCGGAGAGCGCGCGCCCGCCGGAAGTGCAATACGGGTCGAAAATTACTTTCGGCAAGGGCGGTAATTCCGAGCCGCACAAGAAAAACGGCTGGAGCCCGACGGAAGAAAAATTTACCTGGACTGAAGGCTCCTCGGCGCGGCTGGAGATTCCTGTCCCTGCCTCAAATGAACCGGTGACCCTGAAAATGAGAATCGCCGCTTTGATCAAGCCCCCGGAATTGCCCTTTCAGCCCGTCGAGGTGTCCATCAACGATCAGAAAATTGCAGACTGGCAAGTGGCTGAGACTTCGGAATTCGCCGCTCGGGTGCCACCGGAGCTGACGAAGCAGAGTGGCGTTTTGAAGATCGAAATCAAAACTCCTAAAGCTACGTCACCCAAAACTCTGGGGATAAGCGCCGATCCGCGGGTCCTCGGCGCCTGTGTCCTTGAACTTCAACTCGCCAAGGAGTGATCTGTTCACAAAGGCCAGTCCAGGGCAAGGCAGGCTTCCGCGGCCACGAAACACTCCGTAGGTTTTGGCCGAATCTGTTTCCCGGCCAGGTCATTGCGAGAGAAGCGGATTGCTAGCCGCCGCGAGCTTATATGAGTGGAACATCTTCCCCCGGCTCCTTCGCCTTGAGCGACTGCCTTACCCCAGCGCAGCTCGAACAGCTCTACTACAATGTTGTCCTCCAGCACGATTTTTACGGCGATTCCTACGGCGCGGACTGGAATATTGGCCCGTATGACGAAATGGCAGCTTTGCTGGCTGAAATTTTCGAGCCAAGACAACATGTCGATGTCGGCTGCGGGAAGGGGTTCCTGGTCTTGGCGATGCGCCGGCGAGGCATCGACTCGTTTGGGATTGATTTTAGCCCCGCACTGATTAAACAGGCGCCACAAGAGGCGCAGCCTTTCCTCAAGGTGGCGACCGCGGAAAATTGGATTAACAGCGGCACCGTCACGGACGCTGATCTCATCACCTACATGGAGGTGTTTGAGCATCTCCCGGTGAATGTCTGCGCATCAGTCCTTCAGACCCTGCGAGACAATTTTCATGGGCGGCTCCTGATTACGACACCCTCCTATGGCGTAGACGACCGCTGGCACCTGGGAATTGTGACCAATGACGACGTCCCAACCTGGCGGGAAGACATGGCGAGAAATGTTCCGTTCCGTCAAATCGTCCTCCAGGATGGTTTGCCGCATCATGGGCATATTACCCTCTGTTCCTACCGGTGGTGGACAGAATTCTTCCTGCTGAACGGCTGGGTTCGTTCCCTCGACCTCGAATCGAAAGCCTCAAGGGAGTTCGGGGCGACACTGAGGAAATACCACTGGAACCCTTACATCCTGGAACGTTTGCTTCCCGATATTTTTGAAATCGACATTGCCACTTCCAACCAGCTTGGAAATGGATGGCATGACGCGGAAAGAGCGGGTCATCACGACAAAGGCCGCTGGACCAATGGCCGGGCGGAAATCTACGTCGATTCCACCAAGGAAAAATTGGTCGCGGTGGAGATCGTATTCACAGCCCCAAGCGTGAACGTGGTGAAGGACTACACCTTATCGATTGTCGTTGAGCAGCAAGTCAAAAAGAAAGATTACGAGCTCTCCTGGGAGCCGATCTACTCGAGCTTGCCCGTAAGCGTTCCCTCTCGGGAGACATTGCAGACCTTGAAGATTGCGGTTCGTTCGCCGAACGCACAACAGACCCGGCCACGCGGAAGCACTCTCTTCCGGTTGACTATCGTATCGCTTTCCTTCTCCCCGCGAGATTATGACCTCTCGACGGACGACAGAACTCTTGGCCTATTTATTCACCGGGTCACGATCGAAAGCAGCTAATAGTTCAGGACGCAGCCGGACATTTTGCGTTGACTCGCGGTTCCCACACATGACCACTGCAAGGAGCTCAAGCTCGCCACGTGTCGCTTTCATTGTGCAACGCTGCGGCGTGGAGGTGAACGGCGGCGCTGAATTACATTGCCTCCAAGTCGCCCAGAGAATGGCGGAATCCTGGAATACCGAGATTCTCACCACCTGCGCGGTGGACTACATGACCTGGGAGAATTTCTACCCCCCGGGGACAGAGCAGTTGGGGGCCACCCTCGTGCGGCGATTCCCCGTCGATCAACTGCGCGACGTTGAATCCTTTAACCGCTTGTCTTCCGAACTGCATTCCAGGCAACGCAAGGCTTCTCTCGCGGAACAGGAGGTTTGGATGCGGGCGCAAGGTCCGGTTTCGACTGGACTGCTGGATTATCTCCGAGCCGAAAACGATCGCTACGACGCCTTTATTTTCTTCGGTTATCTATATGCGACCACTTACTTCGGGCTCCCCTTGGTCCGCAATAAAGCCTGGCTGCAGCCTCTGGCCCATGATGAATGGACGATCTACTTCAGCATGTGGGACAGGCTTTTCTCGCTGCCGCAGGGCTTCATTTTTAATTCCGAGGCCGAACGGGAATTTCTCCAAAAGAGATTCCCCAAGGCCTCTCTCCGTGGCCCCGTGGCGGGTGTCGGCATCGAGTCGCCCCAGCGGATCGAGGACGAGAAATTCCTTTCGCGTTACGACCTGACTGTCCCATTTCTGCTTTATGTCGGCCGGATCGACGAGTCCAAGGGATGCGCCGTCATGTTCGAAAATTTTCTGCGCTGGAAAAAAGAGAGCGGCGCGCCTCACAAACTGCTCCTTCTGGGAAAGGAGGTAATGCCAGTGCCGTTTCACGATGACATTGTTCATCTTGGCTTCGTGGACGACGAACAAAAATGGGCTGCGCTGAAGAGGTGCGACTGGCTCGTCATGCCATCGCCCCACGAAAGCCTTTCCATGGCTTTGCTTGAAGCATGGAGTGTCGGCCGGCCGGCCCTGGTTAATGGACAGTGCGAGGTTCTGGTCAGGCATTGTCAGGAATCGCATGGCGGCCTTTGGTATAGCGATTTCGATGAATGGAGTGCCGCGCTCTCAACTGCGGATGGAAAAGCGAAGGAGATCCTTGGCCGCCAGGGTAAGGCTTATGTTGAACAGCGCTACTCCTGGGCTCGGGTTGAGGCTTGCTACCTTGAGGCGATAAATCCCGTGTTAAGTCACGAGATCGCGGACGCAAACTAAGGGCGTGAATATTCCTTTTCTCGATCTAAAGGCAGCTTACGGCGAATTACAGGCCGATCTGGACGCGGCTTACCGGCGGGTCATGGAAAGTGGCTGGTTTATTCTCGGGGATGAGGTCGATTCTTTCGAACGGGAGTTTGCGGCATCCTGTGGGCAAAAGCACTGCATCGGCGTCGCTGACGGCTTAGACGCGCTGGTTCTTATCCTGCGCGGATATGGAATAGGAGAAGGGGATGAAGTCGTAGTGCCCGCTAACACCTATATCGCCACTTGGCTCGCTGTCTCCCTGGTCGGCGCGACCCCCATTCCGGTTGAGCCGGACCCGGAAACATATAATATCGACCCCGGCCGGATCGCCGCCGCCATCACCACGAAAACTCGCGCGCTCCTGCCCGTCCATTTGTATGGTCACCCGGCGGACATGGACCCGATCTGCACCCTCGGCCGCGAACATGGGTTGAAGGTGATAGAGGACGCTGCCCAGGCCCACGGCGCGACTTACAAAGGAAAACGGGCCGGCAGCCTGGGCGATGCCGCTGCGTTTAGCTTCTATCCTGGAAAGAATCTCGGCGCTTACGGAGATGGTGGCGCGATCGTCACCGATGATGCGGAGCTGGCGGATCGGCTGCGGGTGCTGCGGAATTATGGATCGCGAAAGAAATACTTCAATGAAGTCAAAGGCGTCAACTCGCGGCTTGATTCGTTGCAGGCGGCCTTCCTCCGCGCCAAGCTGCCTTATCTGGACAATTGGAACCGCAGGCGGCGAGAGATCGCGCGGCAATACCGGCTAAGTCTCGCCGAAATCCCAGGATTGCGCTTGCCGGAAGTAGCGCCAGGCGCCGAACCAGCATGGCACTTGTTCGTTGTTCGTCATTCCGGACGAGACGCTTTGCGGCAGCATTTGACCGAGGCAGGCATCGGCACGCTGATCCACTACCCGATCCCACCGCACCTTTCCGGGGCTTATGCGGACGCGGGTTATAAGCCCGGGGATTTTCCGGTCACGGAGTCTTTGGCTAATACGGTGCTAAGCCTGCCCATGGGGCCTCACCTCTCATCACCACAGGCCACGGCCGTCATGGATCGAATGTTAAGCTGGAGCGGGCGCGGATCTCAAGGTTAAGGGGCATGGTCACCATCTCGCCCGGGACCCGACAGGCTTCGCGGCTTCCCGGGAGGTTAAACGAGTGGCTCGATTCCGGGATCGGCCAGCTCTGCCTTCTAACCGTAATCGCCCTGGTCTATTTGGTCGCGTATTGGAACTACGATGCTCTGCCCGGCGCAAGCGCTCAATATCCCCTCGGCTGGTGGGGCTGGTGGGATCAAGGGCAATATTGGAAATGCGCCGCCGGCCTCGCCCACGGAAACCTGACGGCGGAAACCTTTTGGTATCCGATCGGTTATCCCGTTTTGGGGGCTCTGTTCTACTCAATTACGCCGCAGCATGCGTTCCTGATCCCAGATTTGTTGCTGGCGCTGGGCATTGCGGCGCTGTTCTATCAAATCGCGAGAAGGTTTATCACGGCGCTCGAGACGGTTCTCCTGATGGCAGTGTTCGTCGTTTGTTATCACGGGCTTCTGGCTGACACGCTGGTCGTTCCCTGGAATACGCTTCCGACACATCTCTTCTCTTATGCGGTTATCCTGCTGGTCGGACTCGGGCCGCCCAGAAAACACCTGGTTCTCATTGCCGCCCTTTGCGTCGGACTAATGTATCTCTGTCGTCCTGGAGATGCGTTCTGTCTTGCTCTGCTCGTCGGGGTTGCAGTATTCCGCCTCCCCTCCTGGCCTGAGCGGTTTTGGGCCGGCTTTGCATCTGTAACCATCGTTGGGGCGTTCGCGGCGTTTGTGGTGCTTCTAAATAAGTGGGTCTTCGGCCCGGGGTCGACGCCGTACGAAATGGCGGTCGCCAGTAGTGGCTTTGGCGGCTATCCAATCTGGCAAAAGGCGTTCTGGCTCCTGGTCGATAATCGCCCCGTCTTTAACGAAGCCGGAGCTACTCTCTTTTCCCACTTTCCTTGGCTTCCCCTGACCCTTCCGGGAATCGTTTATCTCTTGCGACATAGATTGGCCGACATCATTGGCTGGTTGTTAAGCATCGGCGCCACCTGCGCCATATATTTCGAGTTCAACGATTTCTGGCCCAGTAATCTGTTTCGTTATCTCCTGATCCACTATTTGGTCTGGACGCTGCCGCTGTTGTTCCTGATCGCCTATCTCGGCCTCCGCGACGTCGCGCGAAGCCGATTGGTCCAATTGAGTCTTGGTTTAACGGCGATCCTTGTCTTCGCCCTGTGGCTGTTGACGACCCAGTTGAAGGTTACAGGCCAGCAGGCCGGCGCGGTCCCAGCGATCGGACAAATCCCCGCCAGTCCGGCGGAACCGGTGGACTGGGTTCTTTTTGAGGGGGTGACCAGCGCGCCGAAACTGCAAAGCGGCTCCCGGTCTTTAAAGCCGAGATTGGATTATGTGGAGCCCGGCCGGCCCAAGGGAGTTTTTCTTTTGCTCGCCAGAAACGCGCGTCAAGCCACGTTGACCTATGACGCTTCCGAGGCCGGCGCTTTAGAAAAGGTGCAGTATGGACGCCTGGAATGGCGGTTTGTGTCGATCCGGCGCGCTCTCTCTCCGTTGTTGCAGAAATATTCCCCGCGAAACGCACGAGTGGTTTCAGAAGCGAGAGTTCCAGGAGTTGATGTCGCCGGCCCTGCGGGCGTTCCGGACGGCCAGCCGGACCAGGTTATTGAGCTCGATCTGGCCCCCGCGACTTTGCGGGACATCAAGGTGTGGGACCTCCAAACGGGCGACGGCCGAGCGCATTGGATCAGCAAACCGAACCCTCAGGGTTGGTGGCTGATCAAGACAGTTCCCGGGGTCACCACATTGCCCAAGAACCGCGCTGGAATAAGACTTTGCTTTCCCGATTTCGGCCAGCTCGATCAGTCCGACTCGGCGACTCTGCGCGGCCTGGACGAGGAAGGACGCGTCATCCTGGAGTTGAACATCCGGCCGGCGGACACGAACAACTAGCTTCAGGGCGCGGGCCGGGGATTGGCTCGCTCCTCCAATTGCACTTTGTAATCCCCGCGACTGAGATGTTTCTCAAGCCAGATATATAGACAAATAAAGAGATAGCGGCTTCCCATCTCCTTGATCTTGAGTTTAGGGCTGCCTGTCCGCCGGTTGCGCCAGGTAATCGGGACGCTTTTCCAACTATAGCCGCGGACGATGGCTTTGAGCGGCAGCTCGACGGTCAGGTTAAAATGCGGCGCGATCAGAGGACGGCATCCGTCTATCGTTGCCTTACGATAAGCCTTAAAGGCATTAGTGATGTCATTGTGTTTCACTCGAAAGAGAACCTGAAGAAACTTGTTCGCCATCCGATTTAGGAAAAGCTTGAGCCGCGGATAATCGACTACCCCGCCTCCCCGCATGAAACGGCTGCCGAAGACGCAGTCGTATCCTTCGTTCAGAAGCTTCCAGTAAACGACGACGTCACGCACATCATCGGATTCGTCCGCCATCATAATGACCACGGCGTCTCCTTTGGCGTGGTTCAAGCCGTAAATGATCGCGCGTCCGAACCCGTGGGGGCCGGGATTTTGAACAGGCTCCAAAGGTGAGATCCGCTGCCGCAAGTCCTCCAGGATTTTCCAAGTCCCATCCGTGCTGCCGTCATCCACCACGACGATCTCATGCGGAATACTCTGTAAGCGCAGTTCCACGTGAAGATGTTCTACGGTGGAGGCAATACATCCCTCCTCGTCGCGCGCCGGAAGGACTACCGAGAGCAACTGTAGATCGCTGCTGTTCCGCGGCTCGTTCATCACGCGCCTGAAATCTCCAGCCATCTGGGATGGGCTTTGGCATGATTTGCGATCTCATCCAGAATCGAGTGGAGCGATGTGTCCGGTTTCCAATTCCAGTGCGTCGCCGCGAGGCTCGAATCCATTACCAGCCACGGAACGTCAAACGCGCGGGGTTGCGGATTGACGGCGATCTGCCGGGGGCCGAAACGCTCTTCGCACCACTGGGTAAGCTGCGCGAGCGACATCGCGCGATCGGCTCCGCCCCCGATATTGATGGTGGCAGGCTGGGAGGTTCGGGCCGTTCGCATTTGCGCGGTGATAAGTGGGACGAGGTCGCGCGGATGCAGGCCGTCGCGCGTTTGAAAACCGGTTCCGTCGAAACCTATATACGATAACGGCGCACCCGCCAGATAACTGTTAATCCAAAAACTGAATATCCCCTGATCGGCTTTTCCAAACTGGCCCGCGCCGGCCAAGACGCCGCAACGGTTAATCCAGACTGGGAAATCGAAGGTCTCGCCATATTCCAGCGCTATCGTCTCCGAAGCGATTTTCGACGCGCCGTAAAGCGAGACGGGGACCGCGGTGCTGAATTGCTCCGAAATTCCGCGGTTGCTGGCGCCGGCTGGCAGCGTAGCCCCCGGAGCGAGAACATAAGCGCCATCTTTCGGTTCGACCGGCAAGGAAGCAAGCGCTTTGACTGAGTACACGCGACTCGTGCTGCACAAAATAAATCCCGCGGCGCGTTCTTTGGCGAACTCCAGCAGATTGATCGTGCCGAACAGATTATGCTCCAGTAACTGCCTGCTGCTCGATTTGCCATCGGTCCCCGCAAGCACACTCGGATTTGCCGCGGCATCAATGACCCAATCAGCGGTCGGTAAGGCTGCCAGGTCCGCCGGATTGCGCATGTCCGCGTAGAAAACTGAGACACCGCGGCGCTGCAGCGGCTCGCGATTCAAATAACTACCGGGCCGGATGAAATTATCGAAGCCGGTGATCTGCAGGGTGGGATCGTCGTCGAGCAACGCATTGATAAGCGCGCTACCGACGAACCCGCAGCTCCCGGAGACGATGATTTTCACGTTGTGCTTGCGCGTGATAGTGCGACACCCTGTTCCCCGGCCGGCGACCGGCAGAACAACGCCCCGATCACGCCCTTCCTTGCTGAGTAGCTATCGTGATGGCCCCGGTTGTCAATCCGGTTCTACCCTGCTGGACCGTGTCAGTTGGCCGCCGGACCGAACACGATGCGTTCGACGCGAAACGGCGCCTGGTCTTTCGGGCGTGTTAGAAGCAGGCGAGCCAGGCCGCTTCGATTCCAAGACTCACGCGGGATGCGAAAGGTAAGCTTGCTCCCGGTGTCCCCCTGAACGCGGGCCAGCTCCAGACGATTTAGGCGAACGCTCAAAGCAGGCGGCTCCAAGGCGGGCGCTGAATCATCGGATCTAAACCAGATCGAGCATTCGACGTCGTGTGTTGTTTGAACCCGGCGGAATTGCAAAACGCCCAAATCCTCTGTCATTTGGCCGGCCTTATCTTCCGCTAGGTCCCAGCCAGCCACGACGTATTGGGCAGCATTGGCTTCAGGACCGGCAAAGCGGACCTCGGCGCCGGCCGGATCCAGCGTCACGCCGAAAGTGGAAATGAAAGTGCCCTCATTCAACGTGACTCCACTCAGAGAAGGAGCCGGCGTGGTGAACTTCCACACTGCGAGATCGTCCTCGTTGACGGCCTCGGCAAGCGGACGGGCATGATCCCGTCCGAACATGAAGGCCCATTCCGGTGTGATCGCATAGTTGTAGCCCAGCCGTTCAAGGGCCAATGCTACACCGACAGCCTGGGGCCAATCGCCGTGCGGGAAGACGAGAAACTTTGTGCGTGCGCCATCGGCTTGCGTGGCGCTCGCCAGTCCACTCGACAAAGTGGGGGGGTAGGAAACCGAGGGCATCTCCGCAGCCAAACGCCAGCCTCGCGTGACGGGAACGAACAGGAGTAGGCCAAGAATTCCCAGGCCGATCGATGCTGTCCGGCTTGCCTTAACTGGAATGGCATCGCACAACACCGCTGCGACTAAAATCAGGAGGATGAAGATAAGACCGAAGTTGAAAAAACCGTTGAAGTTGAACATCGGTCCGTTTTGCATTACGCCCCAGCAGACAGTTAGTCCCGTGCTCAGGATAAAGTAAATGCCGAGCCAGGCGGCAAATCGATTCCTTCGAAAGGCCCGCCAGCCAAATCCAAGCAAACCCAGCGCGATCGCAACCCAAGCGGCGACGAAGTGCCATCGGTCCCTGAGAAACCGTAAGCTGCCACCGGTTATTTGGTCGCAAAACGTCTCAGGGTTCGCCACGTAAGAAAAGAACGTGGCGAGGTAGATCAAGGAAGCCGGCAGTGTTTTACGATCGCCGGAGTGCCCGGAAAAATGCTGCAGAATCAGGTTTAGATTGCTTTGCCGGCCTCTTGTCGCGTCGATAACAAGAGGCACCAAGGCGAGAACGACGATCCCCCCGGAAATTAGGATAGGTCGTTTATGAAGCCTGATAGCCGCTGCGAAAGAACCGTTGGAGCGACGACTTCGCCCGAGGAGCACCGCGATGGCGAGAAGGAAACAAGGGACGACGAAAAGCGGTTGAGCGACATGACCATGGACCAGGAAGGACCCGGCCACGGTCGCCGCCACCAGGGCTTTTGCATCTCCTGAGGCCAGCGAGGCGCAGGCGATCAGGAAACAGAGAAAGGGGAACAACAGAACATGCGGGGCCCATATACTGGTAAACACGCTGTCGCGGATAACTGAATTGACCGTCGCAAAGTGAAGCCCGCCAAAAACGAGCAGCAGTGGAATCAGGAGCGGATGCGAAACTGTTCGACGAACGATACACAAAGCCCAGGCAAAGAATCCGCATTGAACGATTATCCCCGTTAGGATATGTGCGTTAAAGGGACTAGGCACGAGTCTTGTCAGGTCGTAGAAGAGCCATTCCCCCGCGGCGTAGGCATAAAAAAACGCAGGCCCCGGATGATGAAATCCCCAGCGCGAGTAGTTGCCGTAAAGCTCGTGAAAGTACTTGGCGTTACGAATCTGGAGCGCATTCGCGGCGTAGTCACCGGGCTCGGCATGTCCTTCAAGAAAGAAAAACTTGATATGGCAGAGGACAAGAATAGCCACCAACGCCATCCAAAGCGCCCAGCCGGGCACCGTCGAATCACCTGGCTGCTTTATCTCTTTTGCTGACGAGCCACTCTGGTTCATAGGTAGAGACAACTGGTCGCGTTAAGAACGATCCGGGGCGGTCTCGTCGTCTGTTCTGGCGTTGCCCCTGAGGCGCGCCTCCAACTCGTCCACACGGTCCTGAAGAAAACCTGTGGATCGTATTGCATCAGGACTTGCTCTCCGGCGACGAATAACCGCCAGACGCTCAGCGATTATCTGGCCGGCCGCCGCCGGGGAATGCAACGCGCGCACGTCCTCCGCCGCACGCGTGCCGCGCTTTAGCGCCTCGGCTGGGTCTTGATAGACACCCCGCATTAACCCAGCGGCGGCGTTTACATCAGGGCAGGACCAGTGTGATTCCGACGGATAGGGTTCCCGTTCGAGGCCAACTTTACATCGGCGAAAAGGACATAGGTAGCTGTTGTTCGCCGTCATGAATTCAAGGTTGCCGGAATAAGCGGTCGCAATCGTCGGTTTTCCCAAAGCCATTGCTTCCGCCATCGTCAAGCCAAAGCCTTCCGAGCGATGGAGAGACACGTAGCAATCTGAGAGGGCCGTAAGCGTGTTATTCTCTATCTGGGAAAGGTAACCGTCCATCAGTATGATATCGGGGCGTTCGCGGCTGGCATAGCGGAGCTTCTCCGTCTCGAGGGGTCGCTTGTCACCATTGATTGTTTTGATTACCAGGGCCGGCCCTTCACCGTTTGAAAAGGCTTTCGTAAAGGCCTCAATCACGCCCAGCGGATTCTTCCTTTCGAGGACGCTAAGAAAATCGAAACTGAAGAGAAAGACAAACTTGTCGGGCAAGTCCAGATCCGCGCGGGAGAGGGCCGGATCAATCTGCGGGATCAGCACCGGGAGCCGGAACTTGAAGACAGATTTGGGCGATACCTTCAGAAACGTCTCGCGCATGAACTCGCTCGCGACCCAGACTTCATCCACGTAGTCAAAGGCGACATGGAATTGCTTTGGGAAATCCTCGACTTCCCAAAACCACACGCCAATTGTGTAGCGCCCGTGCCTGAGCTCAGGTCCGGTCTGTTCCGCAAAATTAAGAAACTGATCGGGATTCACGCACACGATGTTTAGATCTGCGTCGCGAAGCTCGGCGCCGCGGCCGACGAAGGGATAACTTTGGCGACTGGCGGTGGCGCCAAAGGGGATGGTGTTAAATGGGATGCCGGCGGCTTCCAAGCCTGTAAGGAGGGCACGCGCCGCAACGCCGATCCCCAATTCGGCGCGAAAATAGCCGGCCACGTTCACCGGCGCGGCGGAAATTAAAGCGGATACGTCTCCGCTGGTTTCGGCCCCCGGCCGAACATCAAGGGGTAAGAGGACCGAGGGCAAGTCTAACTCGCGATGGCCATAACGGAGGTACCAATCACGGAAGTCGCCCGCGTCCGCCCCGCCTGGATCGGGAAAGGCCTTCTTCACATCTTTTCGCTCGTTATAGACCGCGAGCATATACCGCGTAACCACAGGTGAGGCTTTCCCGACTGGTTCGTTCAACCAATTCAAGAACCCTTCTTCTCCTTCAGGACCAAAAGGGCTTGGCGGCTCTTTTGCCGATCCCCCTTTGTACATCCCATACGCCTCCCGATAGAGACGCAACATGCGTTGATCGATGCGAAGACCGCTCGGGAGATAATCGAAGGGATAGGCGTGGTCGCCGAACTTGCCGTATCCAGCTTCCATGACCTTATCGCGATATTCGTCGCATAATTTCGCGATCACGGGCCACTCGCTTAACAGAATCCGCGGCTCCAGACCCTGATGTTTGCTCAACAAATGCGGCTTGTCCGGATCATAGCCGCGAAAGTCAAAAGACCGCAGTGGCTCTCCCTCCACTTCGTAATGTTCTCCCGTCCAGGCAACCGTCTCCGGCTCCAGGCTCCAGCAACCAACCGCGAATCCAGGGATCGTTAATACCCGATGAGGAATGGAATTGAACCAGTGCTCCCCTGCCTGACCTGAGTCGGTGCTTCTAACGTCACCGCTGGGATTTTGCTTCCGCGAGCTCTCGAACCACGAACGCAATCTCTTTTCCGCGCCACGCCGAGCTGCGATGAACCCTGGACCTAAATCGGCACCGAGCGCACTCCGCACTGTTTCCGTGGCAGTGAGCGCCTCGTTGGCGTGGATCACTTCCGAGATGTCGGACAACGAATCGTACACCTCTGTCGTTACTTCGAAATATGCCGCGGCCGTTGCACCAGAGTTCAGCACACTCCGAAGCAGCGCCGGCATGAGGAGGGCGACCAGCTGTTGTCCACTGTAGATCATCGGCAGACGCCACTCGTCGCCGGCCTCGAGGCCGAGGTCCGCCATGGATAACACGCGTGTTCCCGCCGGAAAAATTTCTGGTTCCGCCCCCTTATCGAGAATTAGGACGACGAATTCGCCTTCCGGATGGAACTTCAGGAAGGATCTCGCCAAAACGATCGCTTGCGGTATTTCGGTCGAAACGGCTATCGTGCATCCGGTTAGTGAATACAAAATGCGCGGCATGGCAGTGGGGGGCGCGGCTTGGATGTTATCCATCAGACCCAGAATTAGCCACTAACCCGCACTCCCGTCATGTCGATTTTAGAGCGAAGAAATGTTTTCGAAACTAGAGAATGCTGATTCAACGAGACTAGCGCACTTGTCGCATCTCGCCAATCGGTGGCTGGAGTCTTGGGTGGGGCGGCTTTGCCTCCTTGGTGCCGTGGCCCTACTCTACCTTTGCGCGTACCAGCAGTGTGGCTACCGTCCAGGCGCTTATTATCCGATCGGATGGTGGGGTTGGGCGGACCAGGGCCATTATTTGAAATGCGCTGCTAGCCTGGCTCAGGGGAGTCTTACGCCCGATTCTTATGTCTACGCTTTCGGGTACCCGGCTTTGGGCGCCTTGTTTTATAACTGGATGCCAAACCACGCGTTCCTGATTCCGAACCTGATCCTGGTCGTGGGTATTGCCGCTCTATTCTTTGAAATTGCCAGGCGGCTAATCACGCCTTTCGAGACGGTGTTATTAATGGCCGCATTCACCTTTTTTTATAGCGGTTTATTATCCGATATGCTGGTAGTGCCATGGAATACTATTCCGACCCACTTTCTGGCTTACGCGATGATCCTTTTGGTTGCCTTGGAACCGGTAACGAGAAAACGGCTGCTTCTCTCAGCTTTATGTGTTGGCCTTCTCTATTTGTGTCGTCAAGCAGACGCCTTTTGCATGGGGCTTTTGATTGGAATCGGTCTCTTACGCCTTCCCTCGTGGTCCGACAGAATTCGAACGGGTCTTTATTGTCTGGCCATCGTCTGTTTTTTTTGGGGATTTGTTTTGCTGGTTAATCAGGTGGTATTCGCTTCCTGGACTACGCGTTATGAGAAAATCGTTAATGGCATGGGGTTTGGGGGTTACCCAGTTTTGCGGAAGTGGTTCTGGTTTATTGTCGATAGTAGCGCAGTTTTCAACGAGCCCGGATCGACGCTGTCCTCGCGTTTCCCATGGTTTCCAGTTTTTCACGAACCCGGCACAGCGCTGTTCTCGCATCTCCCCTGGCTGCCATTGGTTATCCCTGGCGCCGTATGTTTTATACGCCGCCACTCTCTCGGCGCCTTGGGTGTGTTTTTCAGCATCGGCGCTACGTACGTGCTTTATTTTCAGTTCAATGATTTCTGGCCTCATAACTTATTTCGCTTCCTCCTCGTTCATTATCTCTTCTGGACTTTTCCGCTCCTGGCCTTGTTCGCCTATCTAGGGGTCAAGGAGGCGTGGAAATTTGCGGCGGGCCGCTGGAGCTTCGGGATAGCACTAATGCTTAGCCTGGGGCTGTGGTTATTGACGATACGAGAGGAAGTCGCTGGCAAACTCCCAGGGCCTCCCCCTGCCGTGGGCGAGCTTACCGCTAACATCGCTCAACCGGTGGACTGGATTCTTTTCCGTGGCCTTGAAACTCCGCCAAAGCTAGCGAACGGGCACCGCGAACTCGTCCCGGTTTCCGATTTCGTCGTGCCGCTTCATTTCGAAGGCGTGTTAGTTGTTCTTTCAAAAGGGGCAAGAATTGAGTCGGTCAAATTCGACACCACGGGAATGCCGGGCTTAACCGCCATTGAATATGGCCGTTTCATTTGGCGTTTCCAATCGATCGGAAAGGCTGTTCGGACAGCGATTGATCGCTTTCGCGGAGCGCGCATTGTATCGTTAGTCAAGCTCCCAGAGATTGATGTGGCCGGTCCCACCGGGGGGCCGGATGGTCAACCGGATGAAGTGATAGAACTCGAGCTTCCAAAATCGACCTTACACAGGGTCACCGTATGGGACTTGGTATCAGACCAGGGTTCAGCACATTGGATTAGTGCTCCTCAATCACACGGCTGGTGGCCCATCAAAGCGTTGCCCTCCACGCGAACGCTACCGGAAGGGCAAAGCGGCGTTCGCCTCTGCTTCCCAAATTTTGGTAACCTCCAAGCCGCGCGCTCGGCGCGTCTCCGGGGTCTTGACGACTTTGGTCGAATCCATCTTCAAGTCATAATTCACCCAAACAAACCCGTTCCGTAAGCGATCTTCCTGCGTCACTTGTGCCTGCGACGATCCCAGGACGCACGGGCCGGTTAACTTACAACGGCTCGTCAGCCCACAGCCGAACAAGCCACGAACCGCACAAGGCGACTCCGACGGCGTCGGCATCCGCCACGCCTGGACGGTCCCGTTCCCAGGAAACACGCAAGGAGAGCGGGACCTTCCAGGGCTCATTTGGGCGAAGGAGGACGCTGTTTGTTGACTTTTGCTCCCAGTGCTTGCTTCCGTCCGTCACAATAATCGAGTGTTTCGGAAAGTCCGACTGCGAAGAGGCACGGAGCGTAAGCCGGAGCGGAGCTCGTTGCATAATCGCCCGATCCTCCACCACAACCGCCAAGGAACCAGGGTCTAATCTTGCTGAATACCTCACTCGACTGGCTCGATGGATTTCAAAGCCGAGCAACAGCAGGAGAACGGCAACCGCCGTAAGAATCCTCGATCGATAAATCGTTGCTGCTGCCGCCATGGCGACCCAGACAGCACAGGCTCCGGCCGCCTTAAGAAGATAATCAGTATCCCCAAACAGGCCCAACCAAAAGCCGAGGTGAATCCATGGCACTATTTCGAAGAGACGATCATAGGGGAACGGCCCGCTTCGCGCAGCCAGGTGGAGGCCGGGATCAATTATAAGCATGACCGTATTTGCGAGCGACACCAGGCCGAGCAGCGCATAAAGGATTGCCTTTCCCAGCGTAAGCATTCGGCCTTGGAAAAAGCCGATCAGGCATATGGCCAAGACCGGGACGCCTATTACCCAAAAGCGCGCCGGAAATGTCTCCCCGGGGTTCTCACCCACTGTGGTGGTTACCAACGTAACCAAAAATGCAGACGCTGGAACACTCCACTCTCTGCGCTGCCAAAGCCCCTCAATTAATCCAACGAAGGAAAGAAGAAATATCGGCGCGTACGGCAAGAGACCGAAGTGGGAGTTTAAAAGAGCCGCTATGATCCCTCCCAAGGAAAATGTAGGCCGGCCGCTCGTCACGGACCCCAGCATGCTTCCATAAATCAGGCAATTGTACAAAATGACCGCTGTCACAGCGGCTAGATAAATGCCGGTAACTTTAACAACGATAATCCCTGAAGTGCCCGGCTTACGTCGCCATCCTAGTTTCAAAAACAGGTAGAGTGAGACGGCGACCAAGAGTGGAAGAGCACGGAGGTGGACGAGAGGGGCCAGGCAGCTGCATATGATGCTTGGGGCGAAATCTCGCAATCTTTCCGTTCCCGTCCCGATCAGATTCCAAAACGCAATGCAGACGAGGAGAAACAAGATGGCCTCGGGCAAGGCGAGGAAGTAATAAGGGAACATGGGAAAGAAGAGTGCGGCAGGAATAAGACATCCCAGAGCCGAAGTGATTGGCAGCTTCTGCGCGATGAGCAATTTGGCCAGAAAGCATAATCCAACCAGCCCGGTCATCAGCGAGATAAGGCGGATCTGCGCAAGCGACAGACCTGTAACGAAAGGTGAAAGAAGCAACGACCATACGATGGAATGGACCGGCTTATCCGGATCTGGCTGGACGTCGTTAAGAGGCTGTGCCGCTAGTTCGAAACCGGGCAATCTCTCGTGCCTAAGCTTTTCATAGCCGTCCTCGCTCATGAGGGGCTTGCCTTCAACCTTCAAGGAGAGGGCATAGAGTAAATAACGGGGCTCGTCACCCGTATATGCCAGTCTTTCGGTGAGACGGGCGGTCAGGCCTAGGATCGGCACTGCCGCAACGACCAGATAAAGTATCCACTTCGGCAGGAGCCTGGGAAGGTTGAACGGTTGCACGTAAGGGAGTTGAATTCTCGGGCTGACTATTTTGAGATCGATCGAACCTCTTAGCGACGTTTGGAAGCACACACCGGCGCTGCTCAAGAAGAGGTCATATGGGTCCTCCGGAGAGTAACGGCCGAACGGCACGTCGAAGATGATTGGCCGGTGTCGCTGGATTTTGCTCGCACGGTCGGTAAGCTAGAACAACATTAGCGGTCGGTAAGACACAAAAGTGTGGCAATGAAGGTTTCTGTCGTAATTCCCTGTTATAACGAGAGCAAGACGATTGAGGAGATCGTGCAGGCTGTCCGCTGTTCGGGCATTCCCGATCTCGAGATTGTCGTGGTGGACGATTGCTCCACCGATGGGACGCGAGAACTCCTGGAAACCCGGCTGCGCGATAAAACCGATGTCATTCTGTATCATTCGGAAAATCAGGGAAAGGGAGCCACGTTGCGCACCGGTTTTGGCGCCGCGACCGGTGATGTCATCATCGTTCAGGACGCGGACCTCGAATACGACCCTCAGGAATACCATCTCTTGCTCGACCCGATTGCGGCCGGCAAGGCGGATGTGGTTTACGGTTCTCGTTTCATGGGAGGCCGCGCTCATCGCGTCGTTTATTTTTGGCACATGGTCGGCAATCGATTTCTCACGCTCTTGTCGAATATGTTTACAAATTTGAACCTGACGGACATGGAGACCTGCTATAAGGCGTTCCGCCGCGAAGCTCTGGCTAACATTGTCATCGAGGAAGATCGCTTCGGTTTTGAGCCGGAGATTACGGCCAAGGTAGCAAAAAGTGGGTACAGGGTTTTCGAGGTCGGTATCTCATACAATGGCCGAACCTATGAGGAGGGCAAAAAGATAGGATGGCGGGACGGACTTCGGGCCGTGTATGCGATTGTGAAGTACAACGTTTTCCGACGCAGCCGGCGCTGATGGGATCTCCCGCACCCAGTGCCATGGCCTCAAAGATTTTCGCCCTTAGCGTCCTCGTGGGGATCATGATGACCACGGCCTGCAAAAAAGCGCCTGAGGTAAAGTCCACCGAAACAAAAGCCGCGGAGCCGGTGGCTGCTGAAATTACTCCGCCCGGATGGATACGCCCCGAATTGACCTTTCTCCGCAAGCCCGGCATCGATCTGGCCGGGCCCGCCGCCGTGCCTGACGGAGAACCCGACCTGGTCCTGGAGGTAATTCTTGAGCCGGCGCTTCTCAAGGAAGTCGCAATTTGGGAAGTTCACGGCAATGCAAATCTCGGTTCCTGGACAAGTGCTCCAAACAACCATGGTTGGTGGTTAATCAAAACGGATCTGGAACCAGAACAAAATCCCAAAGCCAGCCGGTCACGAATTCGGCTGTGCTTCCCCGACAACAACGACCCGCGGTTAACCAGGTTGACCGTCAAAGCTTCGCGATCGAACGGCGCCGTCCTGTTCCAGCAAACGGTAAGCAAGTGAGCTTGCGGGAGCGACCCACAGGTTCCCTCGAAATTAGCCGCTCTGCAGGCGCAACCGCGGCAGCAGCTCAGCGAGGATTTGGGACACAGATTCCCCGGCCGTTTGCTCGTGCGTTCGCACCGCAATTTCCGGATCTTCCGGCGGTTCGTAGGGAGCGTCGATGCCGGTGAAACCTTTGAGCTGCCCGGCTCGCGCCTTTTGGTAAAGTCCCTTTGGATCGCGCTGCTCGCAAACGGCCAAGGGCGCATCGACAAAGATTTCCACGAACTCCGCTCCCGCTTGCAAGGCAATGGCGCGTGCCCGAGTTCGATCGGCGCGATAAGGCGAAATGAAGGAAGTGATCACCACCGTGCCCGCATCCGCCATGAGCTTCGCTACTTCGCTCACCCGCCGGATGTTCTCGGCGCGGTCCTCAGGCGCGAAGCCCAGATTCGAGTTCAAGCCGTGGCGCAAGTTGTCGCCATCGAGCACATAGGTGTGCATCGAGAGACGAAAAAGTTCGTTCTCGAGCGCACGCGCGATGGTGGACTTACCAGCGCCGGAAAGTCCCGTTAGCCAGACGACCGCGCCGCGATGCTGATTCCGCAGCGCGCGCCGCTCGGCCGTGATTTCGCTTTCGCTCCAGAAAATGTTCTCGCTCTTGATCTCTTTCCGGCTGGAATAAACCGCACCGGAGATGATCCCGCCCCCCACGAGCGTGCCCCCATCCGCCAGGACAAAGCGGCCCATGCTCGGCACGCGATCGTGATTATCGAGAACGAGCGGCGCCCGGGTCTGCAGCGTTATTTCGGCGACTTCGTTGATGCGAAGTTCCGCTCGATCGATCGCAGCGGAATCGAGCGTTGCCGCGTCGATCACTTTGCCGACGGCCGCCACATGGCATTCGACGTCCTGCGTTACCAGTTTTAACCGATAACGCGCGCCGACGCGCAGCGGCTCGGGTCCGATCCAAAAAACTTTGGCGTGGACCCGATTCGACTCGATCGGTGCATCATTTTCATGCGAAGCGACATGCCCGCGCTCGATGAAAATATGGTCGTGCAGAGTGATGCCGATTGACTCACCGGCTCGCGCGGATTCGGGCGAGGCACCACCCCATCGCTCGATTGTGGCCACCCGCGCCGTCTTGTTATGAGGCGAGAAGAGAAGCTGATCGCCAACCCGCAAAGTTCCAGATTCGATCCGGCCGGCAAAGATGCGGCGGTTCTCCATCCGATACACATCCTGGATGGGAAAACGGAGCGGCTGTTTTTCGGCAGAGGCGGGTGCGGGGAGTTCGTCGATCGCCTGGAGCAAATTGCGTCCCTTGAACCACGCCACGGTCGCACCCCCCTCGCGCGTGACATTCACGCCCGTGCTCGACGAGATCGGGATGAAAGCGTCGGGTTTCAGTCCCAGCTCATGCAAGAATGCAGAATAGTTTTTCTCGATCTCGCGAAATGGCGCTTCCGCATAATTCACCAAATCCATTTTGTTCACGGCTATGATCAGCTGCTGAATCCCGAGCAGACTTAGCAACTGCCCGTGCCGGCGGCTTTGTTCGCGGACGCCTTCATCGGCGGCGATCACCACCACCGCGGCATCGGCGCTGGCCGCGCCCGTGATCATATTCTTGAGGAATTCCTGGTGGCCCGGCGCGTCGATGATGACGTAATTGCGGCGCGCGGTGCGAAACTGGATCTGCGTCGTATCGATCGTGATATTTTGCTCCTGCTCCTCGGAAAGCGCATCGAGCACGAACGCGTATTCGAACGGCCGGCCCTGCGCCTGACTGCTCGCCCGCAGCGCCTCGATCTTCCCCTCGGGAAGCGACCCCGTTTCCTCCAGGATCCGCCCGATCAAAGTCGATTTGCCGTGATCGACGTGGCCGACGAAAACGAGCTTCACATGAACCCCTTTGCTCGCAGCTTTTGCATCGCATGCGGCTCATAATGATCTTGCGCGCGGCCGGCGCGCTCGCTGGATCTTGTTTGCTCGAGTTCGGCAATGATCGCGTCAATTGTCGTCGCGTTGCTTGGAATCGGATGAGTGATGGGCATGCAGCCTAACGAGCGGAAGCGCTGGCCGTTTCGCGCAAAATAAAGAGGCGGGATGGGAATATTCTCGCGCTGAAGGTAGCGCCAGATGTCGAGCTCCGTCCAATCGAGCAGCGGTTGCACGCGCAGGTGTTCGCCCGGCGCGTTCTTCGTGGCGAATTGTCCCCAGAACTGCGGTGGCTGATGTTTGTAGTGCCACTCGGAATCGGCATCGCGCGGTGAGAAATAACGTTCCTTCGCCCGGGTCGCATCCTCGTCGCGGCGGATGCCGGTAATGAGCGCGTCCCACTTGTGTTCCGCGATCGCCTGCTTCAACGCGACGGTTTTCAGCTCGTGCGTCACCGTCACCGGATCGTGCGTCTCATAACCGATGCCGCGCGCGCGCGCTTCGGTGTTCACCTTCACGATCACCGTGATGCCGTATTGCTTGATCGCCCATTCGCGGAATTCGAGCATCTCCGGAAACTCGTAGGTCGTGTCGATATGCAAAAGCGGATACGGGACCTTGCCGAAAAACGCTTTGAGCGTAAGCCACAGCAGGACGTTGGAATCTTTGCCCATCGACCAGGGCATCGCCAGGTTGCGAAAAGCGTGGCTCGCCTCCCGGAGAATGAAAACGCTGTGGTTTTCCAGGGCGTCGAGATGTGTGTGCTCGCCTTTCATTGAGCTGAGAGAGCCGGCAGACGGATTCGAACCGACGACCTGCTGATTACAAATCAGCTGCTCTACCAACTGAGCTATGCCGGCGTTTGCGAGGGACGTTCCCGCGTTCTCTCTGGCGAGGCAAGTCGAATCCGCCACTGCGCGCAACGCCCGCGCTGTCTTTAATTGGAGTTGCCTCCGGTGTGCCCGGGTGACACACTGGATCCCAATCCCCCTCTCCCCTGCGGCATCCGCCAAAATTCGAAAGGGGGTCCAATTCGACCTCTATGTTTACGGACGCGACTCACATCAGGATCAACGGCGAACGCGGCGTGCTTTACACCGGAGATGGTGACCGGCTTTACGTGCGCTTCGGGGGATCCGTCACGTGGCGCAACTTCAATCCCGGCGCGCTCGAATCGAGGGGCGGATTCAGCGAACGTCACGGCGCCATTAATATCATTCAGCGTTACGCCGTATTTCCGGACGAGATGATTGGATGGAACGCGCTCATGGCTCTGCTGGTCGGCCCGAGTTACATTGACCTCACGCTCTGGACGTTTGTTCGCCGATATTACGGGAGCGGTCCCGAGCTGGCTTCCTATCGCCAGGCGGTCCAAAGGACTTTTCCGGCCCTTAATCTCCACAAAGTCCACCTGCGGGAATTATCGAGTGGCCAGCTGTCGCTGCTCGCCGAGACGATTAAGACGCAGGAAGGTTGGAGACCCGGGAAAGCGAACGACATGCAGCGCGTGATCGCCACCCGCAATAAGTCCAAAAGTGATAAGACGTTGGCTCATTTTCAGCTCGAAGGCAGCGGTGGCTTCATCACCCTGGCATCCGCCATCTCCCAAACACGCCAGGGCAAGATCTACGCGGTCGTGGTCGAGGCGAGCACTCCCTACCTGCGGTCGTTTCCCGGATCAGAGGAGAATTTCGACGACATCGTTGTTCCCAATCCGTCGTAAAACGCGGGAAAGGTTGGTGAGCGTCTTCGTCTGCGCCATCGCCTGGCTGCTCCTGCTCTGCCCTGCGGTCGCGGCCGATCCTACGGCCAGGGAACGATACGCGCCCGAGCCCGCTGACGGGTATCCGCAAATCCTCCAGAGACGCGATTACCGCACGATTACCTTTATCGAAGCGTGGTACAAAAAGTTGTCGGCGCTCGCCCCGGCGCGTCCGTGGCCAGCGACTGCGCGCGCTGAGATGGATCACGGTGCGCTTCTGATACGCTCGCAGACGGAAGCGCAAACGGCCGTCGCCCTTCGGATGGAAGACGAGAAACGCGTCCTCCTTGGCGGCCGGCCGTTTGATGACTCGGCGACCGCAATCCTTTGCTCTACTTTGCTCAAGATCTTTTCCGACTTGGAAAAATCGGAGAAATGCCGGCAGGTAAGCTTCGCTCAATTTGCCACGAGAACGTATCGCAGGCGCACTCTGATCGCTTTCGACTTTGGTCCGCGCGTGCTCGAGATTGATTGCCTGTCGAACGGTCCCGAGGACGACGAGCGCCTCTACATCCTGGATTTAATCGATCGCTCAGAGTCCTATTTTTGGCCCAACGGCCACTAGCTCACGAGACCCCGCCGCTTCGCCTACAAGCGGGAGCGCACGTCCACCGTTAGCGGCTCGGCCGTTTCAAGGGTCTTGATTACCGTGCTGAGATAAACGGACTCGGGATAATACGCCTTGTACTTTGTGATCTCCGCCCGGTTCATCACCTTGAATCCATAGCGCTCGAACATCTTCTCCCCGCGCCGGCTCTCGAAGGTGACAATCTGGCCATAAACGTGTTTTTCGCCGCAACCGTAGAGATAGCTAAAGTACGCGCTCAAGAGCGCGCGCGTGGTCGACATCTTGCGCGCATCGGGCAGGAGGTTGATGTGGAAATGCGGGGTGCGGCGCGGCGCGGCGGGCACTTCGCGCCAGCCGTGGCTGATCATCCAGCGGATGAAGCGCTTCGAGCGCTCATCGTAACGCGGATAGCGCCAGAGCGCCCGCAAGAAGAGGCGGACATTCTGTCGAAAAGAATAGAATTGGTTCCAGAGCGGCTTGCGCGAGCCGAGCAGGTAGCCGCGGATTTCGCCGTTCACTTCCAGCACGAACGACGATTCCGGCTCCTTGTCCGTGTAATAGGTCGTAAGGAAATCCGCGAACAATTCGTGGTCGTGAAAAACGGGATCGATCGGGTCGCCGAGGAAGCCGGTCTGGCAACACAAACGCCGCACCGCCGCGCGGTCGGTCGCGCGGTAACTGCGGATCGTGAATGCTTTTTCCTCTTTCATCGGCTCAACCCTTTGTACGCTGCGCAGACCTCGCGGTAAATGCAAAACAACCGCTCGAAGACGCGGGGCCACGCATACCGCTCGGCCGCGGCCTGGGCGGCGGCGGCTCCCATCGCTTTCAGGTCGCCCTTTGCGAATTGCTCGATCGCTTCCGCCAGCGCTTCCGGGGTATTCTCGCGCGCCCAGAGATCCTGATCGTGGAAAATGATCCGGTCCATTTGCGATCCCCGAATCCCGACGACAGGAGTAGCACAGGCCTGGCTCTCCAGCGCCACGAGTCCGAATGTCTCTTGCGTGCCCGGGTGAACGAACACGTCTGCCGCGCGATAGAAGCGCGCAAGTTCCAGCGAGTCGGTGCAGTACTGAATCCATTTAACGTTTCCCGTTTGCGTCTCCAGGCGGCGCAATTGTTCTCGTTGGGGGCCGTCACCGACGACCAGCAGATGGAACTCGCCGGCCTTGGACTTCGCCGCCAAATTCTTGAAAGCCTTGAAAAGCACTGCTGTGTTTTTTTCCGGCGCCAGGCGGCCGACATACAAAAGAAGCTTCGACTGAGGTGCGATCCCAAGCGCGCGGCGCGTGTCGGTGGGGTCGTCGGAAGTCGGAGAAAATCGCTCCGTGTTCACGCCGAGATTTACTTCACGAACGTTGCGGACCCCCCATTCTTTCAGCACGCTCGCGAGCTGCGGCGACGGAACGAGCGTCGCCTGGAAGCGATTGTAAAGTTTCCGCACGTAAGAGCGCGACGCCGCCATCAATGATTTGGCTCCGCGTTTCCCCAGCAATTTTGCCGCGCCGCGCAGATACGCTTCCGGAAAATGCGAATGGTAAAACGCGACAACTGGAATTCGCAGCGCCTTGCCGGCCGATGCCGCTTTCCAACCAACCTGATAAGGGTCGGCCGATTCGATAATGTCCGGTCGCTCCCGTCTCAGGATTTCGCCGACCGCGCGCAGATTTATGAGGGCGCGGTAGCGGGACGTTCGAGAAACCAGCGGCGAACGGATGGAATAAATTCGGGAACGTTCGCCGGCTACAACGTCCGTTTTCTCGCCCGGCACAATGAGAACGTGTTCGTCGTCCGGTGAACGCTTCTGGATGTGTTCTATCTTCTCGTGGACGTAGCGTTTCACGCCGCCACTGAGCGGTGAGTAGAATTGAGTGAGATCGCAGATCTTCAACGGCTCCACTGTAGCCGCTTCGCCATGCGAAGCGCGAGCACAGCGCGGCTCGGTGCGGCGGCTACAGGCTACTTCCCCAATCCGCTGAGATACTTTTCCGCCTCCATCGCGGCCGCACAGCCGGACCCGGCCGCGGTAATCGCCTGTTTGTAAACCCGATCGGCCACGTCACCGGCGATGAAAACGCCCGGGTGCTTGCTTTCCGCGAGATGCCTGACCAGGAGATAACCATCCGGGTCCGTCTCCAGTTTTCCCTGGAACGCTTTCGTGTTCGGATCGTGTCCGATGGCGACGAAAACGCAGGCGACGGGCAGCTCTCGCTCTTCGTGAGTAATGACGTTGCGCAACCTCACGGCAGACATCTCTCCCTTTTCATCGGGGACATAACGCGTGACGACCGTGTTCCAGATCGGCTCGATCTTTTCGCAGGCGAGGACGCGGTCCGCCATGATCTTGGAGGCGCGCAGCTCGTCGCGCCGGTGGATGAGATAAACCTTTGAGGCGAAGCGGGTGAGGAAGAGCGCTTCTTCAGCCGCGGAATCTCCGCCACCGATCACGCAGACAGGCACGTTCCGGTAAAACGCGCCGTCGCAGGTCGCGCACGACGTGAGGCCATGGCCGACGAGCTTCTCCTCATTCTCCAACCCCAGCCACCGCGCCGAGGCGCCGCTGGCCACGATGAGAGCGCGCGTCTCCAGCCATTCGTCATCGGCTTTGATGCGAATATGATCCGCGAGCGGCTCGAAATCGGTCACCACCGAATAGGCGAAGCGGGCGCCGAATTTCTCCGCCTGCGTGTGCATGTTGATGATGAGCTGCGGTCCATCGATTCCTTCCGGGAAACCGGGGAAATTCTCGACCAACGTCGTCGTCGAGAGCTGACCGCCAGGCTGAGTTCCTTCGAGCACGAGCGGACTCAGGTTCGCGCGCGCGGCATAAATCGCCGCCGTCAATCCCGCGCACCCGCTCCCGACGATGATCACTTTCTCCATAAGGAAACGTAGCACACCGCGCAAGGGAACACAGACTTGCAACTTGCAGTCTGTGCGTCCCGCAAGTTTTCTACCTCCGCCCTTACCTTAATCGACAGGATGAATAGGTTGGCTATTTTGCGCGATGCCGGAACTGGCCGAAGTGGAATTTTATCGCAGGCAATGGGATCCCGGCCTCGGCCAGAAGATCGCGACGGTAGAACTGCACGCCCAGAAGAGAATCTTTCGCGGCTCGGATCCGCGCGTGCTGAAGCGGGAATTAACCGGGTGCCGTTTTCTGCGCTCGTTCGCCTGGGGGAAGCAGATGCTCTTCGAATTCTCCGGCGGCAACTGGATTGGCCTTCACCTCGGCATGACCGGCAAATTGCGGATCGAGCCGCCCCGCTTTCGTCCCGAGAAGCATGACCACCTTGTCTTGCGCCAAACCAAACGTGCCCTCGTTTTCCGCGACGCTCGGCTCTTCGGACGCGTGCGCTTTCATCACGGAAAAACGCCTCCGGATTGGTGGCGATCGGGCGCGCCTGACATTGCATCCGAAACATTCGATCGCGCATTCCTCGACGCGTTCCTGCGGCGCCATGCGCGCGCCCCCGTGAAAGCCGTTCTGTTATTGCAAAGCGGCTTTGCCGGCATCGGCAACTGGATGGCCGACGAGATTCTTTGGCGCGCGAAGATTTCCCCGCTGGCCCCGGCCGGGACCCTCTCCGCGGCGCGGCGCGCGCGCTTGTTCAACGAGACCCGCTTCGTCGCGAGCGAATCTTTGCGCATCGTCGGCCCCGATTTCGCCGATCTGCCCCGTGATTGGCTCATCCATCAAAAGTGGAAACGTGAAGGCGTCTGTCCGCAGCATCGAACGCCGTTGCAGAAAGCGATGATCGGCGGTCGGACAACGGCCTGGTGCGTGCGCTGCCAGAGATAGGCGCGTGCCCCACGCTTATTTAGCGTCCGCCGTGATTGTCCAGGTCTGCGGCAGCTCGTGCGACGGGAAGAAAGAAACGATCGTGAAGAGGAGCCCAACGCCCGCGGCGCCAGCGAGGAAGCAGAGCGGATAGAGCACCATCATATCGGGATTTTCTGCCGCTTCCGGGCCTTCCGTCAGGACGACATAGACCCCATAACCGAAGCCGGCGACAATCATGCTGCCAAACCAGGCGAGGACGACGGCGAGTTGCATCCAAACGGTGGTTCCCCATCCCTTGTTACGCAGATTGGTTCCCATTTTCTTCCACAGGAAAGAGAGAAGGAGGATTTCGATCATAATGGTTATGTTTTTATTGGGTTCGATTCTGAGGAGCGGCAATCGTGATTAGTGAGTCGAGAGGTAGCTCTTGATGAGGTAGCGCAACGCAACACCGCCCACGCTCACATAAGCGATGTACGTGATGTGTTTCCAAAGCCACCCAAGGCCACCGTTCAAGCGGTGGTCTTCGAGATCGGCTTGTGCGGCTGCCTCCGCTTTCATTGCCCGGTCGGCGCACAGGGCACAAATCCGACGCTTTTTTACGGTCTTAACAAAGGCGCTCGCCGTTTCTTGCCCGCAATTTGCGCATATCGCTAGTGCAGGCGCCGATTGGGAAGAACTCATTGTTATGGCTTAAGCAGGGGCAATGCCGCTGAAGGCGGGCTCGACGCTAAGCCCTTAAAGCTTTTCGCGCGGAAGCAACGTCCGATGGTAGAAATCCAAATAGACGGTCGTCGCACGCATGCAGCCCCCAGTCTAAGCAGGCCATCGGACGCGACGGCGCGCGTCCCTCCAATTAAGTCACATAGACCGTGATCTTGTGAAATCCCGTCGTCCCTGATTTGAAAGGGCGATCTTCGTCCCACTCCTGCACGGCGCCTTCGCCGTCGGTCGCCCGAACCACGAGGGTGTAATTGTCTGGGCCTGGCGGCCGCCAATCATAGCTCCAAAGCGTCCATGATAATTTCGTTCCGGGATAATCGAGCTTCGCTTCCTGCCAGTTTCCACCATCGTCAAAACTCACTTCGACGCGCGAGACGCCGCGATCGCCGCCGAATGCCATGCCGCGCACCGCGATACCGTTGGCGGCCGCTTCGCTGCGGGAGATCGAATAATTGTCCGGCTGATCGAAGCGCGATCGCGTCGGAACGATGAAGTCCGGGCCCCAGCCTTGTTTTTCGTAGAACCCAATCGCGCTTTCATCGGCGACCTCGATCCGCGTGATCCATTTCACGTGTTTTTCGCCGAAGTACCCGGGAACAATTGCCCGGGCCGGAAATCCATGCCGGTTGGGCAACGTTTCACCATTCATCTCGTAGACCACCAGCGTCGTCGGGTCCATCGCCTTTTCGAGCGGGAAAGTGTCGGTGTAGTTATCGACGCCGTGCAGCCGCACTTTCGCGGCGCCGGGCAACGGTGTGGCCGCGTTCAAGAGCACATTCATCGGCACGCCTTTCCAAAGAGCATTGCTCATGAGCCCTGCATCGAGACCATTGCTGATGCACATTAACGTCGTCTCCTGCGTGACTGCGGGGAGCGATTTGAGGCGCTCCAAGCGATAGGTCTGGCGCGTTTTGACCAGACCGGTGACCTCCAACCGCCAGAGCGATGGGTTCACCTGCGGATCAACGACGTTTTTCGTCACGCAGTAGAATTGGTCATTGGGCGTGATCGGCTGGACGACGCGGCCTTTGTACTGAGTGCCGTCATAGCTGAATGTCGCGATGCCGTAGAGTCTGCGCAGAAGTTCGTAACCACCTCCGGCAATCAGAATGCCCACGCCGCCTAGAACCAATGCCCGCCGGCCAATCGGCGGACTGAATTCCAGATCGTTAATCTGCCCGCGCGGACGCGTGAGAAAACGAAAAGCGAACACCAGCGTGCGCTCGAAAATGAAAAATGCGCAGAGCAGACCGAGGAGCGTAACGCCCGTC
Organism: Chthoniobacterales bacterium; assembly: GCA_035630155.1. Taxonomy (GTDB): domain Bacteria; phylum Verrucomicrobiota; class Verrucomicrobiia; order Chthoniobacterales; family UBA10450; genus AV80. Next base: position 34,280 of record DASQLH010000344.1, read on the forward strand.
GCCCGGTTGATTGGCAGCCCGTAATAATGGGTGCCCAGAACCGGCCACAAGAAAAAGGCGCTCGCTGCAAGCGGAAGAAGAATGAAAAAGGCGCCGGTGAAAAGATAACCTGGCTCGCGCCAGCGGCGCACCGCGATGCCGTAGACCATTCCTCCCAAACCACCGACTAGGACTTGCCCGACGATCACGGAAGCAACGCCGAGCTGCTTCATGTTGTTGTAGCCGCCGACTCGGCCCATGAGCGAAAGAAATATCTCCGCCGGAATAAACACCGAGATGCGATCCCCGAGGATGGCGAGCGGGGTTGCGATGCCGAAGAACCAGGCGAGCAAGAGCATTGCTGCCGTCATGAGCAGGCCCGCAACGAAGCCCGCGAAAAATCCGGCGCCGATGGCTCTCCCACGGGTCATCTCGCGAGACTACAGCGCCAACCGCCGGACTGAATACAAATTTAGCCCAGCGCTCCATCGCCACTCTGCATTATGCTAATCGGATGCCAGTAACGAGGATTGCCTTCTCCCTGTTTGTTGGCGTTCTGCTTGGCTGGAACGAGCTCGTCCACGCACAGCGACCGACGAGCGAACCCTATAAAGGCGATCTCGCCATTTTCGAAGGCCCTGAGCGCGCGCAGAAACTCCAGGTCGATCGCGTGATGGATTTGCTCGGCATCAAACGCGGCTCGCACGTCGCCGATATCGGCGCGGGTTCGGGCTGGTTCACCGTGCGCAGCGCGCGGAGAGTTGGGACCGACGGCAGCGTTTACGCGGTCGAGATCAATCCGGAATATCTCCGCCACATCAAACGGCGGGCGAAACGGGAGAAGCTTTCGAATATTCGAACCGTGCTCGGAAAACCGGATGATCCAATGCTGCCGCGAAGCAGCGTCGATGCGGTCCTCCTCCTCAAGACCTATCACGAAATTGCGCAGCCGATCGCGTTCCTGCGCCGGTTGCGTCCCGCGCTGCGTTCCGGCGCGCGGCTCGGAATTATCGACAAGAGCGGAAAGGGCGACGATCACGGAGTGAACGCGGACGTGGCCATCAAAGAAGCCGCGCAGGCAGGACTCGCGCTGGTCGCGCGACACGACTTCGTGAAAAGCGACAGCGTGGATTATTTCCTCATTTTCACTTTGCGAGGAGCAGAGTAAATCCCGCCGGCCTGAGGGCGGGCCGGCTCCAGTTAGCTGCGCTCGGCAGCGACGCGAAAAAGAGTCGCGATGATCCGCGTGCCGGCGACGAATGTTCCGCGCAGCGTTCCCGACACTTTTGATTCACCACCCGTCCGGCAGCGATGATCGACCGGGATCTCCAGCGTGCGCAAGCCGGCCCGCGGCGCGCGCATCTGCATCTCGAGGTTCCAGCCGTAGGTGGCTTCCTTCATCCCCAGTTTTTCCAGCGCACCCCGCCGGATGGCGCGAAACGGACACATATCGGAATAACGAACGCCGTAGAGCAATCGAAGAAGCACGCCCGCAATTCGGCCGGCGAAAACCTGTTGGAAATTCATGCTGCCTCGCTCGCGCTTTCCACGCGTGCGCGAGCCGATCACGAAATCTTGTTCGTTCCGAATGATCGGTTGGACCAGTTGCCCCATGAACTCCGGGCAATCGCTCCCATCGCCATCGAGAAAGACGACAATTTCGCAATTTGCGGACAGCGCACGAATCCCCGCGGCACAGGCGCGGCCATAACCGGGTGTCGGCTCTGGCGCGACTTTCGCACCCGCCGCTCGCGCGTGTTCGGCTGTGCGATCCGTGCTGCCGTTATCAACCACAATGACTTCGCCTGGCAATCCGGTCGCCAGGCAATCGCGCACCACAGCCGCGATCGGCTCTTCTTCATTCAAAGCTGGAATGATCACCGAAATCTTCATCCCAGGACCAGCCAGGCCAGCGTGAAATAAAAGGCGAGCGCGAAGAAATCTGTGACGGCGAGAGTGACCGGGCCGGCTGCGATTTTCGGATCAAGCTTCAGCCAATGCAGCAACGACGGAACACTAAAGCCGAACAGGCAGGCCGTCACCAGAGACACGGTAATGGTGCAACCGACAACCAGCGCCCCGTCCACGTCCTGGCGCCAGATCCAGACGATCGCGCCGACCAGAACTCCGCACGCGGTCCCGAGCAGCAGCGCGGTCACAATTTCACGGCGGAAATTATGGAGAAACCAGGCGCGTGTCAGCGTGTTCACCCGCAACGCCTGGATCGTGAGCGTCATCGATTGCATGCTCACGCTTTCGTTCAGGCCGAGCACCATGGTGAGGAAAAAAGCGATCACCAGGCTGTTGGCGAGGGTGGCTTCGAAGGCGCCGGCGAGCAGAGCGCAAACGGTGCCGGCTGCGACGGTCGCGAGCAGCCAGGGGAACCGGTAGCGAAAAACTCGCCAGGGCGACGCGCCGCGGACTTGGGCGATGCGAAAGCCGAGCACTTCGAAAACATCGTCCGCAAGATTCGCCACGGCGGGGCGCGGCGCCTCCCTTTTGCCGGCCTCCAGCATTTCTTCGGCAAACAAGCTGACATCAACGACGCCGACAACGCGGTGCCCCCGATCGACGACTGGAAAGGCGAAGAACTTGTAGAGAACAAAAAATTCGCACGCTTCGAGCACCGTAGCGGTTGCCGGAATCGCAATGACCCGGCGCACCATGATTTCCTCCAGCCGCGTCTCGAGCGGCGCCGTAAGCAAGCGGCGTGTCGGCAAAACACCGACGAGACGTTCCTCGGGATCGACCGCGAAAAAATAGATGACGCGTTCGCCCACGCCTTCGCGGCGGATCTGGTCGAGCGCGTCCGCGACACTCATTTCGGCATCGAGCAGCGGGAAATCCTTGCGTGCGTGCTCGACGACCGAAGAATTGAAATCGGGGATCTTAACGGCCTCGCTCACCGCTCGACTTTACGCGATGAACGATCCCTTTGCTGCGGAGAACATCCGCGGCCTCGCTAAAATAATCGCGCACGTCCGCCTGCTGTCGGATCCAATCGAGATAGCGGCCGATTCCGGTTGCGAGATCGACTTGGGGCGCGTAACCAGCCGCGCGGATACGCTCCGTGCCGCTGGTGAGATGCCGCATTTCACCGGGACGAAATTCACCCTTCGCTTCGGGCGCGATCTGAATGCCGAGCGCGTCGGAAATTTGCTCCGCCACTTTCCGAATACTGACGCCTTCGCCGCTGCCGACATTGACGGGCAGGCCATCGAGCTTGTCGCTTTCGGCCACGAGCAAATTCGCGCGCGCGATATCTTCGACGAAGGAGAAGTCGCGCGTCTGTTCCCCATCTTCATAGAGGACCGGCGGGAGATCGTTGAGAAGCCGGGTGCAAAAAATCGCGATGACGCCAGTGTAGGGGTTGAAGATCGATTGGCGGGGACCGTAGGTGCACGAGTAGCGCAACGCGACGGTCGGAATGCCGATCTGTTTGCCCCAAAGCAACACGAGTTTTTCCTGATCGACTTTGGTGAGGCCATAAACGGTTTCGCCGCCGACCGGCGCGCGCTCGGGAGTCGGCGCGCTTTCCGTGACCGCCTCGCAGATGGGACAATGCACGGCCCAATCGCCGGCTTGCAGTTGTTCGACCGGGCGAACGTCGGGAAAAACGAGCCCGTGCTCCGGACAGGTCGCGGCGCCTTCGCTGTAAACCGCCTGTGAAGAAGCGACGACGATTTTCTTAATCGGCAGATTTTGTTCGCGAATGATCTCCAGCATTTGCGCGGTGCCGAAGCTGTTCACGTAAACGTATTTCGCAATCTCGGGCATGTAACCGCCGTAGGCCGCCTGGTGAAAGACAACGTCGATGTCTTGCAGCGCGGAGCTGATGGTCTGCCGGTCGGCGACGTCGCCCTCGATGAACTCGGTGTCGTCTCTGATCCAGGCCGGCTTGCCTTTGCGATGCGTCTGCGGCTCAAGGTTATCGAGGATGCGAACGCTCCATCCTTCGCGCTGCAATAAATCGGCGACATGCGAGCCAATCAGCCCGGCCCCGCCGGTAACCAGAGCGCGTTTCTGATGCGAACTCATGGTTGTGACTTGTCGGGCCAGATGCGCTGCCGGCCTTCGCGTCGCAAGAGCTCGTCCAGGAACTGGCGGGTCGCGGGCGCAGGATAACCGGCGCTTGCGCTACCATTCGCGCCGAAGAATTCCTGACAAAGACGATTGAGCGTGGCGCGATCGTCCACGTCATACCAGGTTGGCAGGAGGTGCACCGGGAGATGGATCTCTCGAGCACGCTGAACGGTTTGTTCGAGAACGCGGTCGGTGCTCCAATCGATGCCTTCGAAAAGCTGCCGGTGGAGTTTCTTTAAGCCGATCAAATAATATCCACCGTCATCGGAAGGCCCAAGCACCACCGAATCGTTTTCATCGGATAAAAGTCTGACTGCTTCGGCGAACGCCTTTTGCGGGACGGTTGGGCTGTCCGAATCAATCAGACACAGCGAATCAAACCCGAGCTGGAGAAGATCTTCGGTGGCGCAAACCAGTCTTTTGCCAAACGCGTCGCCCCGTTGCGGCACAAGCTCGAATTCGTCGGGCAATATCCCAACGTAAGCTGCTTCCGCCCCGACCGGCGTGTAAACGGCAATGCCCCGCGCGGTTCCCTGCTCCGCTGTTTTCATGATCGCCGCGGCGGTGTCGCGCAGGAAACAAGTGTTGAGCGCCGCCGCTTCCTCGGACGAGAGCGGAGGCGTCAGCCGGGTCTTAACCTTTCCGGCCTGCGGCGCCTTCGTCATGACCGCAAGAGCACAGAGGCCCGCGGGAATTTGGCCGGAGACACCGGGATCGAGGACGCGATAAACAGCCTTCATGCCGGCGTGCTCTCTGCGTTTGAACGCAGCGCGGGTCAACCCTTTTCACAGAGGGCGTATTGATATCGCCCGTCCGTCCACGTCTCCATCTTCCGCCAGGGCTGCGAAGCGAAGAGCCGATTCATTTCGCGGAGCGAGAGCACTTTCGCCCGGCTCGGCTCGCGGTAGCCGTTCTTGAAATTCGTGAGTCCCGCCAGCACCCACATGGTGAAAAGCGGAATCGAGGCCCAGAACGCGTACCGCGGTTCGGCGATGAAACAACGTCCCCCAGGGCGCAGCACCCGAAACATCTCCGCGACCGCACGCCGACGATTTGGCAAGACGGTGAAAAGGCGCGACGCAATCATCACGTCGAAGCTCCCGGCGGGGTGCGAAAGCTCGAGGACGTTGTCGCTTCGGAAACGGCAATGGTTGAGGCCGAGCTCGTTTCTTTTTTCCCGGGCCCACTTCAACTGGCTGGGCGACTGATCTATTCCGATCACCGATATCTCGCGAAAGCGTTCCGCTAAGTTACAGGAATAGAATCCGGGCCCACAGCCAAGCTCGATGACTTTCTCGCCGGCCGCCGGCTTTCCATTTGGCCAAAGCGCACGGATCATCCGCTCGGTGTCGTCACGGAAAAGCTTTTCGCGGCAGAAGATATAGAGCCAGGCGAAACGCTCGAACAAGCTGTCTTCCGCGGTGTCGTCGAGTTCGTCGCCCACCACGGGCCTGAGCGGGTCCACGGTTGCGGCTTGCGCCAGAGGGAAAATGGGCGGTTCCGCGAGCGAAGAGGGACTGGATGGGAGAGTTTTTAACACCTTCTTTAAGAATTATTTTTGAATCACGAAACAGTTCTTAATCTTATCGTCGCGAACAACTCGTTTGGACTCGCCCTTCCACCTCTCACCGCGCACGACTGGCGTCCTGTTGATAACACCGCACGCCAGAACCGACAAGCGAAGGGCGAAAAGGCAGACGCAACAACCCGGGTCTTATTCGAACTTGTTGGCTTCTTGTTGAGCGATCGTTTAACAACGCGAAATGAAGTGGACGAAAGCGGTGATTCTCGGGCTCCTGGTCCTGGCCACGGCCGCCGTGCGCGCAGCCGAACCGACGCTGCTCGAGATCCAAAAGATTCTCGAAAGCAAGAGGTTCGTGGATTTGACGCACGCGTTCGAGCCAGGGATCCCACGGTGGAAGGGGTTCCCGGACGAAAAGAGAGAGACGGCGTATTGGTATGAAAAGGGACGTGGATCACTCGGCACAGGATTTTTCACGGAGATTTTTACCCATGTCGGGCAATGGGGAACGCACGTCGATCCGCCGGCGCATTTCATTCGCGGGTTGCGGACTGTCGATCAAATTACCCTAAAGGAAATGATCCTGCCGCTGGTGGTTATCGACGTTCATGACGAGGCGGCGAAAAATCCCGATTACACGTTGAGCCTCGAACGCGTCAAGAAATGGGAAGCGGATCACGGGCGCATCCCGCAGGGCGCTTTCGTGGCCATGAGGACGGACTGGTCCAAGCGGTGGCCGGACGCCGCGGCGATGGAAAACAAGGACGCAGCGGGCGTTTCCCATTATCCCGGCTGGAGCATGCCGGCGCTAAAGTATCTCTACGAAGAATGCAAAATCACCGCCTCAGGCCATGAGACGACGGACACTGATCCAGGAATCGCCACGTCCAAAGAGGATTACTCCCTCGAAACTTACATTCTTAAAACCAATCATTACCAAATCGAGTTGCTGACCAATCTCGATCAGGTCCCGGAAAGTGGCGCCCTGATCGTCGCGACGTTCCCGAAGCCAAAAGGAGGTTCGGGTTTTCCGGCGCGCGTTTTTGCGATCTGCCCGCCGTAGGAGGAGCATGCAATGGACTTGCTGGGCGAACTCGAAACGCGAGTCGTCTGCGGCGATGGCGCGATGGGGACGCTGTTGCTGAATGCCGGCGCGCTGATCGAACGCTGCCTCGAGGAGCTTAGTGTCTCCGAACCGGAACGCATTCGAAACATCCATGAGGAATACATCGCGGCGGGCTCGCGTGTCATCACGACGAACACTTTTGGGGCGAACGCGGTGCGCCTTGGCCGGTTCGGCATGGAGAAGCGCGTTTGCGAGATCAATCGGGCGGCGGTCGCAGTAGCGAAGGGCGCCGCAGGCGGGCGAGAGATCTTCATCGCCGGGAACGTCGGACCGCTGGGCATTACGGCGGATGAAGCAGACGCGGGAGGAATTGATCGGGCGTCGTGTTTCCGCGAACAAATAACGGTCTTGGCGGATGGCGGGGTTGACGTGATTTTTTTTGAGACGTTCACGCAACTCGACGAGATGGAGATTGCATTACAGGCAAAGAACGCGGTGAGCGATCTGCCAGAGATCTGCTGCTTCGCGTGCGGAGCCGATGGACGGTTGCGTTGCAGGACAATGTTGGCCGAAGCATTTACGAGGCTGCGCGATATGGGCGCGAAAATTATCGGCGTGAATTGCCTGAACGATCCGAGAAAAATGGCGGAGCTACTGCAGCACGTTACGGTTGAAGGTCCGCTCGCCGTTTATCCCACGGCCGGAAACCCCATGCCCAAAGAGGGCCGTCTTGCCTACGAGGTAACTCCGGAATCGTTCGCGGCCGATGCGCGCGACCTCGTGGCGAAGGGCGCCCGCCTGATCGGTGGTTGTTGCGGGACGACCCCGGCCCACATAGCCGCGCTTTCCAGGATGATCCGGGATCTCGAGCGGTCTTAATCGCGGCGCTCGCTCCCGGCGAAAGCTCTTGCGGGGTATTTGCGCCGCAGGTTTGCCGCGATGAATGTTGCGCAATGGTCCACATCCGGCGCGCAATCATTATTCAGCTTGCTGGCCTGATCCTGGTCGCCGTCTCGTTATTTTTTCTCAGCCGCGCCTTTCCGCTGGTCGATATCATCGCGGATATTCAACAGCGCGTCATGAGGTGGGGCGCGTGGAGTGCGATTTGGTATCCGCTGCTTTATGCGTGTTGCAATGTGCTTCTTCTGCCGGGCGGGGTGTTGAGTGTGGGCGCGGGGTTTTTCTTTGGGCTTTGGTGGGGTTTCCTGATCGCGCTGGTGGGCAACGTGGGAGGCGCGGCGATTTCGTTCTTCATCAGCCGGTGGATCGGCCGGGCATGGCTGAAAAGGAAATTGATGAGGAACCAGACGCTGGTTGCGTTGGAGCCCGCCGTCGAGCGGGAGGGATGGAAGATCATTTTGCTCAGCCAGCTGCACCCGCTTTTTCCCACGAGTCTGCTCAACTATCTCTACGGGCTGACCCGGATCCGCTTTCGGACCTGCATGCTTTGGGTGGCGATCGGACAGGCGCCGGGGCTCTTCCTTTATTGTTACTTGGGAACGCTGGGGCAGCTCGGGTTAAACCTGGCGCGAGGCAAGAGTCATCCGGCGGCGATCGAATACTGGATTTGGTTAGGCGGTTTTGCGAGTGCGGCGATTATACTTATCCTGTTGGGAAGGATAGCCTTACGGTTGCTAAAACAGGCCGAAATAGATGCGGCGGCGGATGTTTCCATGGCCGACGAGAGTCCTAAGCTCGCGACGAGGGAAGCCGGCCAGTTGGCAGCCCAAGAAAAATGATTCTGGATGCTTCATTAAATATTCGTCATAAGTTGGTTACACCTATATAATGAGTCTCCCAAGCTTATATCTCGGGACGGGCGTTCCACGTGGAACATGAAAGCTCCTAAAAAGTATGGCGTTGTCGTCATCGGCAGCGGGCATGCGGGCGTGGAAGCCGCATTGGCGGCCGCCCGGCTGGGGAGCACGACGCTCCTGCTGACCCAAAATCTCGACACCGTCGCCCAGATGTCGTGCAACCCTGCGATAGGTGGACTCGCAAAAGGGCACATCGTCCGGGAGATCGATGCGCTCGGTGGAGCGATGGGAACCAATGCCGACGCAACGGGAATTCAGTTTCGGATGCTGAATCGGACCAAGGGGCCGAGTGTCCGAGCGCCTCGGGCGCAGTGCGACAAGAAAGCCTACCAATTCCGCATGAAGGCGGTGCTGGAGCGGGCGACCGGATTGGACATCAAACAGGCGACCGTAGGGCACATTCAGGTGAGCGGCTCGCGCGTGGTCGGAGTTGAAACAGACATTGGAGTTGGGTTCATCGCGGATTCGGTGGTGGTCACCTCGGGAACCTTTCTCCGCGGGCTCCTCCATGTGGGCGAACATTCAAAGCCAGGCGGACGAATGGCCGACGCGAGTTCCGCCCTGAGCGATTGTCTGCGGGGGCTTGGATTTGAGGTGGGTCGTTTCAAGACGGGGACGCCTTGTCGGGTGAGCCGCCGATCGATCGACTTCACGAAGTGCGAAAAGCAGCTAGGCGATGATCCGCCTCCGCGATTCAGCTTTTGCCCACCGGCCCTGGCCGGGCAGGACGATATTTTTACTCTCAATTCACAGGGGTTCCATGTGGAACAAATGCCTTGCTGGATCACCTACACTACGCCGGAGACTCACGAAATCATCCGGCGAAATCTCGCCAAGTCCGCCCTGTATTCCGGACGCATTGAGGGGACGGGACCGCGGTATTGTCCTTCCATCGAAGACAAGGTAGTCAAATTCGCGGACAAGGTCGCCCACCAGGTATTCCTGGAACCCGAGGGGAGGCACACGGAGGAATTCTATGTGAATGGCTTGTCAACAAGTCTCCCCTATGATGTCCAACTGGAATTCATCCGGTCGATTCCCGGGATGGAAAACGCGGAGCTGATGCGCCCCGGATATGCGGTTGAGTACGACTATTTCCCGCCCACCCAATTGCGGCCGACACTTGAGACCAAGCACGTAGAAGGCCTTTATTTCGCAGGTCAAGTCAACGGCACATCCGGATACGAAGAAGCTGCTGCTCAAGGACTTATAGCTGGTTCGAATGCCGCTCTGAAAGCCCAGCAACGCGCGCCCTTCACCCTTTCACGGCAGGAAGCCTATATCGGGGTGCTCATAGACGATCTGACGACACATGGCACCGACGAACCGTACCGTATGTTCACCAGCCGCGCGGAAGAGCGGCTTTCCCTGCGGCAGGACAATGCCGACCAGCGGCTCACCGGCAAGGGGTTCGAAGTGGGTTTGGTCGACGAAACCCGATATTCAGTTTTCCACGCCAAGATGGATCAGCTCGAAAAGCTGCGGGCGGCGATGAGCGAAATACGGGTCGAAGGCCGGCCGCTCGCCACGTTGTTAAAAATGCCCGAGTTCAAACTCGATTCCTTGCCACTCGAGATCCGCCAGCTCGCCCCGCCCGATCTGTGGGAGCTGGTCGAAACCGATCTGAAATACGAAGGCTATATCCAGCGCCAGGCCAGGCAAAATTCCAAACTCTTTCGAGACCAGGCGCGTCCGATTCCCGCGGACCTCGATTACGAGACAATATCCGGTCTGCGTCGTGAAACGCGCCAGAAGCTGGCAGCAATCCGCCCGCCGTCGCTGGGACATGCCGCGCAAGTCAGCGGAATTACTCCGGCCGACGTGTCGATCATTTCCATCTGGCTCCAAAAAAAGAAGCTGACCGAGCCAGCCACCGGCTAGCCGCGCTCCCGAAGACAAAGTGCCGTGTGGTTAATTATCTTAGCTTTTTCCGCGCTCGGTTATCTCTTCGGTTCGTTCCCGGCCGGATACATTGCCGGCCGCATGGCCGGGGTTGATGTCCGAACGCGCGGCAGCGGAAACATCGGAGCCACCAACGTCCTTCGCGTCCTGGGAAAACGATGGGGCTACGCGGTCTTTTTCCTTGACGCCTTCAAAGGATTCGCGGCGGTCCGGCTGACATTTTTTTTCGTCAAAGGGCTGCCGGCGGCCCAGCCCTACGCGGAATATTTTGCGATCCTTACAGCCGTGATGTGCATCGTCGGCCACACGTTTCCGATTTGGCTCGGCTTCAAAGGGGGCAAAGGCGTTGCCACCTCCGCCGGCGCGCTCTTTGGTCTGATGCCGCTGGTGGTTCCATTCGTCGTCTTGATTTGGGTGATCGCTTTTGAGACGACGCGCTATGTGTCGGTGGCGTCGATCGTCGCGGCGATCTCATTGCCGATTGTGGTCGGCCTGGCTCTCCGCTGGAAATTTCTGGAAGGCCCCGCCTTTTTGTATTTTACGATCTTGATCGCGCTCCTGGTGCTCTGGAGCCACCGCTCGAATTTTTCTCGTCTTCTCCACGGAACCGAACAACGTTTCACCCGAAAGTGAGTATTCAACGCACCGCCATTGTGGGCGCAGGAGGCTGGGGAACGGCGCTCGCCGTTCTCTGGGCGAAGCGCGGAAACGCCATCACGCTCTGGGGCAACGACGCCAGCCGGGCAGCGGCCCTTCGCGAAACGCGCGAGAACACGGAATATCTCCCGGGCGTAAACGTGCCCGACTCAGTGCTCGTCACGAGCGACGTCGCCGATTGCGTCGGTGCCGAGTTGATTGTCTTCGTGACGCCTTCAGTGGCATTGCGTTCCGTGGCCGGGCGCTTGAAGGACGCAGGCCTGAATTCGAAAGCCATTCTCTTGAGCGGCACGAAAGGGATCGAGCACGGGAGCGGAATGCGGATGACCCAGATCCTCAATGAAATTTTTCCGGAGAACACCGCGGCCGTTTTGTCGGGCCCCAATCTGGCGGTGGAAGTCTCGCGCGATTTGCCGACCGCGGCGGTGCTTGGGTGCCGCAACGCCGGCTGCGCGGAGGAACTGCAAAGCTACCTTGGCAGCGAACGCTTCCGGATTTATTCCAGCGACGAGACGATCGGCATCGAGCTCGGGGGCGCCTTGAAAAATGTGTTCGCGATTGCGGCCGGGGCGAGCGACGGCCTCGGACTCGGCGATAATTCGAAGGCCGCGCTGGTCACGCGCGCGCTCGCGGAATTGCTCCGGCTGGGAACGGCGATGGGCGGAAACCCGCGGACGTTTTACGGCTTGAGCGGCGCCGGGGATCTCATCGCCACGTGCTTCAGCCAGCTCAGCCGCAATCGCCGCGTCGGAGAAAAGCTGGGCCGCGGCGAGTCGCTCCAACAGATTGCCGCAAGCACACATATGGTGGCCGAGGGAATTCCGACGGCGAAAAGCGCTTACGAATGCGCGCGCAAATTGCAGATCGAAACACCAATCATCGATCAGATTTATTCGGTGCTCTACGAAGAGAAACCTCCCGACCAGGCGATGCAGGAATTGCTCGGTCGCGATCAAAAAGCGGAGCGCGGCTGAAGGCCGGCCGTTACGCTTCGCAGAAGCGCGCGATCACTTCCGGATAGAGCGTGCGCTCGGCGACCTGGATCCGGGCGTGTAAAGATTCCGCGGTATCACCCGGCATTACCGGGACTTTCCGTTGCGCGATGATCTCACCGCTGTCGATCCCCGCATCGACGTAGTGGACGGAACAGCCGGTCATTTTTTCTCCGGCATCCAGCGCCTGCTTCCAGGCCTCGACGCCGGGGAATTTTGGCAGCAGCGACGGATGCAAATTAATGATGCGGCGGGGAAAGGCGGTGAGCATTGGCTCTTTTAACACCCGCATGAAACCGGCCAGCACGACCAGCTCCACGTCTGCGTCCCGCAGCAATTTCACCAATTCCATTTCCACGGACGGCTCGAGCCGGGTGCGAAATTTGCCCGGCGGAAGATAGGCGTTTGGGACACCGAACTCGCGCGCGATATCGAGAATGCCGGCATCGAAGACATCGGAGATAACCACGCGCGCTTCCGCCGCGAGTTTGCCAGCGCTGATCTGTTCGAGGATCGCGCGGCCATTACTTCCCTTGCCCGAGCCGAGAATTCCGAGCGTGAGTTTCTTCATGACGGGCTGACCCTTTTGATCTTTTCGATCAGCGTCGAAGTGGAATGCCCTTTCTCGAAGGGCAGGATCCGAATCTCCGCGCCGGCGCGGTCGAGTGCGGCGCGCTCCTCGGCGTTGAGAGTTTCTGTTGTGTAATCACCGCCTTTGACATAAATCGCCGGCCGCACTTTCTGAAGCAGTTGCGTCGCGCGGACCTCCGCGAAGACGAGGACGTGATCCACGCATTCGAGCGCGGCGATCATTTCAGCGCGATCCGCTTCGCGGTTGAGCGGCCGGCCTTCGCCTTTGAGGGCGCGGACAGATTCATCACCGTTGATCGCCACCGCCAGCGCATCGCCCAACCCGCGCGCGGCCTGGAGATAGCGCACATGCCCGGCGTGAAGCAGATCAAAGCAGCCGTTGGTGAGGACGAGCTTGCGGCCTTGAGCGCGCATCTCGTCCGCGATGATGCTCAACTGTCCCTCATCGACGATTTTTTTCTTCATGGCTTCGGCACCACGAAATTTAATGCACGCGGCAAAATTTCAAAACACGCGGGTTCATTGCCGACCAGCTCGCCATCGACATTGAACCACATTCCCGGCTTCGAATTCACGGTGAGCTTCGCCGCCCGCCGGAAGACGACCGCGTCGCTGGAGAGATGCGCGCCCACCATCACTTGCGCCGCGAGCAAAGCCAGCTCCGCCGCAGAACGCTTCTGGATCAGGATGATGTCGAGCATTCCATCATCGAGCGACGCCTCCGGGGCGATCAAAGTCCCGCCCGCGACGTAGCGCCCATTTGCGACCACGACATTGTAAAGGTCGAGCATCAGCGACTCCGTATTGTCGAGGGCCAGGGTTGTGCGATAAGCGCGCAGATCGGGCAGTGCCGCGGCGGCGCTTCGCAGATACGCCAGCGGTCCCCAGTTTTTTTTCATTTCCGGCGTCAATTTCTCGTTCACCAGCCCGCTGAATCCGCCGGCGGAAACATTCAGAAAATAACGAACCTTGTCGCTCGTCACGCGCACGAGATCAATGGCGCGGGTGTGTCCGACACGTAGGACCTCTAGCGCCGCCTCCAGGTCGGTCGGCAATCCAATTGTCCGCGCGAAATCATTTCCGGTGCCGAGCGGGATCAGGCCCACGCGCGTTTCGCCGGCATTTTCCTGAAGCCCGTTGATCACTTCGTTGAGCGTCCCGTCGCCGCCGGCTGCGACGATCATTTTGCAGCCATTACGCAATGCCCCGCGCGCGAAGCGAGCCGCGGATCCCGACTTCGTCGTCATCCGCACTTCCGCGTCAGGAAGTTGCGCGATCTGTTTCACGAGATCATCGAGATCGCGCACCGACCCGGCCGAAGGATTAAGAATTACGGAGATATTCGGCATTAGGCGGCTGGGCAACGGGCAACCGTGCATTCTTCCAGTGCCTGAGAGGGTCCGCAAACCGAACCGGCGGATGACAGGGCATTCGTGGGCATTTGCTCGCCGCGCGGAAAAAACCCGTCAAATGCGGGAACCGTTTCGCCTCTCTCAATCGATTCATGGAATGCTGAGTGTGTTTTCAGTCCCTCACCGAGCACCGAAAGGCAGCTGAATTATGAATCCTTACCTTCGCGGACGTATCGTCGTTATCTTTCTGGCCATTGCCTTGTGTCTGCTACCGCATTTTGCCACCACGGCCAATGCGCAAGCCGGTTCAACCGATCGCCTCTGGCAAGGCGTCGATCGAATCCCGGCCGCGCCAGCTAATGCGCGCGCCGGAATAAGGCCGACGACATTCAAAACGTTCACTTTGGATGCGGCCATGCTCCAATCCGCGCTGGCCCAGGCGCCTCGGGAGTTCACGGCCCGGCCGCCTCAGGACACCGGACTCGAAATCACTCTGCCGCGGCCAGACGGAAGCCTGGCGCGCTTTAAGATCGAAGAAGTGGCCTTGATGGAACCAGGCCTGGCGGCCAAGTTTCCCGGGTTCAAGACGTATCGCGGGCGCGGCCTCGACGACCCGATGGCTTCTCTCCATCTGGATGTGAACCCCTGGACGTTTCACGCGCAAGTGCTCTCACCCTCTGGGATTTACTACGTCGATCCTTATTGGAAGCATGACGGCAGCGTCTACATGAGCTACGCCAAGAGCGATCTGACTGCCGCGGGAAGGGAGTTCAAGTGCCTTTTCGAGAACGAGATTGCTCAAAAATCGCAGCTAGCCGCAACTGCGCCCGCTGCTCCGACTGGGGTGAACAATGTGATCTCTGGCAAAAACTTGCGGACCTATCGGCTGGCCTGCGCTACCTCAATTATGTACAGCCGCTACCACGGTGGAGACCCCACCCCCGACGTGGCGAAGGTCCTGGCTGCGCTGGTGACCATGAACAATCGCGTCTCGGGCGTGTATGAGACCGAGTTAGGAATCCGGATGGTTTTGGTTGCCAACCAGGACCAGATCATCGCGAGCGCCACCAACCCGACACCTTACACCGATACCCCCGGAGACATTGGTTCGAATCCCGCCTATCTCGATCAAAAGATCGGACCGGACAATTATGACATTGGTCACGTGGTCACGACCGGCAGTGGCGGCATTGCCGGTCTGGGCGTGGTCTGCCGTGGATTTAACCCTGCGTCTGGCGGCAGTGCCAAAGCGCGTGGAACGACCGGTATCGATCCCCCTGAAGGCGATGGGTTCTGGATCGATTTCGTGGCGCATGAGATGGGTCACCAGTTCGGCGGCAATCATACTTTTGATGGCACCGGCACCAATTGCGGGACGAACCAGAACGAATCGACCGCCTATGAGGTGGGCAGTGGTAATACCATACAGGCTTATGCGGGAATTTGCGGAAACCAAAATCTCCAGTCCCACAGCGACGCCTATTTTCACTTTGCCAGCTTGGAAGAGATGTTTGGGTTTGCCGCTGGCGGCGTTGCGGCGTCCGTCCCTGCCATTACTCTCGCCAGAGCTGTATCTGCTCCGCAGCCCGCCGGGCCGGATGCCAATCCAGGCTCCGGAACATTGGACCCGACACCCGGCGCAACTCTTTCCTGGACTGGCACCGCAGCGGGCGGGACCGCACCGGATGAAGCTTCCTGTATCGAAGGCGTGAATTGCGACACCTTCGTCCTCACTCTCTCGGGAGCGCCAGGGGATTGGCGCGAGAAGACGGCGCGCATCACCTTTACCTGGCCAAATGCGGTCGATGATTACGATATCTATGTCCACAAGGGCGCGCCTGATGGAGAGATCGTGGACGACGCGGCCACGGGCGATCAGCCCGAGGTCATCAACCTGGATCCAGAAAACACCAGCGTAGGGACGGGCGTCTTTTATGTGCATGTCGTCTATTTTGCAGTTGTGCCGCCGGCTCAGCAGTACACCGCCGTCGCCACGGTGATCGATCAATCGAATCCCGGAACCGCGCCCACCTGTGCCGTGGTCACCGCCACCGGGAACAATCCGCCCAACGTCGATGCCGGAGCGGACTACAAGATCCCGGCACGCACTCCATTTGCCCTGACCGCCAACGGAAGTGATCCGGATGGCAACCCGATCACCTATTGCTGGGAAGAAGCCGACCTCGGCCCCGCCCCGAAGGACGCAAATACACCGGACGACGGACAGAATCCGATCTTCCGCTCATTTCCACCGACGCTGAACCCGACGCGCATCTTTCCGCAGCTGCAGTACGTCCTCAACAATGCCAACAACCCACCCGTGAATTACCCGTGTCCAGAAGAAAGCGTGCCCTGTGTCACGGGAGAAATGCTACCCACCACTTCGCGCGCCTTGAACTTCAAGGTCACTGCGCGCGACAACATATTCGGCGGGCACAGCATCGATGCCATGAAGATTGATGTGATCGACAGTGGCGCGGGCTTCGCGGTTACGTCTCCGAATACTGCCGTCTCAATCCCGGGCGGCAGCATTCAAACGGTGACGTGGGACATCGCGAACAGCACCATTCCGGAGATCAACACCACGCACGTGAACATCGCCCTTACGACTGACGGCGGGAACACCTACGTCCCGCTCGCCACGAATGTGCCTAACGATGGCAGCGAGTCAGTGGTCGTTCCGAATGTGAACTCGAGCACCGCTCGGATCAAAGTGGAAGCTGTCGGCAATATCTTCTTCGACATCTCGAATGAGAATTTCACTATCGTCAGTACCATTCCGCCTCAGGCGCAGCTGCTTAATATTTCGAGCCGCTCGCGCGTGCAGACAGGCGATAACGTGTTGATCGGCGGCTTCATTGTCACCGGCACCGACCCCAAGCAGGTGATGCTGCGCGCGATTGGCCCCTCGATGAAAGTCGGCGCCACACCGGTCACAGGCCGCATGGAGGACCCGGTGCTTGAGTTGCGCAATAGCGCCAACGCGCTCGTCACCAGTAATGACAACTGGAAGGATTCGCCGGAGCGAACGCAAATCGAAGGAAGCGGCATCGCCCCGACCGACGACCGGGAATCCGCGATCCTGCGCACCCTGGTCCCAGGCAACTACACCGTGGTTCTGCGAGGGACGAACAACACCACCGGCATCGCGCTGGTGGAAGTGTACGACATGGGTTTGCCAGCTAATTCCATCCTGGCGAATATCAGTTCGCGCAGCTTCATTGAAACTGGGGATAACGTTCTCATTGGCGGCTTTATCGCCGGCATCACCTCCGGCAATAATCCGATCGGCACCGCGATTCTGGTGCGCGCGCTTGGCCCCTCGCTCAAGAGCCAGCTCCCGAACGCCATCGATGATCCGACCCTTGAACTGCGCGATTCAAACGGCACCACGCTCGCGAACAACGACAACTGGAGAGATTCGCCTGAGCGGACGCAAATCGAAGCGACTGGCATCGCGCCGAGTAACGACCTTGAATCTGCGATCCTCCGCACAGTTACGCCAGCCCCCTACACGGCAATCGTCCGGGGCAAGAACGGCGGCATCGGTGTCGGCGTCGTGGAGGTCTATAATATCCGGTAGGGAAACGGCAAGCGATGAAAGGAGCACGCCCTCGCGCTGGGGAGTGACCAGTGATGCGCAAACCACGCTAGGAAACTGGCGCACTCCCGACTCCGTGAGACCCTCACCCAGCCCTCTCCCTCAGGGAGAGGGAGTTCCTTCTCCCTTTGGGAGAAGGTTAGGATGAGGGCCGATTTCGGCCACTAGACGCCTGGCATCGCCTTCTTCAACGGTTTGAGCAAAACCAGCAGCACGATCGCCATGAACAGCGCTGCGCCGCTTAAGGTCAGCCAGAAGGTCGAGTGCAGCCAATCGTCCCAGAGCTCGCCGATCTGGGTGAGCTTGTTGCCGATGGCCGTGGCCACGAACCAGCCTCCCATCATCACTCCACGAAACCGGATCGGCGCGACCTTGGAGACGAGCGACAAACCCATCGGCGACAGCATTAATTCGCCGAGCGTCAGCACGCCATACGCTCCGACGAGCCACGCCGGCGAGACTTTGAAAGCATAAGGGTCGCTGCCGGTTACCGTCGCTTCTCCCACGCGGGCGGCGATGAAAAGGATGAAGAACGAAAGGCCGGTCAGCATCATCCCGAATGCCATCTTCGTGGGCGTGGAAGGCTCGAGTCCTTTGCGGTCGAGCCAGCGCCAGAATGCGACCAGCGGGAAGGTTAAGACAATGACCCAACCGGCGTTGAGCGCGAGAGAGATGATGCCGGAAGCTTTCCAATCCGTGTTGTCATTCGCCCAATAAGTCAGGGTTGAGCCGTTTTGGTGGAAGACCATCCAGAAAACAATCACGATGAGAAACACGACAATTAGCGCGCCGATCCGTTTCCATTCCGGGACAGCATCCATCGTATCCTGACGGCTGGCATTCAGCTCGGCTTGCCGGCTCACCGCAGTCGGCGCCGCATCGACCGTGACCGCGGCGCTGTCGGCTGTTTCATCCGCGCTCACCTGTCCGGGGCGATCGGTCCCCACGATGTGGCGCTTAAACTTCCACAAGATGAAGACCGATATGGCCATCCCGCCGGCCGCCACGGCGAAGGCGGGATGATAACCCCAATTGCGCTGCACGATTTCGGCCGTCACCGGGGCGAGAAACGCGCCCACGTTAATGCCCATGTAAAAGATGTTGTAAGCGCGATCCTTGAGGTGGCTTCCTTCGCTATAAAGATTGCCGACCATCGCCGACACGTTCGGCTTGAAGAAACCGTTGCCGATCACCAGACAGGTCAGCGCGAGGTAAACGACCGGGATCGAGCGAATGGAAAGGAGGAGGTGACCCGCCATAAAGAACAGGCCGCCGATCATTACCGCCTTCCGATAACCAAGCTTCCGATCCGCGAGCCAGCCTCCAATCAACGGGCTGGCGTAAACGAACATCAGATAATTGGCGTAAAGCGCGGTGGCGCTGTCCACGGACCAGGCAAATCCCTGCCCGGTCGTGTCGCGCAGGTAGAGCGTGAACATCGCCAGCATCGAGTAGAAGCTGAAGCGCTCCCACATCTCCGTTGCGAAAAGCACGTAGAGCCCCTTCGGATGTTTTTCCTCATGAGGCGGCGCGCCGGTGATTGCGGTCGTGGTCATACGCTGGTTGTCCCTCTCTCAGAGGTTTAGCATTCCTGACGGGAACTAAAAGAGTTTCACTCGGAAAAATCGCGCGCGGGATCCTGGCGGAAGAACTGGCTCACCGCGGCATAGAGCTCCGGATGCCGTTCGCGCAAGGCGCGCGGCAGCTCGAAGAAAGCTTCGGTGACAACGGCGAAGAATTCCGCCGGGT
The DNA here is from genome assembly GCA_035630155.1 of Chthoniobacterales bacterium. Lineage (GTDB taxonomy): Bacteria > Verrucomicrobiota > Verrucomicrobiia > Chthoniobacterales > UBA10450 > AV80. The sequence continues at coordinate 53,591 of DASQLH010000344.1, forward strand.
TGGTCGCGCCATAGATATCGAGCACGGTCGGCGAGCCCGCGTCCGCGGCGGCGCGCAACGCTTCGAATTCCTTCTTCATCACCCGCGCCCAGGCAAGGTAATCGCTTCGGGTGGCCAGGGGAGGCGCGCCATCGGTGCCGTAATCTTCAAAATCGAGCTGATGAGCGAATTCGTGCAGGACGAGGTTTTCGCCATCCGAAGGATCGAGGCCGCCCTGCTTGGCGGCGTCCCAGGCGAGCACCAGAGAGCGCATGTGGCGTTCCGTATGCCCCAGCAGGTCTTCGCCGCCCTCTTCCCAAACATCGCCGCCGACATAACGATCGCCGGGCACGGTGTAACCGGACGGGTAAACCAAGATCGAAGTGAGCTGAGGGTAGTAGTCCGTTTTGCGATGAAGCAGGAGGAGACACGCCTGTGCGGCGATGGTAACGCGAATCTCATCGGTGAGCTCGAGGCCTCCGCAGCCCTCAAAGTTCTTTTCCGCCAGGAACACCTGAACGTGACCGAGGAGCTCGGTCCGATCTTCTGGCGGAAGTTTGCCAAAGATCGGAACATTGCGCGCCAGGATCGAGTGCCACGCGGACGGGATCAGCCGGGCCCGTAGTCGTTCTCGGCGACGCTCTTTCGGAAAGCGGAAAATCACGCTGGATAGTAGGGCTTAACACTGCCCCAATCATGTCTTCTGTAGCCGGTTCGCTATGCGAAGCGCGGGAACGACGCTCGCAGCTCAAGCCCGCGCTGCCCACCCGCCTTCGCTTCGCTTCGGCGTGGCAAACAGGGCAGCGGCTACAGAAGAGAGGCTACAGCAAAGCGCCTACCGGATATTATAAATTTCCACCACGCCGACGCCGTTGTTCTTGCCGCGGACGATCGCGGTGTATTGGCCCGGAGCCACGACACGGTAGATGGCCGACTCGAGGTCGTTAGTCGGTGCAACGCCGGTGGCTTCGATTTGCGCGCGTTCCGGCGAATCCTTCCAGTTGTCGTTGCTCGTAATCGCGGCGCCGTTGGCGTCACGCAACTCGAGAAGCGGGTCGTCGATCGCGTTCGGCAACTGGCTCTTGAGCGATGGGCCGAGCGCGCGCACGAGGATCGCGGTGTTGGCCGGATGATGGCCCGCAATGAAACCGCCGATCAGGACGTTGTCGCCGGTTTCGATAAAGCTGCGCGAGCTGATGTTGGCCAGGAGGGAATTAACCGACAACCCGAGATCGTAGAGTTCGACGAGCGCGATGCCGGTGGTGTTATCTTTTCCTTTCACGATCGCGGTGTAGGCGCCGGGCGCGAGGTTGCGCAGGATCGCTGATTCGTTGTCGTGGCTCGGGGCGATGCCGGTCGCTTCGATTTGGGTGCGCTCCGGCGAATCCTTCCAGTTGTCGTTGCTGGTCACGAGCGCGCCACTGCTGTTGCGCAATTCGAGCACCGGATCCTGCATGCGGCCGGTAACCGGGTTGCCGCCGACGTTCATGGATGGACCCATCGCGCGCAGCAGCACTTGCTTCGGATCTGTGCCGGTAACAATGAAGCCGCCGATCAAAACGTTGTCCGCTGTCTGGACATGGGCGCGGCTCGAAATATTGAGCAATTGCGCCGGCACCGGGACGGGAGTCGTCCCAATGGCCAGGTTGACCGCCGCCAACGCGTCGATGCGGCCCCAGCCGTAGGTGTTGTTCGGCACCTGCGTGGCGCTGTCCCCGCCACAAGCTTCCGTCGTGGCCTTCTTTTCGGCGCTTTGCTCGATGATCTCTTCAATGCGATCGACATTGCCGGCCAGTGCCGGGTTCGCGGAGATGACTAGCGCGACCAATCCCGCCACGTGCGGACCCGCCATGCTGGTGCCGCTGAGGCTGCCATACTCGGTATCGCTTCCGCGCAATGCGGAACGGATGCTGGAGCCGGGCGCACTGATATTCGGCTTCAAATAAAATGGCTCGGCCGGATTTTCCGGATCGATCGCCGCTGGACCGCGGCTGCTGAAGCTCGAGGCCAAATCGGTCGTGTGCGTTGTCGACCCCACCGTGAACGCCTCGGGGTAGCGCGCCAGCGGATGAAAGATGGTATTGCATTCCGGGCCGTCGTTCCCGGCAGACGCGACATAAACAATGCCCGCGGCCCGGCTTGCTTTGAGTGAATCGCGGAGCGGATTTGCCTCGGGCGGACAACCCTCGAGGCAGCCCCAGGAATTGTTGATCACATGCGGCGCTTTGCTGGGGTCAGGGTCCGCGCCGTTCACTTTAGTGGGCGCGAGGAAGAATTGCATGCACTCCAGGTAAGTGGGGACGTTGCCGACGCCGTTGCTCATGTTGCGGCAGGCCATCCATTTGGCTTCAGGGGCCATGCCGATCTGGTTGCCGGCGCCGTCGTCACCCGCCATCGAGCCGACCGTATGCGAGCCGTGGCCGCCGCCCAAAATCTCATCGTCGTCACACGGCAAAGGCGAGGGCTGGCCCGCGCCGAGGACGCCGCCGGGATTACAGGCGTTCAACGGTTCGGGCGGCCAATTCGGAATGTGGATCGCGTCGTGCCAGTTGTAATCGTGGGTCGAAGTCTCGGGCGTGCCGCCCCAGCCGCGATACTGGTTCCGGAGCGCATTATGCGTGAACCGCACGCCGGTGTCCGCCCCAGCCACGATCACGCCTTGCCCGCGGTAGCCCATGGCCCAAACTTCGGGAGCTTTTACCTTGGCCAGGCCCGGCTCAGCAGCCGTAACCGCATTGGGTGAGGAAGGACCTTGGCTGCCGTCAGCCGCGGAAGCGGAAGTCTGTTGCGGCGGAAGTTTCACCCCGCCTTTGCCGACCGGATGAATGGCGGCGACTTCGGGAAGTGCGGCCACGGCTTGGACAACCGCAAGGCTGCCCTTGGCCCAAAGCGTATTCGAGATCCAGAAGGATTGGAACGGCGCGCCGAGCTGAGTCAGCGTCTGCTTCACGTTTGCCTGCGTCGCTTGCGCCGTGCTGGTCAATTGTTGATAAACGTATTGACCCTTCTCCTCCTTAGTTGTGAGCGCGCTCGAGCCGCTCAGGTCGGCCTGCTGCTTCATATAAATAAGGAATTCGGTCTCGGCCAGACCCGCGGCGCTCAAGACATTGGCATCCACTTTCGTTTGCCAGGATGACGCGTTGACCGCGTTGGCATTCGACGGCGGCGCCGCGAAACCAAAATAGACCATGAGCGTGGCTGCGAAAAAGAAGGCGCACCCCGTAATCGCGCGGAGATTGAAAAAGCCGGATTCCGAGACCGTTTTCGTTTGCATGAAGTGAATTCGGCCCTGCGGTTGCCCTTGGCTCCTTCCACAATGATCTTGCGCGGTCGCCGAAAAAAGCTTTGAGGGCGGCAGCCCGGCGCAAAACGCACAGCCCAAGCAAATTGCGTTGTGCGTTACGTCTGCAATGGCCAGAACAACTGAAGCGTTAGCAGGACCACGATGGTCAGGACGGTGGTTAACCCAAGTCCGACTTTCACGAAGTCCAGGAAGCGGTATTTGCCGGGCCCGTAAACAAGAATGCACGAAGGTTCGAATGGCGTGATGAACGATACCGACGCGGCCAGCATGATCGCGATCGCGAAGGTGCGTTCGTTGGCCCCGAGTTGATGCGCGGCGCTGATCGCGACCGGCAGGACCACGAGAGCGGCAGCGGCGTTCGACATCGGTTGCGTGAGAATAATCGTCAGGACAAAAAACCCGCCGAGGATCGCGAGAATCCCGAACGGCTGGAACCACTGCACAATGAGCCCCGCCAGGTAGGCTGCGGCGCCGGTCTTGTCCATCGCCGTGCCGAACGCCGTCATGCCGCCGATCAGGACCAGCAACCGCCAGTCGACGAATTCATAAGCGCGCTCGATGCTGATGCAGCGCAACAGGATCGTGAGCACCGCCGCGGAGAGAAACGCGATCGAGAGCGGCACCCAGCCGAGGCCGCCGATGAGCACCGCCGCGCCGAAGAAAATAATAGTGAGCAATCCTTTACGCGGGTGATAGAGCGGCTCGCTGACTTCACCCAGGAGCGAGAGTCCGGGCAGGCCGCGCAAAGAATTGATGCGCATTTCTTCGCCTTGCACCAGCAGAAGATCGCCCACGCGCAGCACGGTGTCGCTCACCTGCTCACGCAACGATTGCCCATGCCGGAAAATCGCCAGAACAGTCAGGCCGGAGTACTGCCGGAAGTTCGCCTCTTTGAGCGTGCGCCCGTGGAGCTCACTTTGCGGTGTGAGCAGGACTTCCGCGATCCGCATTTGACCCGTCTGTAAATCGAGATCGCCGAGCTTGAACTCCGGTTTGATCTCGATGCCCTCGATCTTCTTCACCTTCATCAACGTGTCGGCTTTGCCCTCGACCAGGAGCGTGTCGCCCTCGGCCAGCCGCACTCCCCGTCCCGGCAAAATTTCCGTATCGCCGCGGATAATCTTCAGGATCTGGAATTCGAGCACGTTCAGGTCGGAGTCGTAGCTGTCTTGTCCGACCAGGGGCGAGTTCGGCAGCACGATGATCTCGCTCACGTACTCGCGCATGGCGTAATCCACCGTCAGGCTCGCCTGCTGATGCTGGGGCAACATCCGTTTGCCGATCGTCATCATGTAGGCGATGCCGACCGCCACGATGATCAGCCCCATCGGAGTGATCTCGAACATGCTCAGCTCCGGCATGCCGGCTTTCTTGATGTAACCGCTCACCGCCACGTTGGTCGAAGTGCCGATCAACGTGCAGGTGCCGCCCATGATTGAGGCGAACGCCAGGGGCATGAGCAGCTTCGAAGGGCTAAGTGTCGCACGCCGCGCCACGCCGATCGTTGGCGGCAGGAACATCGCGGTGACGGTCGTGTTGTTCATGAAGGCCGAAGTGCCCGCCGTGCTCGACATCAGCAGGAGGAGAAGGCGGTTCGGATTTGTGCCCGCCATCTTGAGAATGCGCGCCCCGAGCAAATCGAGCACCCCCGTTTCCTGGAGCGCGCCGCTGATCACGAAGATCGCGCCCAGGATGATGATGATGTCGTTGCTGAACCCCTCGAACGCTTCCTTCGGCGCCAGCACTCCGCCGACGACCAGGGCGATCAGGAGGAGGAATGTGACAATATCGACCGAGATCCGTTCCGTCGCGAAGAGCGCGATGGCGATGACCAGCAGCAGCAGGACGAAAGCAATCGAAAGCGTCATCGGAAGTAATCGCGGGTCACCCCTCCGCTGCGCGGAGGATGGGCAAAACATCCGGATTCGCGAAGAAAATTCCCCGCGCGGGATGAAAAATCGCCCTCTATTTTGGTCAGACTTTCCGCTTCGAGCGCTCTTTCCAGGCGGTGACCGCCGAGCGAAGGAGATCTTTCAGTCCCGATTTTTCCAAGTCCGCAGGTTTGGCGAAGGCGACGTAGCGATGCAGCTTGCCAGGACCTTCCAAAAGTCCGTGCGGGTCCGGGAGCCGGGCTCCGTGAACGATACCCAGTTTCACCCCTTTTTTGCTCGGGATGATTGTGCAAAGGAGACCGCTGTAACCGGGGCCGAAGCCGTAACCAATCACCCGGCCTGTCCGGTCGAGTTCTTCCTGCGCACCAGGGACGGCCCCTTGGACGACCTCGCGCAACCGTCGTGCCACGTCGGCGATGGCGTCCGGGTATTCGCTCAGGAATTCAAGAACATCATCGTCGGCTTGCTTCATACCGGGGGGGGTTGCTCCGAGATATCCACGGCATGGCCGGCATCATGCAGCCTATTTCACGACCAGCTTCACTTTGGCCTCTTTGTTCGCGTGCTCTCCGATGTTGCAATGGGCGTCGTAAGAACCTGGTTTGAGGTCCACCTGCATGGTCTTGCTGTCCTTCGGCGCGATCGCGAACCAGAAGCTCTTGTCGAGATGTTCGCCTTCAATCTCGAAATTGTGTTTCTGCTTTCCGCTGTTCGTCACGACGAACGCTGTCTTGCCGGGGCGCAGGCTCGCCGGCATCTGAACGCCGCCGTCGGTGATCGTCACATTGACTTTGCGGGCGTCCGCATCCGGCGTGTCGATCTTGTGCTCGATCGCCTTAACCGTTTCCTTCGTCTTCTTTGCGACCGCCTTGCTGGTCTCCTTCGTCGTTTTTACGACGGCTTTGCTGACTTCTTTCGTCTTTTTCTTGGTCTCATCCCAAACCTCTTCCGTTTTCTCTGCGACGGTTTTCTCCTCCGCCTGCGCCACCGCGAAACAAAAGGCACAGGCCAGGAATGCGATAACAAATTTCGTCGTGTTCATACTTTATCATTCGTAGCGCAGCGGTCGCCCGGTTGCGCGTGAGCAGGGTCGTGACCGTGATCGATGCCGGCCGCATTCTCAATCCGCTCGCCGGCCGGAACCAGATCGAGGGCGCCGTCGTGATGGGAATCGGAATGGCGCTGTTGGAGCACACCCATTACGACCCACAGAACGGCGCGCCCATCAACAGCAAACCTGGCCCATTACATGGTGGCAGTGAACGCCGACGTGCCCAAGCTCGAGGTGCATTTCCTCGATTACCCCGACAAGGAACTCAATGCAGTCGGCGCGCGCGGCATCAGCGAGATCGGCTAGCCGGCGCCGCCGCCGCCATCACCTCGGCGACCCATCACGCGACCGATGTGCGCGTCCGCGAACTGCCGATCAAGCTCGAGGACCTTCTCACCTCGTCCATCCTGGCCTGAGGCGACAGCTTTTCATTTCCTCGGAAAGACATGCTTCCGCCGGTCTCTAAATTGGCTGCCCGGGATCATGAGGCCGTCCATTGGACAATAGACGTTTTCGTCAAAAACTCTCTTGGAGTGTGCATCCCACACGCTTCCTCCGCACATTATCGCACCGGTGACTCACACCGCTCTTGATGGATAAGGTACATTGCGAAGCAAACCAATATTGCGAATAACTCGCCACTGTGGACGATGACGATGCATTGCTTCCACTGGAAGTTCTGTTTGTACGCGAAGACGGTTAGCCCGACGTGAATCGCGATTAGCGCGAAATTAAGTATCGTCGTGGCCGTCCCAATGGGCGTCTTCACTGAACGAACGCTGTTCTCCGCGTTCTGCGACTCCCATGCCATCGGAGCACCGCCCAACCGAGCATTGATCTTCCGTTCGATCGCCGCACACTGCCGGGCCTCGACGAGCAGCATGTACAAGTTAGACATCTGCAGGAGAAGATACGCGAAGATCACCGTAGGCAGACCGACGACGACCACCTTGACCTGCCACGAATACATGTCCTGCGAGTACGCGGTAACCGTGAGCGCGCCGCCCAAGAGTGCGCCAAGGACTGTTGTGTCGCGACGAAAATTCGAGAGGAACAGTAACATCTCCTTCCGAAGTGTGCTGTACTCTTCCAGCGCAGCTTTCAGCCAAAGTTCGCTGTTCTCGGACTGTGGCACACCCGCACCTATAGCGATAGAACCCGCGCTTTGGAAGGCGGAAATTATGCAAAGCCGCAGTTTGCCAAAGGCAACATGGGTCAGTTTTGATGCGCGGCATTTCCGCCGCATGCCGAGAACTGCCCTGTCCAACACCGACGCAATCGAACTGGCTTTCATCCGGCTTGCCCAAGACTCACAGATCCGTTCTCAGGAAAGCGGAATGTCTGGCGGTGGCGGCGACTCCCAAGTGTCGATTAGCGTCCGAATTTGTGCATCGAGAGCTTCGATGAGTGTCTCCACTGCACGTGTAAGTTCGGCTACTGCATCAGCCGTTATCGATATCGTTTTGCCGTCCTTCGTAAAACCGTTTCGATGCACTAAATCGTGTCTAATTAGGATCGCTTTGAAAATATCCCCGATTCCCCGGGGGAACTCCACGCCCAACACTGTTGCGTACATCTTGCGAACTTTTTCGAGCCGATGAAACGGAAACACGCTTAGATGCTCCGATACAATTTCGTGAACTTTGTCAAGATGCTGAAACAGTTGCGACACGCTCAGCGAACGTTCCTTGAAACTGGGCTCGGATTCTACGAACTTTCGGAAAAGGCTCGGGTATTTATTTATCAGTGATATGAAAACGTCTGATAGATATGCCTCTAGCACGGTCACTGCGTTCGCATATAGCAGCGCCAGCAGCGTCAGCAGCGCAGGCTTCTCAGTCGCACCGACGTGTAATGCAGCGAGCCTCCGAAGCGTGTCGATACTCGCCTCGAATCGTTGAAAAAATTCAGACGCAGAATAGTCTAGGTCGAAGTCTTCACGCCCCGGAACCGATGCCCACTCAGTCGTACCCTCTTCGGATTCTAGCTCCTGTGCGACAGCTTCGATGAAATTTTCTGGGACACACTGCCCGAATTCTGACCAAAGAATTTCTTCGGCATCGTGCGGTCCGCCCCAGATGTAAATATAACCACCCTCCGCTGATTCATATGGCGTGTTCTCCGCGGGATTTTCGTACCGCTGCCGGAACCAATGCTTGATTATGCGCTTCTGATGCGCTGGCCCCAGCTCTGCGAATTCTGTCGCGTTGTACTCAGCACCTGTCTCTGGATCGAAGTATTCTGACATCGCCGAAAGCGGGTCGACAGTACAACTGTCGTGGGCGCTTTCAAGCAACAGGTCAAAATTGCGCCGGAATGTACGACAACTACGTTCAGACAGAGGCGGGTCTGTTTCCGACGAGCATGAGCACATGCACTTCAGTTGCGATCAGGACTGACGCTCGCTGGCGTGCAAGAGCGCGACTTGCTTCCGGCCGAGCCAGACGGTGAGGAAGCGCCAGATCACGGCCAAGGGCACGGCGACGAAGGAGAGTCCGGTGAGGCCGAGGCTGAGGAAGGACAGAAGTGACAGGACGGAGGTCGGCGGGCGGGAAGCAGAGGTTCGCCATGGCGAATCCATCCGTTGGCGGATCGGAGGTCAGATGGATCGATCGGAACTGAAAGCTTCCCAATGGGAAGGTCAGCGAGGATGGAGGATGGCGGAGGGTTCTAGAAGTAGAAATTAGAAAGTAGGAAGTAGAAGACGGGATTCGCCTGCGCTGAGACTCCGGCGTGGCAAGACGGAGGGCAGAGTGCCGGCGGCCCGAAGGCGCGAAAATTCCCGATCGCGCGATGCTAGATCAATTCCTGGAATGGTCGATCAGCGCTTGGCTGCTGCAAGAGGAATGTGGCTGGTGACAAGTTCCCGCAGGTCGAGTTTCTTGCTCGCGTGGTCGATATCAATGCCCGCCAGATTGCCTTCGGCATCGTAATCCAGAACAACGCCCGCGGAAACTTCTTGGCTCTCAACACTCGGCTTCTCTGAAAGATCGATGTAAAGGGAATCGGTCTCGGGAAAATAGTTCAGTTTCATGGCTGGAAGCGACGGTCTAAGAATGCGTTGTGGATGGTGAGCCTATCGGAAAGCGTCACAACTCGCAAGAACCGTCCTTGCAACTCGTCCACGGCGCCCCAAAACCGATAACGATCCTGCTCTTGGAGTTCGACGCGAATCGGTGAGCGCACGACTCGCACGCACATCTCCTTGGTCAGGTACGGTCGTTTGCGCATGACCTGGGTTTCGAAGTACGAGGTGAATTCGTAGTCGGGCATGCGTGCATCGTATCAGAAATCGGTTGCGGGTTGCCAGAGCGGACGCCAGTTCCTTCCACGTCGACCTTCAAGGTGAAACGGATCTGAACGGAAAGCTTCCCAATTAAACCGGAGAGTGGAAGCGAGGATGGAGGATCGAGAATGGCGAAGACAGAGGTCGGAAGCCGGAGATCAGAGGTCGGCAGCGAAAGCGGAATCTCTGATTGCTCCCGACAGTGGCGGCGACTAAACTTTCGATCATGCTCGATTGGACAAAGTGCACAGCGGTCGAACGCTCCCCGGCGCGAGTAAGTGGCGCCTGGGTATTTCGCGGGACGCGCGTGCCGGTAAAGGCGCTGTTCGAGAACCTGGAAGATGGCGCGACGCTAGACCAATTCCTGGAATGGTTTCCCGGCGCGACCCGCGAGCAAGCTCTGGCCGTCCTGGAGTTCACCGAGGGTGACGTTGAGCGAATTCTGGTAAATCGCCTGGCGGGACCGTTTAAGCCGTTGGAAACGGATTGGAGAGAACGCGTGCGCCAGTCCGCGGCGAAATAGCGGTGAGGCTGCTACTATTCGCCATCCTCAATCTTCCATCCTCGCTGATCCTCTTCCGCGCTACCATCTACCCTTTAGAGGAAAAACCATGAGCCAAGGCTCGCGTGTCCGCGGCGTTCTGGCTCCTGTTGTCACTCCGTTCCGAGCCGATTTCTCGCCTGATAAAGAACGTTTTATCGCGCATTGCCAATGGCTGCTTTCGCAGAACTGCGGGCTGGCGGCGTTCGGCACCACCAGCGAGGCGAACTCGCTGGCGGCCGAAGAGCGCTCGACGCTACTCGATGGCCTGGTCGCGACCGGAGTCGACACGTCGCGCATGATGGTGGGAACCGGTTGTTGTTCGATCACGGAAACAGTCAGACTCACGTCGCAGGCGGTAAAGCATGGTTGCGCAGGTGTCTTAATGCTGCCGCCTTTCTATTACAAAGGTGTCAGCGAAGAAGGTCTCTACCGCTATTCCAGCGAGGTCGTGCAGCGCGTCGGCGATCCACGGCTGAGAATTTATCTATACCATATCCCGCCGGTGGCGGTGGTCGGCATTACACCGGGCTTGGTCGAGCGCCTCCTGAAGTCGTATCCCAACGCCATCGCCGGGATGAAAGACAGCTCGGGCGATTGGAACAACACGAAGATTTTCCTCGACGCGTTCGCCGAGTCCGGTTTTGACGTGTTTGCCGGCAGCGAATCGTTCCTCCTCGCTAATATGCGGAATGGCGGCGCCGGCACTATTTCCGCGACCGCCAACGTTAACCCGGCCGCAATTCACAAGCTCTACGCGGAGTGGAAGAATGCAGATGCCGACGACCAGCAGGCAAACTTAAACGTCGTACGCGACGCGTTCGGCAAGAAATACCCGATGATAAGCGCGTTGAAGCAAGGCATCGCGATCTACGCGAACGATCCGGCGTGGACGAAGGTGCGGCCGCCGCTGGTCGAACTCACGGCAGAGCAGGCCAAGACGCTCGCCGCGGAACTCAAAGCGATCTCCTTTACGATGCCGGGATTGAAGTGCGTGCGAAGCGAGGATGGACCTGCCCGCAAAGCTGCGCGTAGCGTTGCAGGCGGGGAATAGAGATTGAGGATAGAAGTGCCGACCGGAGCCGAATCCGGATCTACGATTCTCGGGCGTCGCTCCGTTTCCCCAGCCACCATCCGTTCACGGCCCAGACGGTCGCCACGATCGCGCCGATCAAGGCGACGGCGGAAGTGCCGAGCGCGCCGCCTTCCAAGGCGGTGCTCACTTGCGCGGTGATGGCGTCGGACCCGCGATAAACGGGGACGTCGATAACGTTCTTCGCTTTGTACTTGGTCTCGTTATCGACCCGGCTGAAAAGAATCTCGCGGCCGGGGCGAACAAAAGCGTATTCGCCGACGCGGCGCAAAACGAACACCACGGCAAGAACGGCGAACGTGCCCACCGCGGCGAGGGAGAGGAAACCGAAAATCATGATGACCGGCACAAGGGCCAGCAGGACGCTCAGCCCCAGGCGCGAAGCGATCCGCCCGGTGAGGAAGAGCTGACACAGGATCGTGAGCGCTTGCACGGTCCAATCGAGCGCGGCGAAAATCTTGGTCCGCTCCTGCGGATCGGCGAAGGTCTCTTTGACGAGCCGTAATTGCTCGAAGTAAAGAAACGTGTTAGCGGCCGCCAGAAGCACCACGAACAGGGCGATGGCCAACAGATAGGGCGATCGCAAGACCAGCATGAAGCCCGCGAACGGATTGCCGCCGATCGGCCGATCTTCCTGATGCCCTTCGCGGCGCCCCTTCCAAATCCTCAGCAATGCTTGCTGGCAAAGGATGGCCACGACGAACATCGCCGCGCCCACAAAAAGAACGCCGCTATTCCCTAGCCTGGACACGGTCAGATAGGTGATGCTGGGGCCCGCGAAAGCGCCGGCTGTTCCGCCTGCCGCGATGACGCCAAACAAACGCTTGGCCTGCCGGCTATCGAATAGCTCCAACAAAAACGCCCAGAACACCGACGTGAGAAACAAGGCGAGAACACTGATGAAAACGTAAAAGAACTGACCGACGGCGATGCTGCCCTCATTGGCCCGCAGCACAATGCCGATGACGGCGAGGGAGACAGCGACGAATCCATAAATCAGCGGCAAGAACACGCTGCGCTTCAATCGTGCGACCAGCCAGCCGAAGACCGGAATGATGATAATCGAGCCGACTGACGTCCAAAGATAAAGATCGGCTACGCGATCACGGCCGAGAATGGTGCCGACGGTTTCACGGACGGGACGCACGCAGAAATACCCGCCCAGGACGAAGAAGAAGAGGAGGAACGAGGCGATGACGGCGGGCATCTCATGCTTCTCGACCAAAGCGACTCGGCCGAGCAGGCGGCCGAACACAGTTGGATGCTTGGCGCGCTCAGCTTTCATCGGGTCCCAAGCTCGCGAATATGCGATCTGAGTTCACGCACGACGATACGCTGGCGCAGAGAAGAAAAAAGGCGGCCCATCTGGAGTTCAAGATCTTATCATACATCATCGAAAATCCTGCAGCGCTGTAGCAACGGTCCCGCAGTTGCGGGATCGCCGTTTTTTGCGGGACTGCGCCTCGACATAGCGAGGCGGCTACAGCGTCGGATCGTTTATCAAGTCGTGGCGGCCTCCTCCTTCCAGCGTCTTCGAAGATAGATCGCGTTAATGATCCAGGCGATCGGATTGAAGCTGAGAATCGTGAGCGCGATCCAGGCCCAGGGACGGCGCTGAGCAAAGAACCAGGCGAGAACACCGTATATGACGCCGCAAAGGAGAATGCCCATCAGACCGAAATCGAGCAAACGGCCAAGAAGAAGTCCACCGATGAACGCCATCATGCTGAAATAGTAGCCCCATCGATAATTCCTCTTCTCCGGATTACGCTCGCGGAATCGGCGGTTGAAGACGAAGGCCGCGATGATTGGCACAATCAGGGCGGCCAGCGGAACACCGATGAGCCCAAGCGCGACCAAAACTGGCCCGGTCCTGCCACTCGTGGTTGCGGCGGTTCTTGGACTAGCCGGTGCAGCTTCGTTGGTCTCGCCGACAGTGACGACGACTTTTCCCCGGGCGCGCCCCGTTTCGAGATACCGCATAGCCTCAGGCAGCTCATTAAAAGGATAAGTCTTGTCGATGACCGGCGTGACCTTTCCGGACTGGATCAGATCGGCCAGGAACGTCAGGTCCTTTTGGTTCATCTGCGCCAGCATCCCGCCCACCTCCTGAGTCAGGAAGCGTTTTAGCCCAATCATTTTGAGCGGCTTGATCAACGGCCCCATAAAGCCCTGATCCTCCGGCCCGCCGCCACCAATCATGACGAGTCTCCCCTGGGGATTTAAGACGCGCGTGTTTTCCAGCGCCGAGCGGTTCCCCACGTTATCGATAATCAGGTCGTAACGTTGCCCACTTTTGGTGAAATCCTCTTTGGTGTAATCAATGACGTGATCCGCGCCGAGTGAGCGGACCAGTTCCACATTCCGTCCGCTACAGACGCCGGTCACCTCCGCGCCCATCGTCTTCGCGAGCTGCACCGCGAATGTGCCCACGCCTCCGGAGGCACCATTGACCAAGACCTTTTGCCCGGATTGAAGCTTTCCTTTGTCTCGAAGACCCTGCAAGGCGGTGACAGCCGCCACCGGAATTGAAGCCGCTTGTTCGAACGTGAGATTGGCCGGTTTCAGGGCCAGGGCCTTGTCCGTAGCGCATATGTATTCAGCAAAGGCACCAAATCGATTCCCATATACTTCATCGCCTGGTTTGAACTGCGTCACATCCTTGCCGACCGCTTCCACCGTCCCGGCATAATCCACGCCGAGTCGTGTATTCTTTGGCTTGAGAAACCCAAACTCCACGAGGCGACCGAGGTAGGGTGTGCCCTCCATGTAATGCCAATCGAGCGGATTCACTGAAACTCCTCGCACGCGGATCAAGAGCTGGTTGTCGTTGGGCACGGGTCTGTCGACTTCTTCCAGTCGAAGAACGTCGGGCGAACCGAAGTCGCGATAAATATAGGCTTTCATCCGCGCAGCAACGGTCGGGCTCGGTGTCTGGGCCAGAGTTGTGCCGGTGAGCGAAAGCGCCGCCAGGGAGAGTGAAGTGATCAGGTATTGCAGTTTTGTTTTCATGGGTAAATCGAATCGGTCAGGGGTGCTGGGTTGCCGGCGCTTTTATTCCTTTAATGAGCAGCCAAAAGCCAAGGCCAACTTCGTAAAGACCCATCGGCATCATGTAACTCATGCCGATGACTCCCAAACGGGGGAACACGATGATCGCCAGCGAGCCCAGCGCGAGAAGCAGCGACGAGAAGATTCCCAGCACCGCCAGTCCTTTCGGGACGTAGTCCGACCGCAAGAGCAGGTAGGCGAAGATCGATGAGCCCAAACCGAGGAGGATGAAGCCAACGCTCATCCCCAATCCCTGAGTGTGATAAGCCAGCATGACCAGGGAGTGGAGCTGGTTTGGGTCGAAGGTCTTCAGATAGGCGGCTCCGCTGAGCAGCCGGAGCACAACCAGGGAGTTGACGGTCGCAATACAGAGAACGGCCAGCTCGGAAAGGCGAAAGAACGCGCCGAGCAAGGCGAGGTGCCGGTTAATCGGCCGAAGCAAAACATAGAAGGCCCACGTCAGCACCATCACGAGGATGTAAGTGATCAGGTCTCCCGCGATCGAGAGGCGGAAGAGCTGTTCCGAGGCCATGATATTCTCCGCGGTCTTGGTCGGGTCGCCGCGGGCGATGAGCTGGCCGCGCACGAAGACTTCTCCGAAAATGCCGGTCGCCATCTGGATCGGATAAATGATGCCGATGATCTTCGCCGCGGTGTGTTGGGCCGGCGTCGCCGAATAGATCGCTTCGGGCGTGCTCAAGGTATCTGCGTTCATATCTTTGAGAGGCGATTGGATCAGGCAGCGATCGCATCACGCTGCGGATGATTGGGCGGCGGCTCTTTAGCGCCCCAGATCAACATCCAGGCGATGGCCAGTTCCCCGATTCCGAGCACCATCGCGAGCTGGCCCCACTGGGCGAAGGCCGGTAAAAAAACAGAGATCGAGGAAGCGATCCCGTACCCGCCTCCCGCAATCATGGCAGCGATACCGACAAAGCGGGGGATAAAGCCGGATCGCATCACGGCGATGCCGAAAGGAAAGAGCCAAAGTCCCCAGAAGATTTGGGCCAGAACCACTCCCTGGTTGTGTAAACGGAGGAAGAAAAAGACGAGAGCGTCGAGCTGAGCCTTATCAAAGACGTTGGAGAGGAAGGCAGGGCCGCGGGCCAGGGTCAGCGCAGCGAGGTCATTCAAGACGTTGAGATACGAAATAGGGATGGAGATCAGGAAAAGGACCGTAAAGGCCATGGCGTGTTTCTGACTGGCCGCCTTCAACAGGTGGTAAAAAGCCAGCACGGCAAAAATGACCATGGTTGCGGAGAAGAGCTCGACGGCCATGCCGAGCCGGAGCAGAGCTTCGGAGTCCCGGACATTGTTAGCCGTAGCTGCGGCGTCTCCCCGCACGATCAGCACGTTGGGGACATAGAGAAGGGCAAAGGGGGCGGGCAGGCAGCTTATGAAATATAAAAGAGCCGCGATCCTGGATTGTTTCTTGAGTGAGTTCATTTCGTTTGGTGCTTACTGAGACTCAGAGCTGTAGTCACGGCGCTATGTCGCCGTGTTTTCCGCAGCTGACGCCCCGACATAGCGGGGCGGCCACAGCACTGAATGTTACTAACGACCTTGATGACATGGCTTGTGACTCAAAAGTCGTTGACTAGGTCTTGTCCTCCGGCGCGATATTGATGACGACTTTTCCTCGAGCGCGGCCCGTTTCGAGATAGCGGACAGCTTCACGGATCTCACTCAATGGGTAAGTCCGGTCGATGACCGGCGTCACTTTTCCAGTCTGCATGAGATCGGCCAGGGCCTTCAGGTCGCCCTGGGATACTTTGGCCATCATCATCCCCATCTTCTGGCTGATGAAGGGCGACATCAGAAACGTCTGGATGAGGCGCCCCATGGGACCGATCAATCCGCCCTCGTTGGGTCCGCCCGCGCCAATCATGATATAAATCCCCTTGGGCTTCAGGACTTGCCGGAATCCCGCCAATGGTTGGGTCCCGACGTTATCGATGATGACGTCGTAACGTTCGTCGCTCTTCGCGAAATCCTCGTTGGTGTAATCAATGACTCGATCAGCGCCAAGCGATCGGACCAGCTCGACATTCCTCGAACTGCAAACGCCGGTCACCTGCACGCCCCTCGACTTGGCGATCTGCACCGCGAATGTACCGACGCCGCCGGAGGCGCCGTTGATCAGAACTTTCTGGCCTGGCTGGACTTTTCCGCTGTCGCGAAGAGCCTGCAATGCGGTACACCCGGCGACCTGGACCCCGGCCGCCTGCTCAAACGTCACGTTGGCCGGCTTGAGGGTGACTCCGCCATCTGCGGGGACGCACAGATATTCGGCCAGGGCGCCGCTCTTCCCGCCGAACACGTCATCGCCCGGTTTGAACTGCGTCACGTCCTTGCCGACCGCCTCGACTGTGCCCGCGCAGTCAATGCCCACTCGCGGATCCTTCGGCTTACGCAGCCCCGCCATCATCGCGCGCATTAGAAACGGCGTGCCTCGGATCATGTGCCAGTCGTAGGGATTGACTGAAGCCGCGCGAACTTTCACGAGGACCTCGTTGTCCTTCGGCACGGGCTTTTCGATGTCCTTGATTTGAAGGACATCTGGCGGCCCAAATTCGGTGTAGATCACTGCTTTCATGCGAGGTTTCCCTCTAGTTGCCCGTGTAATACTGAGACTTCGTCACGTGGGCTGTGCGCTGTAGCCACGGCGCTATGTCGCCGTGTCGCCCGGTCGCCGGCGCCCCGACACAGCGGGGCGGCTAGAGCACATGGGGTTATGAAACGTCCCCCCTTCACGTGAGAGCGCGGTCCGTTTGTTCATTCCAGCGTTGGACGTTGACGCCCTTTATTAAGAGCCAGAGTGTCAGTGACAGTTCGCCCACGGCGCCGGGCAGCATGTTGAAGGGAGCCAGACTCTGCGCGAGCGGCGGCAGGAGGAAGGTCAGCCAGCCGAAACCCGCCAAGACCATCAACGCGCCGATAATCCGCGGGAGGAAAGTCGATCTAAGAATGAGGTAGCCAACGCCGAGGCAATGGAGCCCGAAGAAGACCAGGCCGATGTCGTTCGCCCGGGCGCGCACGACGAGAAACATGTAGGAGAGCGCCTGGAGCTGTTCGGTCGTGTAAACACTCAGGTAGGGCGCGCCCTTCAAGAGGATGAACGGCACAAAATCGAAAAGACAACTGAGCGCGCCGACTGCGCATCCCACCAGGCTGAAGAAAGCCGCGAGGAGTGAGAGGCTCCGATTCACGGGCTTCAGCACCTCGTAAATGAACAACGTTGCCGCGATGTAGAACGCGGTCGAAATGAGAAGGGCGGCGGTCCCGGAGCGGAACAAGGCTTCGTTCGCCAGAAGGTTGGCGGCGGTGGCTGCGGGATCGCCCTTTACCACGAAGCGCCCGACCAGAATCAAGGGGTAAATGCTGGTGAGAAAACACATCAACCAGCAAAATCCGCCCATCCGGGCTTTGAAGAGCGGCGACATGTTTGATGATCGCGGCGCGCTCATTCGATGGTGATTACTACTTTGCCGCGGGCGCGGCCCTGTTCGAGATAGCGGACAGCTTCAACGGTTTCGTCGACCTTGTATTGCCGGTCGATTACCGGCGTGATCTTGCCCGATTGCATCAGATCGCTCAGGAGTTGGAGGTCCGGCTTATTGATTTGCGCGATGTAGAAGACGAACCTCTGGCTCACGAAGGGTGAGCCGGCGAGGGCGCGAAGCATGCCTAAGAGGCGGG
>DASQLH010000345.1:0-10353 GCA_035630155.1 Chthoniobacterales bacterium
GGCTACGGCAACGACGCGGAGATCACGCCGCGGCTGAAGGCGTTCATGAACGTGAATTACATCTGGATGGCGGAGACGGAGCCGATCCGGCAGGTGCTCATGACGAACAAGGCGAGCAACGAGATCGGGCTCGATTGCAGCATCGGGTTTCAATACCGGCCGCTGCTGACGAACAACATCATCATCACCGCCGGCGCGGGATTTCTGGTGCCGGGCGCGGGTTACAAGGATATTTACCGGGCGAACACGAACCCGGTTTTCGGTTATCCCGGGCCGGAGGCAGGGAAGGTGGATGATTTTCTGTTTAGCGGGATTTTTACGGTGACGCTGACCTACTGATGAAAAGAAACGGACGCGTTAAGGAGGAGTCGGGGGTGGATTATGGCGAGGCATTGAAAGGCAGAACGTCCAACGTCCAACGTCCAACGTCCAACGTTCAACGAAGAGAGGAATCTGCGACGGCTGGGAGTGAAAGACGGTTTGATCTTGAGGAGCGGCTGCTTGAGTACGCGGTTCGAATCATCCGACTAGTCGATGCGTTGCCGGCAACGCGGGCAGGGCGACATGTCGCAGATCAGTTGCTGCGATGTGGCACCTCACCACTCGCAAATCACGGGGAGCTGCAAGGAGCCGAATCGCGGAAAGATTTCATTCACAAGCTCAAAATTTGTTTGAAAGAGATTCGAGAAGCACGGCGCTGGTTACGTTTGGTCCACCGCGTGCCCCTGCTTGCGCCACCAAAAATCGATCCGCTTATCGCCGAGACTGAAGCGTTAATCAAAATCTTCGCCGCCAGTATTCGCACCGCGGAAAAAAACAAAGGATGAACGCGCCCTCACGCTCTCCCAAGTTGGACGTTGGACGTTGGACGTTGGACGTTGGACGTTTCTTCCTCCTCCTCTTCCTCTCCGTCTCTCCTCTCCCCGCGCAAAACCCCGATCCTCCCACCACCGGCTACGGCCCTCCCACGGCTCTGCCTCCTAATTTCTCTCTCACCAAGCCGGCGAGCCGACCGCGCCAGAACTGGATCGACCAATCTCAGGCTGCGGCCGATGCTAAAAGCGCCGGGTGCAACCAATGCCACGCCGGCATCGAGCCGATGCATCAGGCATCGCACGTGGTGCTCGGGTGCACCGATTGTCATGGTGGAAATCCGGCGCGCGGCCTGACGAAAGAGCAGGCGCATATCCTCCCGAAAAACAAAGAGTTTTGGAAAACGTCGGCCAATCCGCCGAACTCGAGCGTCTGGCTGAACCACGAATCGGCGGAGTTCATCCGCTTCATCAATCCCGGCGACCTGCGCGTGGCGAAACAGGCGTGCGGGCTTTGTCACGACGAGATCATTCGCAACGTCGATCACAGCATGATGAATCATGGGGCGATGCTCTGGGGCGCGGCGCTTTACAATAACGGCGGCTTCAATCTGAAAAACTACCGTTTCGGCCAGGCCTACGGCGCGGATGGCGCCCCGCTCCGCCTGATCAACTACACGCCAGTGACGCCTAACGACACCAAAGTCCGCGGCATCCTGCCGTTCCTCGATCCACTGCCGCGCTTCAACCTGGGCAATCCTGGAAACATCCTGCGCATCTTTGAGAAAGGTGGTGAAAAACAGTTACAGCTTGGCGTTCCGACCCTGGACGAACCGCCGGGCAAACCGCTTCGCCGTTTATCCGAGCGTGGTCTCGGCACTCTCAATCGCATCGATCCCGTTTTCCTCGGCCTGCAAAAAACAAGACTCCACGATCCGCTGCTCGGATTCCTAGGCTCGAACGACCATGCGGGTGATTATCGCTCGAGCGGCTGTTCGGCGTGCCATGTCGTTTACGCGAACGACCGTTCGCCGACAAACTCCGGCTGGTGGAGCAAATACGGACACCAGGGACTGAGCTTCAGCGCCGACAAGACGATCCCGAAAAAGGAGCGGGGCCATCCGGTCGTGCATCAGTTTACCCGCTCGATTCCGTCGAGCCAGTGCATGAACTGCCACATGCACCAGGGCAACCTCTTCGTGAATCCCTATCTCGGCTACACCTGGTGGGACCAGGAGACGGATGGCGAGTTCATGTATCCGAAACAGCAACGCAACCCGACCGATGACGAACTGGTGATCGAGACGCAAAGCAATCCCGAAGCCGCCGCCGCGAAAGGGCTTTGGGGCGACAAGGAATTTCTCGACAAGGTTTCGGAGCTGAATCCGAAGCTCAAGAACACGCAGTTTGCCGACTACCACGGACATGGCTGGGTTTTCCGCGCGATCTTCAAGCACGATCGCAAAGGCAACCTGCTCGATCTTCGCGACAACAAAATCCCGCACGACGATCCCCAGAAATTCGCCAAAGCGGTCCACCTGAAGGATGTCCACCTGGCCAAGGGGATGCAATGCACCGACTGCCATTTCGAAAAGGATGTGCATGGAAACGGCATGCTTTACGGCGAACCGCGCAACGCGACGACGATCAATTGCATTGATTGCCACGGCACCGTGAATCAACGCCCGACGTTAATGACGAGCGGGAATGCCGGCGCTTACGATCTGCTGAACACCAGCAACACGCCATGGGGGCCGCGTTTCGTCTGGGAAGGCAACAAGCTTTTTCAGCAATCGGTCATGGCGCCGGACATTCGCTGGGAAGTGCCGCAAACGATCGACACGATTGATCCCCTCTCTTCGCATTACAATCCGAAGTCGGCCTACGCAAAAACACTGCAACGCGACGGCAAAACCTGGGGCGGCGTGGTTTCAGCCGAGCCCGCTGAGCGCCGGGTGCGCTTGGCGCACGACAACAGCGCGATGGATTGCCAGATCTGTCACACCTCGTGGGCGACGAGTTGTTTCGGCTGCCATCTGCCGATGAAGGCAAACCAGCGCGTGCCGTTGAACAAATTCGAAGGCGCGATGGACCGGAACTTCACCACCTACAATCCCCAGGTGGTGCGCGACGACGTTTTCATGCTCGGCATCGACGGGACTGTGAAGAAAAACCGGATGGCGGTGATCCGCTCCTCGAGCGCGGTCGTGGTCAGCTCGCAGAACCAGAATCGCGAATGGGTCTATTCGCAGGCGCAGACTTTTTCGGCGGAAGGCTACAGCGGCCAGGCGTTCAATCCGCACTTCGCGCACACGACGAGCAGCGTCGGCACGACCAAGAATTGCACCGACTGCCATCTCTCCAAGAGCAACGACAACAACGCCTGGATGACGCAACTGCTCGGGTTCGGCACCGGCACGGTGAATTTCTTCGGCCGCTACGCTTACGTCGGTGAAGGACATGAAGGATTTCACGCGGTGGCCTGGACGGAGGCGGACGAGCCGCAGGCGGCCATCGGCAGCCATCTGCACAAACTTGCTTACCCGGACAATCACCGAAAACATGTCGAAGCTGGATCGATTCTGAAACAAGCCTACGAGCACAGCGCCAACGATGTTCAGGATCTGGTCTTACGCGGCGAGTATCTCTACACGGCGAACGGGCCGGGCGGCTTCGAGGTGTTCGATGTGGCGAATATCGATCAGAAGGGATTTTCCGAACGCATCGTCAGCGCGCCGGTTTCTCCGCTCGGCCAGCGCACCCGCTTCAAGACGAAATACGCGACGTCGGTGGCCCTGCCCAGCACGCTCGCGCTCGATCCGGCGAGGGTGCGGCTTCCGGAAAACGAAGAGCAACCGATCGATATGTTTTACGCTTTTGCTTACGTCTCCGATCGCGAAGAAGGATTGGTCGGCGCAAATGTAGCGACGCTCGTTGACGGCAATCCCGACAATAATTTCCTGAAACGCGATGTGACCTTCAATCCTGAGGGCGCGCTCACCGGGGCGAGCTTCGTCACCGCGACCGGGCACCGCCTTTATATGACAACGCCGCGCGGGTTGTTCGTGATCGATTGCACCGATCCGATGAATCCAAAGTTGGGCGGGCAATACACCGGAAATTTCCTGCGCAATCCGCGCTGCGTCTCGGTCCAGTTCCGATACGCGTTCGTGACGGACGACGAAGGACTGAAGGTGCTCGACATCACCGACCCATATCGCCCGACGCCGGTATCGGGCGCGACGGTTCCGTTGCGCAACGCCCACCGCCTCTATGTCGCGCGCACTTATGCGTACGTTGCCAACGGCGCGGAAGGCCTCGCGATTATCGACGTGGAAAATCCGGAGCGGCCGCATCTCGACCAGATGTTCAACGCCGGCGGCTTGCTCAACGACACGCGCGCGGTGCAGATCGGGAGCGTGAATGCATCGCAGTTCGCGCTCGTGGCCGATGGCCATAACGGCCTCCGCGTGGTGCAGCTCATTTCGCCCGATACGGTGCCGGGCGATGAGGGATTCAGTCCGCGGCCGAATCCCAGATTGATCGCAACCTATCCGACGCATGGCGAAGCGATCGCGGTTTCGCGCGGACTCGACCGCGATCGCGTGGTGGACGAGACCGGCGGGCAGACAGTTGTCTTCGGCCGGCGCGGCGCACGGCCGTTCCATCTCGAGGAGATGGAAAAATTCTATCTCCGCGAATCAGGCGAATCGAAGGATGGCCGGCGCTGGGGAAGTTTGTATCGGGTGGAAGATGTGATGGAGCGCAACGGAAAGTTGATGACGAAGGGCGGCGTGTTTCTCTCGCCGCTGCCAGGACCGGAACCCGCGGCGACCGTCAGTCCGACGCCGCCCTTGGATTTTCCACCGGAGATTGAGCCGCCTCAGTTGGTCGAGCCGACACCGCCACCGAAGTAGCTGAGGTGGATCGAGCGCTCCGCCGCTTGATGCCGAATAATGGCCCCGAAAAGTTTGGGGGGCGACAATGAAACATCGCGCGACGGAGCGCACGATCCACCAGAAAGACATTGCCCTCCGCCGCTCTTTTCAGGTAAAAATTCCCCATGGCCGATAAAGCGAACAAACTTCCCGAAAACGTCGAGGGCGCGTGGTACGTCGATAACACCTGCACGCCTTGCCGTGTCTGTCTGGACGAGGCTCCGAATCTTTTGAAATACAACGACGACGAGACCTACGTCTATTTTTACAAACAACCGGAGAACGACGAAGAAACCGCCGCGGCCCAGCGCGCCCTGGACGTTTGTCCCACGCTTGCCATCGGCAACGACGGTCCGTAGTTCCTGGAGCCCGCGATCACCGGTCGCCGCTCAAATATATGGCAACTGAAACTGCACCCGCCGCGGCTGCGAAACCGGCCTCGCCCTACAGCCGGACGAATCCCTTTCCCGGAAAGCTCACGGTTAACCGCAGCCTCTGCGGCGAAGGTTCCGAGAAGGACACCCGCCATTTCGAAATCGACCTAACCGGCTGGGGCCTGAATTATGAGGTCGGTGATTCGATGACGGTTTGGGCGACGAACGATCCCGCCCTGGTCGATGACATTCTCAAGGCAATCTGCGCAAAGGGCGACGAGCCGGTGAAGAGCCCGAAAGGCGAGACGACCCTGCGCGAAGCGCTCCTGCGCGATTGCCGCATCACGCAGACGACGCCGAAGTTTCTGAAGATGATCACCGAGCGCGCGAACGCCGCGCCGTTGCTGACGGAACTCCTCGATCCCGAACGCAAAGAAGATCTCGACCGCTATCTCTGGGGGATGGAAGTGATCGACTTCCTCACCGAGCATCCGTCAATCAATATCTCGCCGCAGGAATTCGTGGATGTTCTGGCGAAGTTGCAGCCGCGGCTCTACTCCATTTCCTCGAGCCTGAAGGCGCATCCGGAGCAGGTGCATTTCACGATCGACGTGGTGAAGTACACCAGTCACGGACGGCAGCGCAAAGGCGTTTGCTCCACTTTTTTGGCGGAACGCGCGGAGAACGTGCCGATCCCCGTTTTTCCAAACGCCTCGAAGTTTCGTCTGCCGGAAGATGGCAACACGCCCATCATCATGGTCGGCCCGGGCACGGGCGTGGCGCCGTTCCGCGCTTATTTGGAGGAACGAAAGGCTGTGGGCGCGAAAGGAAAAAACTGGCTCTTCTTCGGATCGCAGAAGGCGAGCTGCAATTATTTTTACAAAGAGGAGTTCGATCAATTGGAGAGCGACGGCGTGCTCACGAAAATCGATTGTGCCTTTTCGCGCGATCAGGCCCACAAGGTTTACGTCCAGGACAAGATGATGGAAAGCGCCGCCGAAATCTGGAAATGGCTCGATGGCGAAGGCGCGCATTTCTTTGTTTGCGGTGACGCGCGCCGGATGGCGAAAGATGTCGATGCCGCGCTGCGCAAGATCGTCCAGGACCAAGGCGGCAAGGACGTGGATGCCGCGAACGAGTACGTCGAAAAACTGAAAAGCGACAAGCGCTACAAGCGCGACGTCTATTAGAACCGCCGCCGAGAGACGACAGCGGCGATAGCTCCAGCGATCGTTACGAGCAGGCTTAACGCCGCTACGGTCCCGCCCCAGACGAGCCACGCCGGTCGATATGCCATGGTTAGCCGGCCGTTGGTTCGGGCCGGCACCTCGATGATCGGGAACAAGCTGCGATAAGAGTCCACCTTCAGGGATCGCCCGCCGAGTTTCGCCTGATAACCCTTGAAGAACGGGCGCGAGATGGCGAGCAGCGCCGGCTTGTCGCCCGCCGGAACGACCACGTCGGCTTGGAGACGGTTGCGGCCATTCACGATTCGAGAGATCCCCGCGGTGGCGAATTGTTCGTTAGGCCGGCTATCGATCGCGGTCACGGAACGGACTCGTGACAATATTTCGCCGCGTCGATGAAAGACGCGGCCCTCGTCGGTGGCAACGGCCAGCTCCCATTCGCTTTCCGGCTTGGGGTCGAGTCCAGTTTCTTTGGCTACGATAATTCCATCCACGCCGACGCGCGCCAGTTTGCCGTCTGGTCCGCTTTCGTACTCAAGTAGAAATTCTCCAATCCAGCCGGGAATCTCACCATGAATGGCAAACGCGAACTCGCGAGCCACGCCCGCCGGACGGACCGGGCTGTAGCCGTTGATCAGCTGAACGCCGCCCCACATCGAAGTGCTGCCGATACGGGACGTCGTGCCGAAAGGTTCCGGCCTTTTCTCTAGGCGATACGCATGCTCGGGCGGCGGATAGACGCTGAGATAGAGACGTTGTGGATCGAGCGGAGCCGGTTGGGTCAATGCCTGGGAGAGATTGTATTTGGGGACGCCGCAATTGGGCGAAAGGCAAAGGTAGGTGGCCAATAAAGATGTGATAGTCACCATTGCGGGCACCCAGGCGCGCAATCCGCCGATTCGCAACATTTCGAAAAGTGCCCAGATGGCGGCGATCCCGAGCGTAATCCAGACGAAGGGAAACGCGTGCCCGGGACTTGCGCCGGCGATCCAGGCGACGACTACGACGACAACCAGCAGGACGAAGCCAACCACACCCGGCCGCGTGATTCGTGAGGTCGTGGAGCTGGCAAACAAACGGAATGACTCGGCGGCACACAAGGCGAGCACGACGTGCAGAAAAGGCAGCCAGCGAAAACTCCATCGGAAAACGCCGGCGCTTGGCAGCATCGCCAGCAGGAGCACCACGATAAGCAGGCCAAGCTCCCATTTTATTTGCCTGAAAAGCAATCGGCCGAATGCAATCAGACCGGCCAGCAGAGCCACCGGCGGAAAAATTCCCGACGCCAATTCCGTGGCGGTGTGCGGCATGAGGCGCGTGGAAAAATCAGTCCAGTTCACCGTCCAGCTCGGCAGAATGAAACCGGGCAAGGCCGCGGCCGGAACCCGCCACTGAAAATGCTCTGAGCTGTCCTGCGCGGCGCGAGCCGAGCCCTGGACGTAATCAAGCAGCGCAAGCCACGCCGGCGCGGAAAGTCCGAACCCGAGCAACATTCCGAGCAGGAGCGGCCAAACCGATGAAAGCTTCCGGCTTTCGACCACCGACTTTAAACCAAGCCAGCCGGCGAGCACCGCCAGCATCAACACGGTGTAGGGAAAACCACCTGTAACGAGCAAATAAACGAAGGGAGCCGGCCAGAGAAAACGCCACCGGCTTCGGTTTGGATCGAGCGCGCGTTCCATCCCCCACCAGGCCCAGGGAAACCAGGCGAATGCCCCCAGCGCGCCAAACCAGTTGGTCGCGCCCCAGCAAATGATCCAGCCATTCAGCGCCGCCACGAGCGCGATCATCGTCGAAAGCGGAGCACTCAAGTCTCGTCCCCGCGCGAGCAGGTAACCGCCCATCGCCAGGACAAACAAATGCACTATCGAAAGCGCGGCCGCCTGTTGCGGAAAGGTGAGAGCGAATTTCCAGATCGCGACGACCGCGGCATTCACGAAAACGGAGAACGTCCCGTATTGGAATTCGCCGGCGAGATTGCCACAGACCCAGGAGTATGGACTCAGCAGCGGCAGATGACCTTCCGACCAGCTTCGCGCGACATCAGCGAACACCGGCAGAATCGAGAGCGCGTAGTCGTCGTTCCAAAAGAGAAGCGGGTCGCGCCAGAGCAGGACGAGGCAAAAGGCGACGACCAGTATCCCCGCGCCAAGTGCACCGAGGAAATTTAGCCACGGATTAACTCGGACTTTCACGGATGCAGAATGAGACATCTGCCTATCTGTGTTTCATCCGTGTTTGTCCGTGGCTGAAAATCTCCGTTAGAGCACCACCGGCGTGCCCTCAGTCAGGACGAGGACTTTGTCCTCGAGACCACGAGCGTTGGCCGAGGCGAGGAGGCGCGCGGGCGGCTCGTCGAGCGGTTCGTATCCCAGGCGGAAACTTCCGTAATGCATCGGCACCAAAGTTTTCGCGCCAAGTTCGAGGAAGGCCTGCACCGCTTCCTCGGGATTCATGTGGACCTCGCGTCCGGTCGGCGCGTCGTAGCCGCCGATCGGCAAAAGCGCGACGTCGATGTCGTGACGCTCGCCGATTTCCTTGAACCCATCGAAGTAGGCGCTGTCGCCGCAGTGAAAGATATTGCGCCCATCCATTTTGAGAACGAAGCCGCCAAAGCCGCGGTGGAGATCGGCCAGGAACCGGGCGCCCCAGTGAGCGCAGGGGGTCAGCGAGACCTCGATCGGGCCGAGCTTCACGGTCTGCCAGTAATCGAGCTCGTGCACGATGTTGAACCCGAGATCGTGGACCAGATTGCCGACGCCGATCGGCACGACGATCGGTTGATCGGCGGCCACTTTGGCGAGCGTGCGGCGGTCGAGATGATCGAAGTGTGCATGCGTGACGAGAACGAAATCGATCGACGGCAAATGATGAATCTCGAAGCCAGGTCGCTTGAGGCGCTTGATCACCTTCAGCCACTTCGACCAGATCGGGTCGATGAGGACATTGAACTCGTGCGTTTGAATCAGGAACGACGCGTGCCCGATCCAGGTTATGCCAATCTCGCCTTCGCGGATCTTGGGAAAGAACGGGCGGACGCGGTCCCCGGAACGCTTGGTGAACAGCGACGGGATGAGGACTTCCGTGAGGAAATTGCGCTTGTGCCAATCGGGGCTCGGCTTCAGCCGAACGCGGGTGGAGCGCTTGTTTTCAGCGCCGTTCTCCGTGGCCTGGCGAACGACGTTCCTCCGGCTTTTTTTCGAAAAAGGGATCGGCACTGGAGAGCAAGCATATAAGCTTGAGAGGGTGAATCAAAACCTTTCGCGGCGGTGAACGCCGCCGCTTAGCCAACATCCTCCCGGAACAGTGAAGCCCTCCAGTGCATGGCCCCGCCAGCCGTTCATCGGCCTGGCAATCGCGGCAAGTGTCGGAATCCTGGTCGCGGATTGGGAGCCAGGTTCAACACCGAGCGTTCTAATTGGCTTCGCCATCTGCGCGGGGCTCACCTTCGTTTTGCGCAATTCGGTCGCCGTTTACCTGCTGGTGGCCGTCGCGTTTTTTTTGCTCCACAGCATGCGGGTAACGGACTCCGCGGGCGTCCGGCTCGCCCGTCAACTCGGGAGCGAGTCTGGACCGGTGACCGCGGTTGGATCGGTCGTGAGCGAACCTAAAATATCGGCGCGAGGATTGTCCTCCTTTCTGTTGCGCCTCGACTCGATCCACCAGGACGGGCGCGTGCTCGCGACGAACGCGACGATCTCTGCGCGGTGGCGCGGCCAGGCGAAATTCGGAAATCAGCTGCGACTTTTCGGAGTAGCCGAGCGGATCGCACCGCCGCGGAATCCGGGCGAGTTCGATATGCGTTCGTATCTGGCGCGGCAGGATGTTTATCACGCACTGCTGGTCCGCTACCCGGAAAATGGCCGCGTCCTCAGCCAGGCTGGCGGCAACCCGATCTGGCGCGCGGCCCAGCAATCACGCAAATGGATGCAAAGCGCGTTGTCGCGCGGCCTGGAAGATTCCCCGGAAATTCACGGTCTCATCAGCGGAATGGTGCTCGGCGCGCGAGACGAAACGCCGGACGAAATCGAGGAGCAATTTC
>DASQLH010000346.1:0-4153 GCA_035630155.1 Chthoniobacterales bacterium
AGGGCCATCATGACGGCGAGGGCGTTGTTGATGGCGTGTTTTATCTCACTGAATTTTTTTTGTAATTCGTGGAGCTCTTCCTGGGAAATGGTGCGCGCGTTTTCACTCATGATCGGGGCGATTTGGCTGGAGAAAAGGGACGGTTGTGCTTGACTGACAGGTTCGACGTTTGTCGTCCGATGCCTGCGCAAACTATCCAGATCAGCGGTGCACGCCAGCACAATCTCAAGAATCTCCACGTCGAAATTCCGAGGGAAAAGCTGGTCGTTATCACGGGCTTAAGCGGCTCGGGGAAGTCTTCGC
Source organism: Chthoniobacterales bacterium (assembly GCA_035630155.1). Lineage (GTDB taxonomy): Bacteria > Verrucomicrobiota > Verrucomicrobiia > Chthoniobacterales > UBA10450 > AV80. Next base: position 304 of record DASQLH010000346.1, read on the forward strand.
TCGCCTTCGACACCCTCTATGCCGAGGGACAACGCCGTTACGTCGAGAGCCTCTCGGCGTATGCCCGGCAGTTCCTCGACCAGATGGAAAAGCCGGACGTCGATTTCATCGAAGGACTTTCGCCGGCGATTGCCATCGAGCAGCGGAGCGCGGGAGCGAACCCGCGCTCGACCATCGCGACGACGACGGAAATCTTCGATTATCTGCGCGTGCTCTTCTCGGCGGTGGGGCAGCCGCATGACCCGGTCACCGGCCAGGCAATCCATCGGCAGACGCCGCAGCAGATCGTGGATCAGATTCTCGCGTTCCCGGAAGGGACGAAAATCATCCTGCTGGCGCCGCTCGTCCAGAACCAGAAAGGCGAGTTTCGCGATGTGATCGAGAAGGTGAGACGGGAAGGGTTCGTGCGAATTCGGATCGATGACGAGATCGTGGAGCTGGGGAAGCCGGAGCCGATTCGGCTGAAGAAGACGGAGCGGCATACGATCGAAGCGGTGGTGGATCGGCTGGTGATCCGTGATGGAGTGCGGACGCGGCTGGCGGACTCGGTGGAGACGGGGCTGAAGTGGGGCGGGAACCGGATGGTTGTGCTGAAAGGTAGGGACGCCGCGCTGCGGAGTCCGATTGATGAAGCTTCGAACGACGCGTCCGGACGCCGCAGCGCGGCGTCCCTACCAGAAGAAGACGAGAAATGGGAAACGGTGCGTTACACGACGGATTACGGGAACGCGGAGAGCGACTTCTCGCTGGGCGAGCTGACGCCGAAACATTTCTCGTTCAATAGCCATTTTGGAGCGTGCCCGGCCTGTCACGGCTTGGGGACGCAGCTCGTCTGTGATGCGGACTTGATGGTGTCCGATCCGGAGAAGTCGCTCAGGGAAGGTGCGATCACGCCGTGGCGGCGCGGGACGAAGCCAATGCAGGCATATTATCGCAGCCTGCAAAGCGCGCTGGTGAAGCATTTCGGGGTCGATGACTGCATTCCGTTTTCCGATTTGCCGGAGAATTTTAAGAAGGCGCTTTATTACGGAACGGGGGACGAGGAAATCCAGATCAGCACAGGGGGCAATGGGAAATCGCCGAAGACAGCAAAGCCATTCGAAGGGCTGGTGCCGCAGATGGAGCGGCTCTATGAGGAGACGGAGAGCGAATTCACGCGGAACCGGATCCGGGCGTTCATGACGCGCGTGCCTTGCCAGACCTGCCACGGCGCGCGGCTGAAACCGGAAATTCTGGCGGTCACGATCTGTAGCCGCTTCCCTGTGGGAAGCGTGGGGGAAAGCGATGACCCGCGTCATCTCGCGTCGCCCGCAGGGCGAGGGCTACAGAAAGAGCTGAACCTCCACCAAGTTAGCGAGCTCACTATTGAGGCGGCGGCAGAATTCATCCGGCACCTAGAGCTAACCGACCAGCAACGGCACATCGTCGCAGATGTCGTGCGCGAGATCGATTCACGGTTGCAGTTTCTGGTCGAGGTGGGGCTCAACTATCTTTCGCTCAACCGGGAAAGCGGGACGCTGTCAGGCGGCGAAGCGCAGCGTATCCGGCTGGCGACGCAAATCGGATCGGGGCTGGCCGGCGTGCTTTATGTTCTCGATGAGCCAAGCATCGGATTGCACCAACGCGACAACGCGCGGCTGCTAACGACGCTGCGCCGGCTGCGCGATCTGGGGAACTCTGTCATCGTGGTGGAGCACGATGAGGAAACGATCCGCGCGGCGGACCATATTCTCGATCTCGGCCCAGGCGCGGGGCCGCGCGGCGGCGAGATCGTCGCGCAAGGAACGATCGCGGAGGTCCTGAACGCGAAAAATTCGCCGACGGCGGATTACCTTTCGGGTCGCGCTCGGATCGCCATTCCGAAGGAGCGCGTCAAGCCCCGCTCGACGCAGACCGGCGAAGGTTGGCTCACGGTGACCGGTGCGGCGGAGAACAATCTAAAAGACGTCACCGCGTCGTTTCCGATCGGTTGTTTTACGTGCGTCACGGGCGTGTCCGGCAGCGGCAAGTCCACCCTGGTGGACGACATTTTGCGGCGCGCGCTCTTCCGGCATTTTTACAATTCGAAAGACAAACCGGGAACGCATCGCGCCTTGCGCGGGTTGGATCAGCTCGACAAAGCGATCGTGATCGACCAAAGCGCGATCGGGCGCACGCCGCGCTCAAACCCGATCACCTACACGGGCGCGTTCACCCCGATCCGCGAGTTGTTCAGCCAGCTGCCGGCGGCACGGGTTCGTGGATACGACGCGGGGCGGTTCAGCTTCAACGTCAAAGGCGGGCGCTGCGAAAATTGCGAAGGGGGCGGGCTGATCAAGATCGAGATGCATTTCCTGCCGGACGTTTATGTGGAATGCGAGGTCTGCCGCGGGCAACGTTACAACCGCGAGACGCTGGAAATCACTTACAAGGGGAAAAACGTCGCGGACGTGCTGAACCTGACGGTGGATGAAGCGGCGCGTTTTTTTCGGAACGTGCCGTCGGTTTCGGATCGGCTGGTGGCGTTGCTGGATGTAGGGCTCGGATATCTGCGGCTCGGGCAGGCGGCAACCACACTCTCGGGCGGCGAAGCGCAACGGGTGAAGCTGGCGACGGAGTTGGCGAAACGGGCGACGGGCCGGACGATCTATATCCTCGATGAGCCGACCACGGGATTGCATTTTGCGGACATCGAGAAGCTGCTCCAGGTGCTGATGAAGTTGCGCGACGCGGGGAACACGCTGGTGGTGATTGAGCACAACCTGGAGATGATCAAATGCGCGGATTGGATCGTTGATCTCGGACCGGAAGGTGGAGCGCAAGGGGGGAAGATCGTGGCGGCAGGGACGCCGGAAAAAATCGCGGTGGTGGCGGAGAGTCATACGGGGCGGTATCTGAAGCCGTTACTCGACCGATGAGGAAAACGTCCAACGTCCAACTTCCAACGTCCAACGCCGAATGGAAGAGGGCTGTGGCTGCGTTCGTTGCCGCCACTTTCCTTTTCGCTCACGGACTTGCGGCGGCGGAGCCTGCGGATTTGGCGGCGGCGGCGAAGCCATTGGAGGAAGGGGTGCCGCAGGTGGCGGTGATGCGCCTGCGCAAACTTCTCGAGAACGACTTGGCGGCAGCGGAGAAGAAAACGATTACGGCGAAACTGGGCGAGGCGCTGCTGGCGGCGGGCGAGCCGGAAGAAGCTTTGAAGATGCTGGAGGATCCGGCGTTGAAGGATGAAACTGCCGTTCGCTTTTGGCGGGCGCAAGCGCTGGCGAATTTACAACGGTGGAATGAGGCGCTGCCGCTCTACCAGCAAATCGGCGGGGACCGGACATCGCCGCTTCGGGCGGCGGCGCTATTTGGGCAAGCGGAAGCATTAAGGGCGCTCCAACGTTTCGATGAAGCGCTGCGATTGCTGGCGTTGCTCATTTCCGAGCCGCAGTGGAGCGATCGCGCGCAACTGCGTTCCATCGAGCTTCTGCTCGACAAGCGCGACAGCGCCGGCGCGCGCAGGCTTCTCGACAAAGCGCGGCCCGCCGCCCTCGGCGACAAGAAGGAGAAGCGTTACCTGCAGGGACGGCTTCAGGCGCAGTTGGATAACCACGAGCGCGCGCTGGAGCTGTATCAGACGGTCGTGAGGCGGAGTGAAGGTGTGAGCCGGGCCGTGTTCGTCGCGACCCTTTGCGCGATCGCGGAGTCACACCTGCGCTTGCGAAGACCGGCAGCCGGCGACGATGCGCTCGAGAATTTTGTGGAGCATTATCCGACCGATCCGGAGCTGCCGACGATCTTTGCGAAGCTCGATCAGCTTTACCGCGCGGAGCGGCAGTTCTCGAACCAGGAGCTGAGCCGATGGGCCAACGATTCGGTGCAGCCG
>DASQLH010000347.1:0-3838 GCA_035630155.1 Chthoniobacterales bacterium
CGATATGGCAGCTAAGAAAAAAGCAAAGAAAGCTCCCGCCAAGAAAAAGGCGGCCGCGAAGAAAAAGAAACATTAGTTTCATTTAATTCGCTCACGAGCTACGGAGCTTTTCGTAGTTCCAACCTATAACTTCAACCCGGGAGGAGAATTCATTTTCTCCTCCCGGTTTTTTTTCGGTTGAGAGGTTGAGGAGTTGAACCATTGAGAGGACTCTGGTTCGGCTTCTTCTTTTTCGCTCAACCTCAACCACTCAACCTTCATGACTCATTACCTCGACGCGGCGGTGGAAGCCGCGCGGGCCGCCGGTGAATTGCTCCGGCATAGTTTTCACCAGCCGCTCCGCGTTAACTCCGCGGAAAAGCACGACATCAAGCTCGAGATCGACGTCCGCGCCCAAACCTTGATCACCGATTCGCTCCTGAAAAAATTTCCGGAGCACGCGCTTTATGGCGAGGAAGGAATCGTCGGGGATCAGACCAGCGATCATCAATGGGTCGTGGATCCGCTGGATGGGACGGTGAATTTCTACTACGGCATTCCGCACTTTTGCATTTCGATCGCGCTTCGATATATGGGCGAAATTATCGTCGGCGTTATCTACGATCCGATTCGCGATGAAATGTGGACGGCGCAAAAGGGAAGCAAACCGACCTTGAACGGAAAGCCATTTCGCGTGAGCGAACGTGCCGCGCTCGCGGAAGCGGTCATCTCCGTGGGCCTGTCGAAAACCGGCGTGACCATCGCCGCCGGTTTGCCATTGCTCCAGGAAATGGTGCATCGCGCGCGGAAGTGCCGCTTGATGGGCAGCGCGGCGCTCGACATGGCCTACGTGGCGTGCGGGCGATTCGATGCCTACATCGAGCAGGGGATTAGCCTGTGGGATATCGCAGCCGGATGGATTCTGGTCGAAACGGCCGGCGGCAGAGTGGACATGAAACCGCGCACGGACATGAAAGATAAATACAGCATCGTTGCCTCCAACGGCGTGATCGATTTGAAGCTTTGAGCATGATCAGGTGTGGCCACGGTTACGACGCGCATCGGCTCGTCGCGAAGCGAAAGCTGATTCTCGGCGGCGTCGAGATCCCGTCCGAGCGCGGGCTCGACGGCCATTCGGATGCGGACGTGATCTGCCATGCAATTGCCGACGCGCTTTTGGGCGCGGTCGGCGAAGGCGACATTGGCCACCACTTCCCGAACACGGATGAAGCGATTCGCGGGATCAGCAGCATAGAGATTCTGCAGCGGGTGAACGCACTGCTGGGGGAGATCCACGCGCGGCCGTTGAACGTGGACGCGACATTGATCGCCGAAGCGCCGAAGATCGCACCATACATTCCGGCAATGCGGGAGAAGATCGCCGGGGCACTACACTTGGAAACGGCGCGCGTGAGCATCAAGGCAACGACGAACGAAGGGCTCGGCGCGATCGGCCGGGGCGAAGGAATGGCAGCGATGGCGGTGGCGACGGTGGAAATGGAGTAATGCCGATTCGCTTTTTTAATACTTACTCGCGCCAGCTTGAGGAATTTGAGCCGCTCGATTCCGCGGGCCGCGAAGTGAAGATGTACACATGCGGACCGACGGTTTACAGCCACGCGCACATCGGCAACCTCCGCGCTTTCCTTTTTGAGGACCTGCTTCAGCGGCACCTGGAGCTGCGCGACTACAAAGTGCGACGAGTAATGAACATCACGGACGTCGACGACAAGACGATCCGGGGATCGCACGAAGCCGGCGTCGCGCTGGCGGAGTTCACCGCTCCTTTCAAGAAGGCGTTCTTCGATGACCTCGACACGCTGCGAATCAAGCGCGCCGACGCTTTCCCGGAAGCGACCGATCCGCGCGAGATCGAGAAAATGATCGAGATGATCCAGACGCTAACGGAGCGCGGGCTGGCCTACCAGGCGGAGGACAAGTCGGTTTATTTTCGGATCAACAAATTTCCCGATTACGGAAAGCTAGCTCACATCGATCTCACGGAGCTGCGGTCAACCGGCAGGGTGAAGAACGATGAGTACGAGAAGGAGAACATCGGAGATTTCGCGCTTTGGAAAGCGTGGGATGAAGAAGATGGGCCGGTGAAATGGGAGAGCCCGTGGGGGCCGGGGCGCCCGGGATGGCACATCGAGTGCAGCGCGATGGCGACGCAACTTCTCGGCGAACAGCTCGATATTCATTGCGGCGGGGTGGACAATATTTTCCCGCATCACGAAGCGGAGATCGCGCAGACGGAGGGATGCACCGGGAAGAAGTTCGTCCGCTACTGGCTGCATTGTGCGCACCTCATGGTGGATGGACAGAAGATGGCGAAGTCGCTCGGGAATTTTTATACGCTGCGCGATGTGATCGAGAAGGGTTACAGCGGGCGCGAGGCGCGCTACGCGTTGATGCGGGTGCATTACCGCGCGCCGCTCAATTTTACCTGGGAGGGAATGGAGGAGGCGCGAGTGGCGTTGAATCGCATCGATGATTGGGTGCGACGGCTTCGGGAGAAAACGGGGGAAGAAAATGCCCAACATCCAACGTCCAACGTCCAACGTCCAACTGAAGAGTTTGAAACGGCGTTGGATGATGACTTGAACATTTCCGGCGCGCTCGGAGCGCTATTTGAAGCAATTCGGCAGACAAATCGGGCGCTCGATTCGGGCGAGATGGATGCAGGCCAGGCGAGGTCTTGGTGGGAGTGGTGGGAACGGATCGATCGGGTGTTGGCGATCAGCGAAGAAGAAGGGGAGTTGCCGGCAGAGATCGCGGCCCTGGGCGAGTCGCGGGTGCAGGCGAGGCTTGCAAAGGATTGGAGAAAAAGTGATGAATTGCGCGACGAACTCGCCGCGCGCGGTTGGGAAGCCCGCGACACCAAGGATGGGCAGAAGATCACGCGACGCGGCGGAACTTAGTCACCACGAAATGTTTGCGCCGGCGGAATTCCTCAGTCTCGAACACACGGCGCATCCGAAGCTTTTCGAGTCGCAGAAATATGTCTGGGATGCGCTGAAGCAGATCGCGAGTTATCTGCAATTTCGGCTGAAGCCGGCCGTGCTCGGGGAGCTGGTGGGCAAGCCCTTTATTAGCAACGCGGTTTTCGTCGGCGCGGGAACGATAGTCGAGCAGGGCGCGATGCTCAAAGGGCCGGCGTGGATCGGGGAGAACTGCCACATCCGGAGCGGCTGTTACGTGCGCGAAAACGTGATCGTCGGGAATGGAGTGGTGATGGGGAACTCGTGCGAATTCAAGAATTGCATCCTGTTTGATGACGCGCAGGTGCCGCATTTTAATTACGTCGGCGACTCCATCCTGGGGCATCGCGCACATCTCGGCGCTGGCGTGATTCTCTCGAATGTGAAGCTGGATCATCACGAGATCCACGTGAGCGCGGCGGATGGGGACATCGCGACGGGCTTGACGAAATTTGGGGCGATCATTGGGGACCGGACGGAGATCGGTTGCAACGCGGTGATCAACCCGGGATCGGTGCTGGGCCGGGATTGCATGATTTATCCGGGAGCGAATTTCAGGGGCGTGTTGCCGAACGCGAGTGTGGTGAAGGTGCGGCAGAATTTGCAGGTCATGACGCGGCGGCCGGTGGATGGCGGGTAGTCCGAGCTTTTAGAGCAGGAGCAAGAGGGCACGGATGGGCAGGGATTCGAACCCTGGTTGCCTTTCGGCAAACACGCTTTCCAGGCGTGCGCATTAGACCACTCTGCCACCCATCCCGGTGGTGCGAAGATCAAAGCTGCAACCGGCGGAACAGTTCGTCGAGCGGGAGTTGCAGGCCGATATAAAATTCGCCGAAATCGCCGTAGACGGCGCTGACTTCATCGAAGCGCATTTGGTA
>DASQLH010000348.1:0-5994 GCA_035630155.1 Chthoniobacterales bacterium
TTCATTTTGTGGATGCATTCGTGACCTCGGAGTTGCGGAGCATTCGCGCACATTTCGAAGGGATCGCAGCGCCCGTCGTGGAGCGCACGCCGATGCTTTCGATGTTCGAGACAGCAACGGCATAAGGGACACGCTGTTTCAGACGAAGAGCACGAATTCGGGGGACTTCGTGCTCTTTTGTTTGTACGGATGTGTCAGGCAATCCTGACGGCGCGGGTCTTGTCGAGGCGAAGCACCTGGCCGGGCGTGAGCTCGAGGGTCGCTTTGGGATCGCGGAGCTTTTCGCCGTTCAGTTGTACGCTGCCCTGTTCGATCAAACGGCGGACATCGCCGCGCGACTTCGTGATCCCGAATGCGCTGGCGTAGGCTGACGCCACGATCGAAACGATGTCCGAATTCTCCGGATGGAAATCCGGCAGGTCGGCATCGCTCAGGCGTTTCTCACTGAAGCGAGCGTTCCATTCCTCGAGAGTTTTCTGAGCGGCGTCGCGCGAGTGATAGGTTTCCGCGATGGTGAATGCCAGCTGCTTTTTCGCTTCGAGCGGATGCGCGCCGACGTCCAGTGGCTCCCCGACGAGCAACGGATAATAGCGCCCCATCAGTTCATCCGAGATGCTCATTAGCTTGCCGAAAATCTCGGAAGCGGACTCGTTCAGCCCGACATAATTCCCGAGGCTTTTGCTCATTTTCTTAACGCCATCGAGGCCTTCCAGGATGGGCAGGACGAGGACCACCTGCTGCGGCTGGCCTTCCTGTTTTTGGAGATCGCGGCCAACGAGATTGTTGAAAAGCTGGTCGGTGCCGCCGAGTTCCACATCCGCTTCCACCATGACGGAGTCCCAGCCTTGCATGATCGGGTATTGGATCTCGTGGGCGTGAATCGGCTGGCCTTGGTCGATCCGATTGCGAAAATCCTCGCGTTGCAACATCTGCTGGAGCGTCACCTTGCTGTTGAGGCGGATCACCTGCTCGAAGTCCATCTTTGCCAACCAATCGCCATTGGCCACCAGGGTCGTTCGCGCGGGGTCGAGGACCTTGAAGGCCTGCTCGCGATACGTTTCCGCATTGGCCTCGACCTGCTCGCGCGAGAGCTGAGGGCGCGTGACCGAGCGCCCGCTCGGATCGCCGATCATGGAAGTGAAATCGCCGATGATCAATACAGCCTGGTGCCCGAGGTCCTGAAATTGCCGAAGCTTGCGCAGGATCAAGGCGTGGCCCAGATGAAGATCAGGGCTGGTGGGATCCACCCCCAGTTTGACGCGCAACGGCCGGCCAAGCGCCAGCTTCTGCTTCAGCTCCTCTTCGCTGATGATCTGGGCCGCGCCCTGCTTGAGAATGGAAAGAGCTTCGTCCGGTTGCATGTGCCGCTCTTACAATACCGCAACCGGCGCTACTTGCTCTTGTTCAACAATTCCCGCACCTCGTCGATGGTAAGCGGCCTGTTATAAGCCTGGAGCGCTTTTTGGCTTTTCCCTCGACCGAGGAATGGGCGGGTGCCGGGGAACTCGCGGGCGGTGGCGGTCACGGTACTTTCGGGGGCGGCGCGAATGCCGGGAGCCGGCCGCGTCTGGACCAGATTGTCGTTCTTAGGCAGGTCCGTGCGCGTGGCCAGTTTGGCGGCTGAACCGCCCATTCGGAAATGGCGCGCGCCAAATTGCTGAGGAGTGAGCGTGCGTTCGCCGGGGAAGGTTTTCGTTAACGGCTTCTCGCGCGCGTAAAAGCTGCGTGAGGGAATGCGCTTATCGAAAGAGCCGGCGCCAGGGGCGACAAACTTCTTATCCTGCGCCGAATTCTCCAGAGTCGTGTTTGGCCGGAGCAGGCGATCGATCAATTTGGTTTCCTGCTTCTGGGCAACGGCGGTGCCGATGCCGAAGAGCAACGTCATGAGCACAGCAAGCATCCGCACGTCGCTGAACGTGCCGAACCCGGCGCGCGCTTGTAAAGGAAATTGTCCGCGCCCGAATCAACGCCCCAGCGCGGCGTGAAGCACGCCGGCGCCGGGGGGCGACGCCACACTGCCCCTGAGGATTTGGCGCGCGGTGACGGGGCGCCCGTAGTAGCGATGGTTCGCCGTTTTCTGGGTCGCGATCACCGCCCCTTCGAGAGACGCGCCCGCAAAGAGCCCTTTGCTCCGGCTGTAAGTATAGATCGCGGCGGTCGGTGTTATGCTTGCCTGCAAATCGCGCCCTACCGGTCCTGCGGCCGCGCTCACCTCCCCGCCCAGCGTGAAGTTTCCATCCCGGGCAAAAGCGCGCACCGCCCGGTTCGTGTTCAGCACGAAAACGAATTCACTGATTTGCGCTCCAATCTGCGGGCCCCAGCCGGCGCCGCCCGTGCCGACGAACGACGGGCCGGACCAGCCGTTCCCTGTCCTGGCCACAACGACGCCCTGGCCGCCTTTTCCACTCACACCCAACCCGACTTTCACCACCGTGAGGATGGCGAGGCCCTTGGCGTTGCGCATCACGCTCCGGGGAATTCCCCTTTCCGGCATGCGGCGAAATTGACGAAGGATCGAGGCCGATTGATCGACGACTTCCTGTTCGGTGGCGGCGGCCGCCTCAGCGATCGGGAGCAGACAAATGGCGAGAAGCGCGCAGATTGTTTTCATGGCTAATTGAGTTCGCCTCATCGCGGCGGATTGGCTGTATTCACTGCTCTGCAACTCGGTCGGGGCAGCTTGCATAACAAGGAGCGGCGGTTTACAAACCGCCGACCACTAAATACCGGCGGTTTGTAAACCGCCGCTCCTTGGGAATCACTTGATCGACCAGCCATCTGACGAGTTCTTCATGAACGAAGCTTTGCGCCAGGCGCAGAAAGCGCTCGGCAAAGAGGAGGTGCCGGTGGGCGCCGTCGTCGTGCGCGCGGGCAAAATTATCGCGCGCGCTTTCAACCAGGTGGAGATGCTCAAGGACGCCACGGCGCATGCCGAGATGCTTGCCATCACCCAGGCGGAAGCCGCGGTCGGCGACTGGCGCCTGAACGAGTGCGACCTTTATGTGACCAAGGAACCGTGCGCCATGTGCGCCGGCGCGCTCGTCCATGTCCGGATGCGCCGGGTAATTTTCGGTTGCGCCGACGAACGCGGCGGGGCGGCCGGCGGCCTGATCAATCTGCTCCAGATGCCTTCGCTGAATCACCACTGCGAAATCACCGGTGGAGTAATGCGAGATGAATGCGCGACCTTACTTCAGACATTTTTCCGAGCCAGACGAGGCCAGGATCTGCCCGATTCCTAGCATCTTGCTCGAGGCAATTTTTGCGCTCGCTCAGAGGGGCGGAGCGTGATTAAATTCCAAGCGTCATGTTTGCCACCGTCCTTCATCGTTTCGCCATCGGTTTGCTTTTCGGGTTGGGCGCAGTGTCTGCGCTCGGTTCCGACCAACCGTTGTTTCACTCCACCAATCCACTCGCGCCGCGGGATGAGTGGGGCGTCCTCCACCAGATGCCGAATGTGGATGCGACAGATTATTTTCCCCGGTCTGGTTCGCGCTGGTATTACTACTTCAAGTCGCGCCATGAGCTGCTGAGGGATCCGGCCTACGTGTCTTCTCTCCAGGTCGTGCTCCGCAACCGCGGGTATTATTGCGGGCCGATCGACGGCATCATGTCGGAAGATGTTTCCTTCGCCATCGCGCGCGTCCAGAAGAACTATGCCCAGCGTGTGACCGGCACGCTGACCGTTCCCGTGCGGCGCGCCTTGAATCTGCCGTAACCGGCCGCTTCCTCGGGTGCGCCGGCTTCTCGCTTCCGTCGCCGCCGCGCTCTCGATTGGAACATCGGCCGCCCAGGATGCGGTCTCGCCCGAGCTGGAGCCTCGTTTCAGCGGCTCCGCCGAGGTCGGCATAGCCGACAAATACATTTACCACGGCTATGTCCTGGAAAATCAGGGAGCGATCATCCAGCCGGAGTTCGAAGTGCTCGCCCGTTTTTACTCGGGCGCAGGCTTCCTCACCAAAGCCTCCTTGAGGCTCTACGTCTTCAGCAGTTTCCAAACGCACGAGAGCCGCGACGAACAGACCGACGCGAAGATTCGCTCCTGGTACGAGGTTCAGGTCGAAATGGGAATCGTGCTGGAGTTGGCGAAACATTTCACCTTCAGCGCGTCCTACGTGCGTTTCGAAAGTCCGAACCACGCCTTCATCGCCGTTAATGCCGCCGAGTTCATCTTGAGCATTGACGACAGCGATTGGCTCGGAGCGTATGCGCTGCATCCGCACATCTCCTGGTTCCGGCCCTTTCCGGGAGGCTGGGAATCGAGCGACGAAGGGAGCTATTTTGAATTTGGGATAGAACCGGAGCGATCCTTCGGCAAAGGGGATCGGCCCGTGACAGTGAGTTTTCCCATCGCCGTGGGCGTGGGTCAGAAGCGTTATTATCTGGGCGAACATTTCGGCTTTTTCTCGGCCGGCGTATCCGTCAGCGTGCCGCTGGTGTTCATTCCATCGAGCTGGGGCGAATGGAATCTGGGATTGAGCGGCACGTATTACCGCCTCGGCCGCAACGTTGCCGACGCGAGCAACGACGGCAGGCGGAACGAAAGCATGTTTGCGCTCACTTTTGGCACCGAATTCTGAGCTCGGGGGCCGTTGGCTTCTTTCTCCGAATAAACTGGAGAATTGTCTTCCTGGGCGACCTTCCTCTTGTTACCATCAACTCATGAAGCCACCCATTCCCCTGCTGGTCCTCCTGGTCCTTGTCTCTTTCCTTGGGAGCACTTTAGGGGCCCATGCGCCGTCGCAGGGCCGCACGATTGGAGAACTTAATCTGATCCCAAAGCGCGTCTTGAAGAGATCCATCAGCCCCAAGTTCTTCAAGACCCTGATGGTCTCCCCGGTCAAAGGCTGGGTGATCGTTCGCGGCAATCTCGTGGGCACACAAATCTCCGGAGCGCGTATCGTCAAATCGGAACTGGACGGTGAATTCGACGCTCTTGCTCTAAAACTGGCGAAGGAAATGGAGATCGCCGGAAACTTTTCACTCCCCAGCCGAACGGGCGGCTCCGTTTTGATGCATCTGCTCATTTACCAGATCGCTGACGGGACCATGGCCCTCTCTTTCCCGCATCTGGATGGGGCTGGTGGCGATCAACAGCAGTACTTTGGTTGCGCAAAACTTGCGGTCCTCAAGGCTGACGGGAAGTGGACGGAAATAAAGGGTCCCCCGGGTCTTCACGACAAGGGCTGGGCTGTTAGAACGCCTGGGCTGGAAAATAATATCAGGGCTATTCTCAGGCTGGAAAAAATCCCGGGCGGTTAATTGAGCACAACAACCTGCGCTGTAAGCAACGCCCCGCCGGATAAACGGAGGGTCGCAGTTGCCTTCGGCCTTGCGCTCGGTCTTCATGTTGCTGTGATCGGCTTGGGCTTCCTGGATTTTCAGCAACCGATCGAAACAATCGGCGCACTCTCCACCGGGACAGTTGAAGTTTCGGTCGAGATGACCATTGCCCTGGAGGAACCTCTGCTGCCAGAGGTCGAGCCTCCGGTCCCGATACCGACGCCGGTCGAAGAGTACTTGTTCACCGAGGCCACGCAGAGTCCGCCACCCGTTCCGCAAAATGTTAGCCGGCCCATTGCCAAGGTTCGGCGTGGAATGGCCGCATCACACCTTTCGTCCTCGGCCAGAGCGCTGGCTTTGAGCGCGCCCTGGCCGGAATATCCTTCCGCCGCGCGGCAAAGCGGAATCACGGGTGACGGGGTTGCGATGATGACGATCGATCCGATCAGAGGAAGCGTGACCCATGTCTCAATGTGGAAAAGCACGGGAAACCGCTACCTTGACGATGCTGCACTCAGGAGTTTCCGGCGTTGGCGGTTTAAGCCGGGTAGCATTTCCAAAGTGAAAGCACCGGTAACTTTTCGGCTCACCGCGCAGTTGGAATAACCGCGTAAAAGCTTCGCTCACGCGGTTTGCTCGATTTGTTGGCGAAGCCACGTGAGACCGCAGGTCTTTTTACGTGGCTGCCTCATTCTCCGAGCCTTGAATTTG
>DASQLH010000349.1:0-3170 GCA_035630155.1 Chthoniobacterales bacterium
TCATCCGAACCGCGTTGCTCACGTCCGGATCAGTAAACACGGTTGCGAGATCGATCGAACGCGCGGGCGTGGCGGCATAAACGGTGAAATCCGCGATCGGATTCGTGACCGTGGGCGGCACGTTTTGAGCGAGAGCGGGAAGCGTGGACCCGCCCAGGGCAGCGGCAAGCAAGAGTATGATCCGATTCATGAGGCGTTGTTTTTACTCCACTTAGTGAACATGCGCCAGTGGATGTGGCGATGAGCGATGTCATCCCGAGGCTGGCGAAGCGCGCCGAGGGATCTCACAAGCGCTCAACCGCTACCGCGAAACATTTTGCCCACTCCGTCTGTGGACCCCGAACGACTCGCGGAAGCGCAGATTGCAACTGGGAGGTCCCTCGCCGTCTGCGCGGCTCGGGATGACGGCGCTTTTTGCCGGCGCCTACTTCTTGATCTCCAGATACGTCCGCGTCTGCACTTTGTTGGTCCCCGGTGCAAACTCCTCTATCCGCATCTGTTTCAAAAACCAGCGGTCGTCGATCTTTTGCCCGGAGATCACCTCGAAGCGCTTGGACAACTGCCCTTTCCAATCAAAGGCATCCATCCGCATGATTGCGCCGCTCGCCTTGTCCACCCAGAGGTAAACGTTCGAGTATTGCGATTGCCGGGAAGGCGCCTTCAGCTCCAGCTTCCAGCAATTGCGCGACCGAATGGAATTTTCTCCCGTGACCCGCGCGTCAGGCCAGTAAAGAAATTTCAGCGCGAGGTCCTCGTAAGTCACGCCCGTCCCCCGCACTTTGCGATCGAACTCCGTCGCCGTGACTTTCTCGACGCCCTCCTTCGACACTTCCTCGAGCCGCGAATCGTTTTCGCCCAACCGCAATTGCAACGCTTCCTCCGGATTCGAAAACGAATAGCGGATCACCGGCCCGGTCTGGGTCAGGCGGAAAGGGATGACTTTGTCGCCTTCGCGCAATTGCCCCTCCAGCTCGAGCTGCTGCTGGGTCTGCTGAAGCCGGACGGACTCGAGGATCTCCCTGGCCGAGGGCAGGGCGGCGTTGAGCGCCGCGGCGGCGGCGAGCGACAGGAGAGCAAGTGCGAACTGTTTTTTGTGCATCCCGAGGAGCTTTAAGTTTTAAGTGTTAAGCTTTAAGTGAAAGGCACTCGCGGCACCGCTCCTTAAAGCTTAAAACTTAAAGCTTCAAACTTTCCCGCATGGATCAGGCTATTTTTCACCTTATCAACGAACGATGGACGAGTCCCGGCCTGGACTTGTTCATGGCTGCGATGAGCGATCTGGAGATCTGGAAGCCGCTCCTCATCGGGGTGGCGGTGTATGCGCTGGTTTTCGGGGGATTCAAGGGGCGCGCTTTCATTTTTTGCCTGGTCGTCACGCTGGTGGTCTCCGAGCAGTTGCTCGTCCGCACCTTGAAAAGCGCGATCGATCGCCGCCGCCCGAAACAGACCCAGCCTGTTCGCATGGTCCAACTGGAACGGACCAGCCCGGCCTTCCTCACCCTTTTCAGAGAACCGAAGATCCGCACTTCCGACGAGACCGACCATACGAAGTCCGGGCCCTCGTTTCCCTCGGGGCATGTGACGGATAACGTGATCATCGCCACGATGTGCGCCCTCTTTTTTCGGCGGTGGGGCTGGCTCTATTTCGTTGTCGCCGCGGCGGTCGGCTATTCGCGGATTTATCTCGGGGCGCACTGGCCCAGCGACGTCATCGCGACGGCTTTCATGGCGGCTGGGGCCACGCTGCTCATGGTCGCTTTGCTCGAATTTTTGTGGAGAACCTTCGTGCCTCGCTGGCGGCCCCAGCTTTATGTCCGTCATCCGCGTTTGCTGGAATAATTCATGAGTTACACGCGCGCGGTCTGGTCTTTCCTTCTCTGTCTCACGGCGATCCGGTTCACGCTGCTCGGCACCACCGACCTTTCTTTCGACGAGGCGCATTACTGGATGTGGTCCGACCGTCTGGCGCCCGCCTATTTCAGCAAAGGGCCCGGCGTCGCCTTTGCCATCCGCGCCAGCACCGCGCTGTTTGGCGACTCGGAATTCGGCGTCCGCTTCTGGAGTCCCATCCTCGGCGCGGCTACCTGCCTGCTCGTTTATTATTTCACCAGAAAACTTTTCAGTGAGAAGGCCGGTTTCTGGGTGGTAATCGCTTTCAACGCCATCCCGCTTTTCAATGTCGGCAACCTGGTCATGACGATCGATCCGCTCTCGATCTTCTTTTGGACGGCGGCGATGTTCACTTTCTGGCTGGCCCTCGAGCGAACGCCGCGCTCCATCTGGCTCTGGCCCGCGACCGGTTTCCTCATCGGCCTCGGTTTTCTTTGCAAATACACGAACGCGCTCCAGCTCGTTTCCGTGGTGCTGGTGCTGGCGCTCATTCCGCGGCATCGCCGGGAATTCAAGCGGCGCGGCCTCTATCTTCTTCTCGGCGCTTTCGCGATTTGCCTGGTCCCGCCCATTATTTGGAACTCGCAGCACGCGTGGATCACGCTGTCGCACCTGCGATCCCGCGGCGGCCTCGACCAATCGCTGGGCCTTCGCCCGGTCGAGGTCCTCGGATTTCTCGGCGCGCATTTCCTCACCTTTTCGCCGCTGCTTTTTCTCGCCCTGGTCTGGGCGGTGGTGGCGAATTGGCGCCGCGCCCGGCAGCAATTCAAGGTGCTTTACCTCGTCTGGTTCGGCCTGCCGGTCTTTCTCTTTTATCTGGTGATTTCATTCAACGACCAGGCCGCGCCGAATTGGGATGTCCTCGCCTTCATCAGCCTGGCTGTGCTCTCCGCCGCTTTTTGGACCGAACGGCTGGAAAGGAGCGGCTTCGCCCGGCGCTTTCTTTACCTGGGGGTTCTGCTCGCGCTCGGCTTGAGTTTGTTTGCGCTGAACACCGATCTCTTGCGCACGTTAGGTCTCCCGTTTCCGCATCACCGCGATCCGGCCGATCGCGTCCGCGGCTGGAAATCAGCCTCCCGCGCCGTGGAAAAAGTCCGGGCCGAGTTCGAGCCAAAAATCGGCGAGCAGGTCTTCATGATTGCCGATCAACGTGACCGCGCTTCCGAGATGGCGTTTTATTTCAACCACAAACGCATCGAAGGCCCGGGGCATCCGCCGGTTTACATCGTGGAATCGCAGGACATCGAGAACCAGTTCTCCTTCTGGCCGCGCTACGACGA
>DASQLH010000350.1:0-15789 GCA_035630155.1 Chthoniobacterales bacterium
CTTGCAATTCCAGCGGCAGGCCAGATCGTTCGCCTGCTTCGCCTGGATGTCGTGCACCGCGTCGAGCACGACCATGCCTTCGGAAACTTCCGTCGAATAATCCTCGAACGCGCCGCCCTTCGCGTCGCCGCGCCAGATTCGGAAGGTGGCTGTGCTCATGAAGCTTGGTGTGACTTTGCGCCTCCGTTGCTGTCATCCCGAGTCGCGCAGACGACGAGGGACCTCTCAGGCGGTCTGCATTCACACAAACTGCCGAAGACCGGGTGCGCCATGGTGATCTTCGTGGATCGCAATGGCGGACTTGCGTGACCTGCTTTGCGACTGCGAGGTCCCTCGCCGTCTGCGCGGCTCGGGATGACACTGTGGTTCGTCGAGCTCATTTCATTTCCTCGATCACTTCTCTGAGATAGTCGGGCATTTCGCGCAACGGTTCCAACCGGATTTGCATTGAGCCATCAGCGGTTCTTGAAATGATCGTGTTCACTTTTCCGAACGCGTCGTCTTTGTCCGGATAATCTTCGCGGAACTGAGCACCACGGCTTTCCTTTCGCTCCAGGGCGGCGCGGGTCACCGCTTCGGAAACCGTCAGCAGATTTTTCAAATCGAGCGCGGTGTGCCAGCCGGGATTAAATTCGCGGTTGGCCAGCGCCGCCACTTTCCCGGCGCGCTGCCAAAGTTTTTCGAGGCCAGCCAAAGCGCGCTGCATTTCTTCTTCGGTCCGGACGATTCCGACCAACTCCTGCATCATCTCCTGCAAATCGTATTGAACCTGATACGGACTTTCGCCTTCTTTGTTCGCGGCGCGATCGAATGGTTCCAATGCCGTCCTGGCAGCTTCATCCACCGCGGCGTTATCGATCGTTCCGAGCTGGTTCTCCTGGGCAAACTTCGCGGCAAATTCTCCGGCGCGCTTTCCGAACACCAAAAGATCCGAGAGCGAATTCCCGCCCAGCCGATTGGCTCCGTTAATTCCCGCCGCGCATTCGCCGCAGGCGAACAATCCCGGCACTCCCGACATCTGGGTATCGGAATCGACCCGGATTCCGCCCATGACGTAGTGCGTCGTCGGCCCCACTTCCATCGGCTCCCGGGTGATGTCGATGTCCGCCAGCTGTTTGAACTGGTGATACATGCTCGGCAGCTTCCGCTTAATGTAGTCCTCGCCGTTCGAAAGCTTTTTCTTGATCCAGGCGATGTCGAGAAACACGCCGCCGTGCGGACTCCCCCGCCCCGCCTTGATCTCGCGCACGATGCAGCGCGCCACGTGATCGCGAGTCAACAGCTCAGGCGGCCGGCGCGCGTTTTTGTCGCCCTGGCAATAACGCCACCCTTCCTCTTCGTTGTCGGCGGTCTGCGTTTTGTAGTTGTCGGGGATGTCGTCGAACATGAAGCGTTTGCCTTCGTTGTTCGTGAGGATGCCGCCTTCACCGCGCACGCCTTCGGTGACGAGAATGCCGCGAACGCTTGGCGGCCAAACCATCCCGGTGGGATGAAACTGGATGAACTCCATGTCGATGAGCTCGGCGCCGGCGTGATACGCAAGCGAATGCCCATCGCCGGTGTATTCCCAGCTGTTGCTCGTAATTTTGTACGCGCGCCCGATCCCGCCTGTCGCCAGCACGATCGCCTTCGCGCGAAAGATGATGAAGCGGCCGCGTTCGCGATCGTAACCAAAAGCGCCGACGACTCGTTCGCCCTCTTTTAGCAGCGTTAGGACGGTGCGCTCCATGTGGACATCGATGCCTTGATGCACGCCGTGGTCCTGGAGCGTGCGAATCATCTCCAGACCCGTGCGATCTCCCACGTGCGCGAGGCGAGGATACTTGTGCCCGCCGAAATTCCGCTGGAGAATGCGGCCGTCTTTCGTCCGATCGAAAACCGCGCCCCACGCTTCCAGCTCACGGACGCGGTCGGGCGCTTCCTTCGCGTGGAGTTCCGCCATTCGCCAATTATTGACGTACTGCCCGCCCCGCATCGTGTCGGCGAAGTGGACCTTCCAGTTGTCGCGATCGTCCACGTTCGCCAGGGCTGCCGCGATGCCGCCCTCGGCCATGACGGTGTGCGCCTTGCCCAGAAGAGACTTGCAAACCAGACCAACGGAAACGCCGGCGGCCGAAGCCTCGATCGCCGCGCGCAGCCCCGCGCCACCCGCGCCGATTACGAGAACGTCGTGCTGGAAGGTTTCGTACTCGGGCATGAGGTTTTACTCGCGATAAACGCGATGGTCTCCGATGTCGATGCTCACAATGGTACTTTTTGTCAGATAGAAAAGCGCACGCAAATCCGCCTCAATCCAGACTGAATAGATTGTGCGCCCCAATCGCGCTGAGAGCCCATGAATTTTATGCGTGCGCAATCTTGGATCGAATGGGTCAGCTTTAAAAATAGCGAAAGCGTTCTTCGCCGACGCTTTTTGAGATCGATTCAGGTTTTTTAGAGGCTCTCCTAAAGGAAGGCGTCGCCGCGTAGCGGTATCTCACGTCCGAATCTAATTCCTGGAGGGCATCATCGAAATCGATTAATTCTCCGCGTGCCGCCTCAGCCAAGCTCTCCCGGAGCGATTCCGGAACATTCTCGAGTTCGCTCAGCTTTTGGAAAAGCCTCCGACGCTCCTCGATCGGCAATTGTTCGATCTTCTCCAGAATCTCGATGGCGCTCATAAACAAATCATAACGGCGGACCGCGGCCCTTCAAAGGTCAAAAAAGTCGCCAATCATGCCAGATGCCCATCGAGCAGAGGCGCACGTAAAGATCGCTGAAGCCGACCCAGAACAGGCTGAGCCATGCCCACATCATGTGGCGGCGGTTGAAGCAGCTCACACAGCGATACGCCTGGTAGCAGCCAGGCGAGCGTGAAAGTTGATCGCGAAAGCCGCCGATCAAATGCCGGAGCGCGTGGCAGCCGAAGGTAAAGCCGCCGAGCAGGACGACATTGAGCGCGAGCACGAGCGTGCCGACGCCCATTCCGAAGGAAGTTTTCCCAGTGGCAGGATCGAGGAACCAGAGTGCCTTCCAGACATCGATCGAGAGAACGACGATGAACAGAATCGCGAGATAGAGAAAATAGCGGTGCACGTTCTGCATGATCAACGGAAACGAGCGCTCGCCGAGATAGGACTTTCGCGGTTCGCCGACGGCGCAGGCGGGCGGATCGGCCCAAAACGCTTTGTAATACGCGCCGCGATAATAGTAACAGGTGAGCCGCAATCCGCCCGGCGCCCATAGAATCAGCAATGCGGGGGAAAAGAGAAGCCAGCCCGGCCACCATGCCGGTTTCGGGCCAAACCAGCTATGCGACGACTCGCCGAAAAGTTCCGGCGAATAGAACGGCGAGAGATAAGGCCCGGAGTAATAATGGTTTCCCTGGAAAGCGGCCCAGGTGGAGTAAACGATGAAAGCGGCGAGCCCGAGGAAGATGAGGAGCGGTTGTGTCCACCAAAGATCGACGCGCATTGTTTGTCCGAATCCGCGTGGCGCCGTGGTGGTTTGTGCTTGAGCCATGATTAAAACTCCGCCGTTTAGATAGCGACGGCGTTCGCGCATTTCAAGGAAAGTTCAAATGGTAGGGAAGCCGGACGGCGCAGCGCGCCGTCCCTACCAAGAAAATCAGCGCAACGGCTCGGTTGTCGGCATGCCTTGCGTCGGCGGCGATGGGATTGGTTCGAACCCGGCGAACATCGTTCCCGATTCAGGGACCGTGTTCAGCGGGACGCAATCGCAGACTGCGCCGAACTTGTCCCACATCGCCAGCACCCGCGGATTCTGGTGCGCCTCTTCGATCGCTTCATGCGATTTCCATTCCGAGACCTCGATGATCGTGCCGTCCTTCGCGCGCATGATCACGGGCACGCGATCGCTCACGAGACCTTCCTTGCGCAACGTCGGCACGCGGTTCCGGACGATTTCCAATAGTTCCGCCTCGCTCCCGGGCTTCGGCCGATAGGCTACGATAACAATGATGCCTGCCATAGCCGCGCAGTTTACCGCTTCGCGCCTTGCGACTCGACAAAAACTTTCGCCCGCCTGTAAGCTCGGCGCCAACAACCCGAGGAATTTCCATGGCCACGAAAGATCCACGAATCGACGCTTACATCGCGAAATCCGCCGCCTTCGCGAAACCGATCCTGAAGCACTTGCGAAAAGTGGTGCACGCCGGTTGCCCCCAGGTCACCGAGACCCTCAAATGGTCGATGCCTCATTTCGATTACAAGGGCGTGATGTGCGGGATGGCGGCGTTCAAGGAGCATTGCTCCTTTGGATTCTGGAAGGAGTCACTCGTTTTGGGACCGGGCAAGACTTCGGAGAAGGATGGGATGGGCAGCTTCGGCTGCATCAAGTCGATGAAAGATTTGCCTAACGAGAAGACGCTGGTTGGCTACGTGAAGAAAGCCGCGGCGCTCAATGAAGCGGGCATCAAGGCGCCGGGCCGGACGGCGCCGAAGAAGCGGGAACCGATCGAAATGCCGGATGATTTTGGCGCGGCCCTGAAGAAAAACGCGAAGGCGCGAAAGAGCTTCGACGCGTTCGCGCCGAGCAAGCGGCGCGAATATCTCGAGTGGATCACGGAGGCAAAACGCGAGGAGACGCGCAAGCAGCGCCTCGCCACCTCCCTCCAGTTGCTGGCGGAAGGCAAACCGCTCCATTGGAAATACCAGCCGGCGAAGAAATAGGACGGCGGCAGCTACAACGCCGCGGGCTGGCGGTAATCGGCCGTCTCGCTGGTCAAACCCGTAGCCAGGCATTCCGGGCAAAGCCGAAGATCTGGGTTCGCTCGTTCGGCGGTTTCCGAGACGAGAAAAAGTTTGTGGCAGGGATCGTGAAGACAATTCACGAACCGGCTCGTCGCGTCGCCAGTATGCGCGCAACGCCCGAGCTGCCGGAGGCCTTGCTCGACCCGCACCGTCATCCGCTGATCGAAGACGAAACATTCGCCCAGCCAGTGTTCGTTCCCAAACTCTTCCTGATAGCTGACGATTCCGCCCTGCAGTTGATGGATGTGCTGAAATCCGCGCCTACGCAAAAGGGCTGACGCCTTTTCGCAGCGAACGCCCCCGGTGCAATACATCAGGATGTGCTTCCCTTTCAACGCCTCGAGCTTCTCGACGTAGCCAGGCAGCTCCCGGAAATGTTCGATCTCGCAAACGATCGCATTCTCGAACTTGCCGGCGTCGGTTTCGTAACGGTTGCGCACGTCGAGCACCACCGCGTTGGGATCGTTCTCCATCTGCTCCTTCCAGGCAGCCGGGCTGAGCTGGTTGTCGCGATCGGGCGCCAGGTCGCCGGCGTTGAGGGTAACGATTTCCTTTCGGACTTTGACCACGAGTTTCGGGAACGTGCCGGCATCGCCCGCGCTAAGCTTGAAGGTGATGTCGCTAAACCGCGCGTCTCGCTTGAGAGCGTCCATGTATTGGTCGATTGAGGCGCGAGGACCCGCGAGCGTGCCGTTGATCCCTTCAGTCGCGATCAAAACCCGGCCTTTTAATCCCAGCTCCACACAGAGCTCCCGCTGCGCCGCCGCAAACTCGGCGGGATCGGCCACCGCGACATATTTGTAAAAGAGAATGACTGGAAATGCCTCGCTCATGTCCGGATGCACCTTACGATAGGGGGCGCGCGCGCCCAAATCCGGCGTGAAGCCTTCGTTCCCAGCGCGCGGTGGAAGCAGGCCGTTCCAGATAAATCGCCGCTTTTGAGCCTTGACCGGTTGGCGAACCATTTGCCATTCTCGCTTCTCCCCGTGAACAACGTAAACGAGGAAACTGCAAGAGCAGGCGCGCCCCTGGCAAAAACAAATCCGCGGCGCTATTGGCTACTCGCCTGCGCGTTCGTTGCGCTCGGCCTCGTTGTCGAGAGGTCTGCGGCGGGCCACCGCGAACACGAAAACCGCGACATCTGGTTCGTCCATGCCACCGATCCACACCTCTTTATCCCGCCAGGGAAAGCCGGCAGAGACGAGCAACAAAGGCAAAATCAGGAAACCCTTTCCGACCTGCTGAAATACATCGGTACACTTTCGGAGGGTAATGGCCCGCCCGCCTTTCTGGTTCTCACGGGCGATTTGGGAGTGGATCCATGCGACATTCGCCAGGCTGGAAATCAACCGAGCGCGGCCCGCCCAACGCCGACACCAACGCCGACACCGACACCGGCGGTCCATCGGAGCGCGACGCCCGCACCTGAAGCAGGCGAAACGGTCAAGCAAGATGCTCTTTCGGTGGAGGATTGCCTGAAGGTTGTTCCGGAGCAGCGCGCCAACCAAGTCACGGTCACAGCGAAGATATTAGGCCAAAGCCCGGTCCAGGAAATTTATCTGATTGCCGGCAACAACGACATCGCGGCGGAATCCGCAGGGGACCCGGCGCTAAAATATTTCAATGACTTCATCCAGGATGTGCAGAAGGAGCTCATTAAGAACAAGAGCCGCGTTAATCTGCACAACCTGACGCGTTGCTATACTTCAGGCGAAGCTGCCGGATCATGCTATGCGGACATTCCGCATAGTGCCTTTCGCCTCATTGGATTTCCCTCCTACTCTTTTAAGAACAGCGATGAGAAAGCGCAGGCGGCACACTTCCAGAAGTTCCGCCGGCTCCTGGAAGATTCCGACAAGCAGGGGATGAAATCCCTGGTAATCACGCATTCGCCTCCAATGGATGATCCATTTGCCTTGGCCCAACAGCGCTACGTCCATCCCAAGGCCACTCCGACCGCTCCCCCAAGAGCCACGCCGACTCCGACCGCACCGCCAAGAGCCACGCCGACTCCGACCGCAACGGCGAGCGCAACGCCAACAGCTCCGAGCGCAACGCCAACAGCTCCGAGCGCATCCGTCGCACCCGCCGAGACTGCGACCTCGGCCGAAACGGCAACTCCGGTAGCTACGGCAACTCCGGCCGAAACGGCGACCCCGGTAGGAACAGCAACTCCGGCAGGAACGGCTACGCCAGCCGAGAAAACAAAAAAGGCGCAGACGCAAACGGACAAATCGTCTTCCGTGTCGATCTGGAACGTAAGTGAGCAGTTGCTCGACGAATGGCAGAAGGTGGTCACCTCGGACTCAATGGAGGGCGTATTCGCGGGTCATGTCCATGATTCGCACAAGGAGATTTACCGCCGACCGTATGCGTGGTCGAGCGGCAACCCGGCGGCGTTTGGCAAGCTATTCCTGGCTCCGCCGCTGGCGGTGAAGAATCAGGATGCTTCGCCTATTCAGGCGCGTGGCTTTTCGCTGGTCCACCTGCAACCTGACCGGATTGAGTCGCGATTGTTTTGGTACGACTCCGAAACGCGTGCGTTTACTTCCGAGGCCAAGCCCAAACCTCGGTTCGAGCGGCGCGGTTTCTGGCGGAAATGCTCCCAGGACTCACGCGATGCTGTAAAATGGCTCTGGAATCTCGACAGCGGCAACGAGCTCGAACGCATGGCCGTATTGCTCATCGCGTTTTTGACCGCATTCCTCACCATCATCGCAATCTGGCAAATCCCGCCCCCGGACGACCCATTTCCAGAGGTCAAGAAAGCCGCCCCGGGCGACGCGAAACCCGCCCAGCCCCCAACTCCCCCGTCGGATTCGTCACCTTTCTCGAGCCGGTTTGGAAAAACGGTGATTGCCGGCCTGGCCGGGCTCATTGCGGCAGAAGTCACGAAGACGCTTGGAAACCAGGCACCATCCCCAAACACAAGATGGTTTTACATCGTCTGGTTCATTCTCTTCTTCTTCTTTTTGCTGCTCTCTCTCAATCTTTGGCGCGCCGTCGTGGAAGCGTTGCGTTCTCGTTTCGCCATCATTTACTACCCTTTGCCGCGGGCACGGGAACCGTTTCCTGACAAGGAGTCCGATGATGAGGACTTCCGCAGATTTGGGCGATGGCTGGGATATCGATTTTACGCCTTCTTGCACTGGCTAAAATCGTGGTTGGGGGTGCCGCTGCTCACCTTCGCGGATACTTTTATCAGCCTTATTCAAGGCAAAAACCAAACGACGACGAAGGTGTTTTCCGAAAAGATCGTCGATCAACAACGCAACGTGTTGCGGGTCGCAAAAGAAATTCGCGAACAACTAAACAGCGTCATCCTCGGATACTTGAGCAATAACCCCCCCGGTCGAAGAATCGATCCGAAAGACGTGCGAGTTAACGTAACCGTCCTTTCCGCCGACCGAACCAATGTCTTCTATATCTCGAAGCACCGCGACAGTTCGCAATTGTCTTTCCCGAAGCGTTCGGTGGCGTGGCTATCGGTGTTCACCGGGAAAATTCGCTGGCACAAGCAGAGCTACGACAAAGCGAATTTGCCCAAACCAATTATATTGTTTGATAACAGTGGTGGGACGATCCCCGACGAGGTTGCACAGATCCCATTGAGTAGCTATTACCAGCCGCGAGGCGGGGATTATGAGGCGTTCGTAGTGTTTCCGGTGCCGTTGTCGCAACGGGGTTTGGAAAGCGAGTATGTAAAGGGGGCGATCCAAATCTCATTCAGC
Source organism: Chthoniobacterales bacterium (assembly GCA_035630155.1). Classification (GTDB taxonomy): domain Bacteria; phylum Verrucomicrobiota; class Verrucomicrobiia; order Chthoniobacterales; family UBA10450; genus AV80. Next base: position 8,483 of record DASQLH010000350.1, read on the forward strand.
CGCGAAAGCGACTTCGACCTCATCTGGTCGTTCAAATGGACTCCCGAGGAGATTAAGGAAAACGCCACCGCAGAGGTGGACGCGAAAATCAAGGCGGCCACCACCCCGGCGGAGCAACAGCAATTGCAACAAACACGCGATGCGGACATACAAGCCAAGATAACAGCCGCATCCGCAAATCCCCCAGACCGCGATCCGGTCGCGGGTCACCAAAAATATCAAACCGAGGAACGCATGCTTACGACACCTTGGTGCACCGACCCCGAAGTGCGCGCTGTTCTCTACACATCCTTAAGGGTGCTCGGTGAGGTGTTGCGCGGGTTTAACGAGAATATTTATAGAAATATAGCGAAGTCCGAACAGCCAGACTGAGCCCCCTGCCGCATTGCCCGTAAGATTCGTTGCGGCTCGGGATTAATGAGTCCCCCCAGGCTCCGCACTGCTGAGGTGCAACCATGGGCGTAGATGCTTTATTTACCCATATGTCTTCCGCTGGTCAGAAAAGAGAGACGCTGGCGACTTCGTCGGGCAACGACGCCGAGATGCAGCGCGTCAGCGAGCTCAGCGAGCACGCCCTCGCCGTCCTCGAGAAGCGTTTCCTGTTGCGAGATGAGTGCGGTCAGCTGATCGAAGATCCGGCGGGTTTGTTTCGCCGGGTGGCGCGGGCCATCGCGGCGATTGACGACGTCGCAGGCGGTTTCCGGCGCGAAGAGTCCGAGGAAACCTTTTTTGGACTGATGACCTCGCTCAAGTTTCTGCCGAATTCGCCCACTCTGATGAACGCCGGCACGCCCCGTGGTCAATTAGCCGGCTGTTTCGTCCTGCCCGTCGAGGATTCGATGGAGTCGATCTACGGCACTCTGCGGGATGTCGCCCTCATTCAAAAAAGCGGTGGCGGCACTGGTTTTTCGTTCTCTCATCTCCGCCCTCGGGGGGATTACATCGGCTCGACGCGCGGAGTGTCGAGCGGGCCGGTCTCATTCATGCGGCTCTACGATTATTCGACCCAGATCAATCGTCTCGGCGGGACGCGTGCCGGAGCAAACATGGGGATACTTCGGCACGATCATCCCGACATTCACGATTTCGTGAATGCCAAGAAAGATCCGGAAAGCCTTCCATCATTCAACATCTCCGTGATGGCGACCGATGAGTTCATGCAGGCCGTCCAGGCAGGCGGCGACGTTCCGCTGAGGTTTCCGTCGAGTAACGGCGAGCGGCCGGGGGTAATCCGGGGCAAAACCAGCGCTACGGCACTTTTCGATGAGATTGTCCTGAATGCCTGGCAAACCGGAGATCCCGGCCTGCTCTTCTACGATCCCATAAACGCTGGCAATCCGACACCGCAGCTTGGCCCGATCGAAGCGACAAACCCATGCGGCGAACAACCGTTGCTTCCCTATGAGTCATGCAACCTTGGCTCCATCAACGTCGCGAGATTCGTGACCGGCGGCCCCATCGATTACGAAGAATTGCGCACGACCGTGCATCACGCCGTTCATTTTCTCGACAATGTGCTGGACGCAAATTCCTACCCGGTCGAAGCCGTGCGCGAAGTCACCCTGGGGAACCGCAAGATTGGATTGGGAATCATGGGATTTGCCGATTTACTCGTGGAGCTTCGTATCCCCTATGCTTCAGCGCCGGCCATAGCTCTGGCCGAAGAATTGATGAGCTTCATCCAGGAGCACGCAAAGCTGGCGTCATCGGAGCTGGCCCGGAAACGCGGCCCTTTCCCGAACTTTTCCAACAGCCGCCTCGCCACTACTCCGCGGGCTCCTTTCCGCAACGCCTGTGTGACATCCATCGCGCCAACCGGAACGATCAGCTTGCTGGCTAACTGCTCGAGCGGGATAGAGCCGTTTTTTGCCTTGAGCTATCGCCGCGAGGTCATCGGTGCGACGAAGACGATTGATGTCCATCCGGCGTTGCTGGGGATGCTACGTTCGGAAGCGTCCGATACGGAACCGTTGTTAAGGCGGCTACGCTCGAGTGGCCGGCTCGACAGCCCTTTGGTTTCTCCTGAATTACGCGCCCTTTTTCCCACCGCGCACGAGATCGCTCCCGAGTGGCACATTAAAATGCAGGCGGCATTTCAGAAATACATCGACACCTCCGTAAGCAAAACCATCAATCTTCCCAACAGCGCCAGGCCGGAAGCGGTGGCGGAGGCTTACCAGCTTGCGTTCGAGACAGGCTGCAAAGGCGTCACGGTGTTTCGGGACGGATGCAAGGCGCAACAGGTGCTTCGCGCGGGTCTGGAGGCAGACCCGGGTCTCGATGCAGAGCATTGTCCGGAATGCGGCAATCCGCTGGTCATGCAGGGAGGTTGCCGGAATTGTCCGTCTTGCGGCTACAGCATTTGCACGATATGAACCTTCAGCATCACGTAAGATGAATTTTTACAACAAAAGTGAGCGAGAATTCACGCGGCCTCACCAGGAAGAGATCGATATGGTCTTTTCAGGGATTGATTGTGTTTTGAACGATGAACGGGCGATCTACTGCAGTTGCGAGCTCACCACCGGGGCGAGACTTTATGCGGCGTTGCGCGAGCATAAAGTAAAGACTGCGCCGGAGCTGAAAGAGAAATTGGGTAAGGAGTGGTTCAGCGCCAAAATCTTCGATGCGAATGTAAAACTCGGTAAGGAATTTGCCCAATGCGTGCGCAACCGTCTCACTGATAAAACGCTCGTGATTACCCCCGGACCCTTCATGGCGCCGACCTGGACCCAGCCCGAATACCTCTTTTTCTGGGAGACGCTTCTACGCACACGGATCAAGGCCGGGTGCTTCAACCGGAACTGGCAATTCAGCAACGGATGCACTTTTGAATTCACGGTCGCAGTGGATGAGGGCCTTCCGACCCTGGATCACAACGGTGAGCCCCTCGACCTCGAATCCGGGATCCAGCTGATAGAAACGGCCACTCGCGAGCTCGAAAGCGACGGATTCGATACATCCACGCTGCGTCAGAATCTCGAGCGGCTCCACGCCATCCAATCGCGGACGGGCGCATTGTCCCCGGCGTAGCTGGAAACAGGAAGTGCTCACGAGAGGAGTCGAACCTCCACGGGTTTCCCCATACGGTCCTGAGCCGTACGCGTCTGCCATTCCGCCACGTGAGCTTGTCGGGGAGCGGTTGCTAAGGTGCGCGCCGGGCGGGTCCGCGCAAGCGCAAAGCGGTCACGAGCGGCGCTTCTTTCGCGCGCGCTCTTCGATCTGGTTGGCCTGGCGCGCTTTGCCGAGCGAGCGCAAAAGATCGGCGTAGTTCGACGCGACGATCTCGTAGTCTTCCGGCGGTTTGTCGGTAGCGGCTTCCCAGGTTTTGATGGAGGCCCGATAAAGTTCCGAGGCGCGCGCGTAATCACCGTTCGAATGATAGACGACAGCCAGGTTGCATTTCGATTGCGCGATATCGGGATGGGTGGGCGGATGAAATTTTTCCCGGATCGCCAGGGCGCGCAGATGGGTTTTCTCGGCCTCGGCGAAACGCCGTTCGTTGGTGTAAAAAACAGCGAGGTTATTCAGGACCGAGGCCACGTCGGGATGTTCGGGGCCGAGCTGTTTTTCGTAAATATCGAGCGCGTGAAGGTAATATGGCTCGGCGGCTTTTTGCCGGCCGGTCTTGCGGTAGATGAGCGCGACGTTGTTCAGGATTGTGCCGAGATCGGAATAAGGGATGTCCGGCAGGCGGGCGCCGGCCTTGAACGCGGACTCATAATATCCGAGCGCGGCTTCGGTCTCGCCAAGATTATCGCAAACGAATCCCAGCCGCCGAGATGAGCGAAAAAGGGCGCGATCATCCACCGGCTCCGCCTTTTCCAAAAATCCGTGCGCTTTGACGAGATACGGTTTGGCCGCGGCGCGGTCGCCGTTCTGGTCGTGCAACTGGCCGAGCTTTTCCAGGCTCAGCGTGTAGGAAGGATGGCCGGGGTCGAACGCGCGTTGGGCAAGGGTGAGAGATGTCTCAGCGACCCGGATCGCTTCCGGGAGCCGGTTGCTGGCGCGAAGCATGTCGAGCTTGTCGTTGAGAATTCCCCACAACTTTTCGTCGCCCTTCATCGCGCATTACCAACCCTCGCTCAATTGGCTGACCAGTTGCTTGGCCATTTCCTCCGCCGCCAGGGGCAGGGCCTGGCGTTCATCCGTGCTGACATCGGAGCCGACGAAGAAGCTGGTGTTGCCGGAGGCCCCGCCGGCGGAGAGCGGTTTGCCGTCTCGCCCGACCAGGCTGTATCGCACCGAAAGATTGAGATTAAACTCGGTGGTTGAAAGAACATTGCCGCGCACAGAGCGCGCCGGGTTGCGCCCGACCGCAACGATTTCGGCCTTCAAAACCGCGTCCGCCTGGCCTTCGCTGCCAATCCGGAAGGTGCCGTCCTGTTGAAACTGTTTGATGACGGTGCCCGTAACCAGCGCTTCGATGCGCGGCACGAGCGTCGTGTTGGCGAACGTCGGCACGGCGATGGTTTTGATGTGGCTCAGGTGGGCCGGAGTCGCCGGCCCCAAACGATAACCGGCGCAACCGCCGACAAGGAGAGCCAGCAACAAACTGGAAATCGCCTTTTTCACTCAGGAGTCGGCGATGGGGTCGATTCCGAGGAAGGCGGCGCTGTCGTCGAGTCGGGCAAAAGTGAAGCGGGCGGGGGCAATGAACTATCGGAATCGGGGGCGGGCAGCGGCGCCTGCTCGTTCGAGGAAGGCGGCGGCGAGTAATCGGAAGTTTGCGGTTTGCGGCTCTTCCGGTTGGCGGCGGCAGCCGTCACGGATGGCGCCTGCAATTTCGCATCGCCGAACTTCGCGCGCAGCTCGCTTACCCTCTTTTTGGCTCGCTCGGCTTCGGGCGAGCTGGGCTGTTGGCGGATCACCTCATTGTAATAGATCGCGGCGGCGCGATAATATTTTTGCTTGTCGTAAAACTTGGCGATGTCGTAAGCGGTGCTGGTCTGCTTCCGCTCCATCCGCTTCAGATTTTCCCGGGCCTGGGTCGCCTTCTCACTGTTCGGATAACGGGCCAGAAAATCCTCGAAGCCGACCTTCGCGTGCGTGGCCGTGGCGGGATCGTAAGTGCCGCGACTGGAGGCCTGCGACCAGATGTAGCCGATCTGATATTGCGCATCGACCGCGATCGGATCGTTCGGGAATTTCTCCACCACCGCCTGATACGCGGCGATCGCCAGCTCATTCGAGCCCTGTTTTTCGTAGGCTCGCCCAAGATTGAATTGGGCGCGCGCGGTGTGCTTCCCGTAGGGCGCAGTCCGAATGATGGTGTTAAAGATCAGCACGGCCTGGCTCATGCCAGACTTGATCGGGATGCCCAGGATCTTCTGTTTTTGACCCTTCAAATACATTTCACCGATGCGAAAGAGGCCTTCGATGGCTTCCTCAAAACGCTCGCTCTTCTGATATCTATCCGCGACGACGGCGTAGCTTTGGGCCGCCAGGATGTATTGGTGCGTCTGCTCCTGGAGTTGGCCCATGCGGAAACACGAGCCCGCCGCGAGCGTGTCTCTCGAATATTTCTTGACGATCGTGCGGTAGGCCTTGATCGCGCTTTTCAGGTTACCGCGCCTCTCGGCTTCCTGGGCTCGCTCGAAAAGCTGCGCCGCCGTGCCACTCATCGTTTCCTCTCCCGGCGCCCGGTAGGTGGTCTTCTTTTCGTTCGGTTTGAAGACGACCGCGGCCGTGAGGGACCCGGGCAAAGCAAGGCAGATCAACAGGGGCAGAAAAAGTATGCGAAAGGAGTATTTCATCGCGACCCGCAGGGTAGTTAACCTTGCCAGTCCCGTCAAGTTGGCCAGGCCAACTAATCGACTCCCCGGGACCCGGCATTTCAGCGCAAGGCTTCCCTCCCGGCGGGATGCGATTACTCTGGAAAAGACGCCTTTGAACCTCTCCGCCCAACAAAAAATCCGGCTCGGCACCTGCGCTTGGAGCTTCGAGGAATGGCGCGGCAATTTCTATCCCGCGGACCTGCCGCCCGCGCGCTGGCTGGAATTCTACGCGCGCTACTTTCCGGCGGTCGAAATCGATTCCACCTTCTACAACACGCCGCCCGAGAGCACGATCCAGCGCTGGGCGGAAAGCACGCCGGCCTCGTTTCGCTTTGCCTGCAAACTGCCGCGCGAGATCACCCACGGCCGCGCCCTGCGCGATTGTGAGCCGGAGCTGCTCTCATTTTTGCGGGCGCTCGAGCCGCTCGGGCCAAAACTGCACGTCATCCTGGTGCAATTGCCGCCGTCATTCGCGCCCAAAACCGGCCGGCCGGCGTTGCGCAAGTTTCTCGAGCAACTGCCGCGCGACTACCGTTTTGCCATCGAGTTCCGCCATCCCGGCTGGCATCGGCCGCAAAACATCAGCCTCCTGGAGAAACACCGCGTCTGCTGGGTCTGGGCCGACACGAGCCCGCTCAACGAGCGCAACCTCGCCCCCTTCGAATTCCTCCCCCACACCGCCGATTTCCTTTACGTGCGGCTGCTGGGCGATTACTCCACAAAATACGACCCTGAGGGCCAGCACGTTCATCGCTACGGCAAACTGCTTTGGAAACGCGAAGCCGCCCTGGAAAGCTGGGCGCTAAAAATCGAGCGGCACCTCGCCGAGACGCGAAGCGTCTGGAGCTTCGTGAACAATCACTTCGAAGGCTACTCGCCCGAGACCTGCCAGCGCCTCGCGAACCGGCTCGGCTTTGAGCTGGCCCTCCCCTCCGCCGAAGAAACCGCCTCCGCCGATCCCGGCCAGCTCGATCTTTTCGCCGGCAAGGCCGGCTCTTCTTAATCCTGCTCCTGATCATGATCATACTCATGATCCTTCCTGTGGGCCGTGCCGCTCAAAAGATCATGAGCAGGATCATGATCATGAGCAAGAATCAGCGAATCGCTTCCGCCCCGAAATACGGTTGCAGCTTTTCCGGAATCGCGATTGACCCATCCGGGCGCTGATACGTCTCGACCAGCGCCGCAAACACACGCGGCAAGGCCAGCCCGGACCCGTTCAACGTATGACAAAACCGGTTCTTCCCTTCCCCGTCCTTGAAACGCAGGTTCATCCGCCGCGCCTGAAAATCCTCGAAGTTCGAGCAGGTCGAGACTTCGAGATAAGTATTTTGTCCGGGCGACCACGCCTCGATGTCGTAGCTTTTCGCCGAGCCGAACGTGATATCCCCAGTGCAAAGTTCGATCACGCGGTAATGCAACCCGAGCAGCTGCAAAACCCGCTCGGCATTCGCCGTGAGCGACTCATGCTCCGCATACGATTCCTCCGGCGTGGTGATCTTCACCAGTTCCACCTTGTCGAATTGATGG
>DASQLH010000351.1:0-3595 GCA_035630155.1 Chthoniobacterales bacterium
TCTCATCCATTAGGTCGCTCACCTTCGTCTCGAGCGGTTTGAGCAGGAATTCGCGAATCCGGATATCGTCCAGCAATTTTCCACGATCATCGACGACGTAGATGACGTTCAGCGTCTCGGAGTCCTGCCCATTCTCGCGGATATAATCGAGCACCTCTTTCACGGACCAGCCGGCATCGACCGCGATCAAATCCGGCGTCATCAACCGGCCCACGCTCTCTTCCGGATAACCGAGCAAGGCCTGGGCGATGTTGCGCTCCTCGGGAGTGAGGAGCTTGATGAGCTGCCGCGCCGCCGCGCTCGGCAATTCCTCCAGCAAGGCCGTCCGATCGTCCGGCGACATCTCGTTCAGAATGCCGACCACCTGCTCGTGCGCCATGCCCCGGAGCAAGATTTGCTGTGCATCGACGTCGAGGTATTCGAAAACGTCCGCCGCCAGATCGTGCGGCAACACGCGGAAGACGACTACCTGTTCCTCCTCGGAAAAATCGGTGATGACCTCGGCAATGTCGGCCGGCGGCCATTCGGAAAACAGCTCGCGCAGCGCGGAAAAACTCCGTTGGTCGATCAGGCTTCGAATTTCCGGTTGGAGAATTTTTCCGACCATGATGATGACCCAGGTGAACGGAGAGAGTGCGCGCCGCCGAGCTTTGTAACATTCGCCCTCGCGAAGCGCAATCGAGGGATGGGGCGTTTTGCTGCTGCATCCCTCGAGATGACAACCGTGCAGGGCGCCTTGTAATACAACGGTCTCTCTCCGCTTGGAATTTCCGAGAAAGTCGCCAATATGAGCCGAATGATGGCAACAGAGACCGGCCCAATGATTCGGCGGGAAATCGGCGACGATGGAATCTGCACTCTGACCTTCGATCGGCCCGAGTCCGGCGCGAATATCTTCGATGCGCCGACCATGGAAAACCTGCGCGAGCATGTGGACGCGATCGAGAAGGATTCGTCGATCAAGGGGGTGATCGTCACTTCGGCCAAGAAGTCGATCTTCATCGCGGGGGCCGATCTCAAGACGCTGCTCAAACAGGCGCAAACTGGCGAGCTGCGCTCCTTCATCGCGGAAGGGCAAAAGGTTTTCAACCGGCTGGCGGCGCTGAAAGTGCCGACGGTCGCCACGATTCATGGCGCCTGCGCCGGCGGCGGGTACGAAATCACGCTGGCGTGCGATTATCGCGTCGCCTCGGACGATCCGGCGACGAAGATCGGTCTGCCGGAGACGACCCTGGGCCTCGTGCCGGCCTGGGGCGGAGCGACCCGGGTGCCGCGTTTGCTCGGGCCGGATGTAGCCGCGGAGGTGATCCTCAAAGGCAAACTCTACGGCGCGAAGGAGGCACTTGAGCTTGGGCTTGTCGATGAAGTGGTTGCGAAAGAGCAACTGCTCGACGCGGCTCGCAAGAAACTGGCAGGCGACAAGAGGAAGCCTTCGCCCAAACAAAGCGGAATGACAGCCTCAGCGCCGAAAGCCTCGGGCAACGCGGCGCCGGGCCGCGCCTACGAGATCATTAAACGCAGCGGCGATTCTTCCGTGGAGGAATCGCTGGCCATGGAAGTGGACGCGATCAGCGAGCTGGGCGCCACTGATGCGACCCAAAACCTGATCCGCAATTTTTTCCTGGCGGACAAATATCGCAAAGGCTCATCGAAAACCGCGCCGGACAAGATCACGCATGCGGCGGTGATTGGCGCCGGCACCATGGGCTCGGGAATCGCGCAATGGCTCAGCTCGCGCGGGGTGTCGGTGATCCTACGGGACGTGGATTCCGACGCGATCGACCGCGGCCTCGCGAACATCGAGAAGACCTATGCGGACGCCGTGAAGCGCGGATTGATGAGCGAGGAGAAAGCGAAGGAAGGCCGGGCGCGCATTGTCGCCTCCACCCAGCCGGTTCCGATGCGCGATGTGCAAATCGTGATCGAAGCCGCGTCGGAAAAGCTCGAGATCAAAAAGAAGATTTTCGCGGACCTGGCGGCCAACACTTCCGACTCCGCCATCCTCGCCACCAACACTTCCGCGCTGCCGATCGACGAACTGGCGACCAGCACCGGCTCGCCGGCGCGCGTGGTTGGGCTGCATTTTTTCAACCCGGTCAGCCGCATGAAGCTCATCGAAGTGGTGGTGGGCAAGCAAACCTCCGATGAAGTCCGCGAACGCGCCCTGGCCTTCGCCCGCCAGATCGGAAAGTTGCCGGTGCTCGTCCAGGATTCGCCTGGATTTTTGGTTAACCGTGTTCTCTTCCCCTATCTGCTTGATGCCGCTGAGATGTTCCAAAGCGGCGTCAGCGCCGAGGAGGTCGATCGCGCGCTTCTGGAGTGGGGGATGCCGATGGGGCCGCTGCGGCTGATCGATGAGATCGGCATCGATATTACGGTCGATATCGCCGACACGCTCGAGAAGGCGTACGGCGCGCGCGACAGCGCCCCGGGCATCCTGCGCAAGATGCATGACGCCAAAATGCTCGGCCGCAAATCGGGCGGCGGCTTTTACAAATACGAAGGCAAACAGCAAACGCCGAATGAGGCGCTCCAGGACTGGCGACAGGAAGCCGGCGAAGATTTTGCGGCGGCAGACATCACGAACCGGCTCACTTTTCTGATGGTGAACGAAGCGGCGCGTTGCCTCGAAGAAAAGCTCGTGGCCGCCCCGGAGGATGCGGACTACGGCATGATTCTCGGCACGGGGTTCCCGGTTTTTCGCGGCGGGCCGTTGCGTTACGCGGAAAGCTACGGCTTGAAGAAGCTCGTGGCCGACATGGATAGCCTTCACGCGCGGGCCGGTGACAAATTCGCGCCGTGCGATTTACTTCGCAAGCACTCCCAGGACGGAACTACATTCTACGAAAGGTAGTGACGTATGAAATCATCGCTTGAAGCCCCCGAGAAGCAGGTCGCCGCGGAAACCAGCGCGAAACCGGAGAACACTGCGTCCGTCATCGACACGTCGAAGATGTCGGCGGGCAAGGCCGCGGCCCTCGAGCTCGCGGAGAGCTCGCGCGATCCACTCGATGAGCGGGGCAGTTTCGCCAGTAACCTTTTCATCGGCCGCTACGATTTCGACCGTGTGTTCCCCTGGCCCAGCCAAAGCGCGGAGGATCGCGCCGCAGGCGAAGAATTTCTCGCCCAGCTCAAGGCGTATTTGCACGAGAACGTCGATCCCGACGAAATCGATCGCACCGGCGAAATCCCGCAGAAGAACATCGACGATCTGTTCGCGATGGGCGCCTTCGCCATCAAGGTGCCGAAGCAATACGGCGGCCTTGGGTTATCGCAGGTCAATTATGGACGGGCGGCCATGCTGCTCGGGAGTTGGGACGCGAACCTGACGGCGCTCGTCTCCGCCCATCAATCGATCGGCGTTCCGCAGCCGCTCCTGATTTTTGGGACCGATGAGCAGAAGGCGAAATATCTTCCGCGCGTTGCGCGCAAGGAGATCTCGGCGTTCGCCCTGACGGAAATGAATGCCGGCTCCGATCCGGCGAACATGAGCCTTCAGGCCGACAAGTCGGAGGACGGGTCCTGGGTGCTCAATGGCGAAAAACTTTGGTGCACGAATTTGATCAAGGCCGGCGTGCTTGTGGTCATGGCCAAG
>DASQLH010000352.1:0-2287 GCA_035630155.1 Chthoniobacterales bacterium
ATTGATTGTTGGCATCTTCGTTAAATTAAAAGCCGCCCGATCTTCAAATCCGGGCGACAAAAAAACCGCACAGGCCGGCGCGTTATTCTCCCACGCTCTTCCCCACGCACCTGATGCGGAGAGCGGGCAATATAGGAACGAATCCCGGCCCCGCAACAATATTTTCGCAGGCGAAACCATGTTGTAGCCACGGGCCTGTGGCCCGTCGGTCTCAGCGGCTGTGTTCTCGCTCGAAACGGCCCAGGGCCGTGGCTACAATCACAAACATTTTACCTTGACGGCCGCGCCAGTTTCTTTAATTTCTGTTTAGACAGAAAAGACTGACAACCATGACAAACCTGACCCCGGTCGCGCAAAAGTTCGTCCTCCATTGGGGAGAAATGGGCACCCGCTGGGGTCTCAACCGCACCATCGCGCAGATTCACGCGCTCCTCTTCCTCTCCGAAAAACCGCTTCCAGCCGATGAGATCGCCCAGACGCTTGGGATTGCCCGGTCCAACACCAGCACCAGCCTCTGGGAACTCCAGAACTGGGGAATCGTTCGCGTCGTTCACGTGCTGGGAGATCGCCGCGACCACTTCGAATCGATGAAGGATGTATTCGAGATGTTCCGGGTCATCGCGCGCGAGCGCAAGAAGCGGGAGATCGAACCGACGATGCGGGTCCTCCGCGAATGCATCGAGGAAGCCGGTAAACCCAAGGCGGCGTCTCCGCACACGCGCGAGCAATTAACCGGCTTGCTCAATTTTTTTGAGATCGCGACGAACGCTTACGACAAGATGGAAAAACTCCCGACGCCCGCCATTCTAAAGATTTCCAAGCTCGGAGACAAAGCCTTGAAACTTCTCGGGATCGCCAACGCCGCCTAAAAAAATTTGCCCAATGATTTCTGAGTTGACAGAAATAACAGAATTGGCGGAATCCGCCACGTTCCGAGGCTGGATTTTTTATGACGCGGCGTGCAGCTCCTGTCGCGATCTCGCCACGCGCTTCGAAGGGTCCTTCGCCGCCCGCGGTTTTCACTTCGAGCCGCTCCAGCACGAATGGGTGCAGCAGCGCCTGAACCTTACCAAAGACGAAGCGCTCACGGAGATGCGCGTATTGACGAGGGCGGGCGAAACCTTCGGTGGCGCTGATGCCGTGATCTTCCTCGCGCGGCAAATTTGGTGGGCCGCGCCGCTGGCGTGGCTTGCGCGAGTGCCGTGGGCCCATGCGCTCCTGCATAGGCTCTATCGCTGGGTGGCGGCGCATCGCACCTGCGCGATTAACGCCGCGCCAGCTCCGTCTGCCATCTCGCGGACCCGTTGGTTCCCCCTGGCCGTCCTTCCACTACTGGCCCTGTCGACCAAGTTTATCGTGCCCGCCTGGGGCTTCATGTGGCTCATGGCTTTCGCGCTATTTTTCGGGTGCAAATGGCTCACACTCGGAAACGCAATCCGACGTGAAAGCCGGTGTCCGTTCCGTGCCTTAGCCTATCTCTTCGCCTGGCCTGGAATGGAGGCGGCCCGCTTTCTCTCCCAAGAGTTGGCGCCTCCCCAGTCTCGCTCTGCGGTTCTAAAGAGCACCGGTGGCGCAACCGTTCGGATTCTGCTGGGCTTGTTCCTGCTCTTCGCCGTCGCCCGGCATGCCGCCGAACCGCTCTGGGCAGGCTGGATCGGGATGATGGGAATGGTCTTGCTCCTTCATTTTGGTTTCTTCGATCTCTTGAGCGCCGGCTGGCGCGCCTTGCGCGTGAACGCGCCGCCAATCATGAATTCGCCGCTGCGCTCCACTTCAGTGGGCGAGTTTTGGAGCCACCGCTGGAATGCGGCCTTCAACGACCTGGCTCTGCGCCTTGTCTTTCGTCCGGCTGTCCGGCCGTTGGGGATCGCCGGCGCGACCCTGTTGGCATTCTTTGCCTCCGGCTTGATCCACGAACTGGTGATCTCGCTCCCGGCCCGGGCGGGCTACGGACTCCCATCCGCCTATTTCCTGGCGCAAGGGCTCGGCGTTCTTGCGGAACGCAGTTCCTTCGGCAAATGGCTCGGACTGCGGACTGGCGTTCGCGGTTGGATCTTCACGATGCTGGTGGTCGCGGCGCCGGCCTTTTGGCTTTTTCATCCACCATTCGTCACGCGCGTGATCCTTCCCTTCATGCAGGCAATCGGAGCGCTATGAAGATGTGGCTCATTGCCGGCGGTCTCTTGCATTTCGTGGTCCTGATCGCGAGCGCGCTCACTCCGCGCGTTCTCGACTGGCGGATGAATCTCGCGACCCTCCATCCGTTCCTGCGCCGGCTTTTCTGGGT
>DASQLH010000353.1:0-3945 GCA_035630155.1 Chthoniobacterales bacterium
TCGTTGCCTTACCCGAAAGATCATGAGCAGGATCACGATCAAGAGCAGGAGGTGGTGGCTACCCCGCATGGATTCGAACCATGAATAACGCCTCCAAAGGGCGCTGTGTTACCGTTACACCACGGGGTAAATCTCGCGGTAACTGAAGCTTGGCCGTTTTGTCTAAAAGCGCAACGATTCGAGCGGAATAACCCCGAAAGCTTTCGGGGCTGTGTTACCGTTACACCACGGGGTAAGCGGATTTTAGATTTGCGATTGTCGATTTTCGATTGGGACGAATCGCCGCTCACATTCTTAGAGCGCAAATTGCAAATCGCAATTCGCAATTCCACCCGAGGCGAAAGCAACCCGTGGTCAACAACGAGACCGCGGCTCCGCTGATATTCACGAACTCGATGCCCGGATTCTCGTAGTAACCTTTGCACAACCCCGCAGACAAAGACTTGAAATGATCGCCCTCGACCGGCCCAGTTTCATTTGATACAAAACTGAAGCCACTCCAGATCCAACCCAAATAACTCCATCACCATGAGCCTCGACACCACCATTCGCGCAATTCAGACAAAACTCGGCGTCTCCGTTGACGGCAATCCCGGGCCGGCCACCTGGCGTGCCATCCACGAGGCGGTCACCGGAAAGAAAGCCGCGGCCGATGCGGGCCTCGATGAGACGATCCGGGCCGTGCAGAAAAAACTCGGCGTTTTCGTGGACGGCAATCCCGGCCCGACAACGTGGGGCGCCATTCACCTCGCGGTGGTCGGCAAGAAGACGTCCGACGAAGTCAAAAAGACCGATGCGCCGGCGCTGGTGGGCGAAGGAAAGCCCGCGGATTCTCGCAGCGAGAAGAATATCGCCACGTTGCATCCGCGCGTCCGGCCGTTTGCCCGAGCCCTCATCGAGAAAGCCGCCGGGAAAGGCATCATCATCAAAGTGACCAGTGCGACGCGCAGTTTCGCCGAACAGGACAAACTCTTTGCTCAGCGCCCGAAGGTAACCAACGCCCGCGGGGGCTTCTCCAACCATAATTTCGGCATCGCCATTGATATCACAATTTTCAAAGGAAGCACCGACCCCGAGCAGGCTAAAACCCCCGTTTTCGAATCGCCGCTCTACAAGGTCATCGGCGCTCTCGGCACCGATCTTGGCCTCGAGTGGGGCGGAAATTGGAAAACGATCGTGGACGAGCCGCATTTCCAGCTTCGCCCCGGGTGGGCCCAGGGAATGGCGGAGCGCGACATGTTAACCGAGCTTCGCAGTCGCAAGGAGTCAGGAAAAGATTTCTACGCCTGAGCGGCGAGTCCGAGCGAGCGAGGAATCCTGGACGGCGCGTCCTAGACGGAAGCCGCCATGTCGCTGGCCGCGCAACCGGCCCGCGCCAGCTTGACGTCTTCCAGGATCGCCTGGACCCGCGCCAGCAATTCGTCGGGGCGATGCGGCTTGCGAATGAAGCCGGCCATGCCGGCGGCGAGCATTCGATCCACGCGCTCCTGCGCCGTGAAGCCGGTGCTGAGCAGCACAACGACACCCGGGTGGATGTCGCGCAAGCGCCGGAAAGTTTCTTCGCCATCCATGAACGGCATGGAAAGGTCGAGCAGGATCAAGTCGAACCAGTGCGGGCGTTTCCGGAAACGCTCCAAACATTCGAAACCGGATTGGACGGTGGTGACCTCATAACCGGCCTCGGAAAAGACGCGGTTGGCCAGAACGCGGGCGGCAGGCTCGTCGTCCACCACGAGAATGCGCCGGGACCGGGAGGGAAGCGCGCGACCTGCAGTTTCGGCGGTATCGGCTGAGGAATTTGGATTGGTGTCGTGATTCATTGATCGGAAGGGCGGCGTCTAAGCGCCGGTCTCCGAGCAAAATAGAGCAGGAAAAATGCCGCCATTTTTGAGTTGTCATACGGACTAAAAACCGCCCTTTCCAGGTCCAAAATCGGCCGTAATTCCCGCTTTCCCTGTTCGCAAAGTGAAGTAACCGGGTTATGTTGGTTGCCCACAAATGAACGAATTGTCCATTTCCAACCTGCGGGTTTCGATCGCCGATCAGGAGATCATCCGCGGCCTGTCGCTCGCGGTGCCGAAGGGCGAAGTCCACGCCATCATGGGGCCAAACGGCTCGGGCAAAAGCACCCTCGCGAAAGTGCTGGCCGGCCATCCCGATTACAAAGTCAGCTCCGGTGAAATCCTGATGGATGGCGAGGATATCATGAGCCTCCCGCCGGATGAGAGGTCGCGGAAAGGTCTTTTCCTCGCGTTCCAATATCCGAGCGAGATTCCGGGAGTGACGATCGCCAATTTCCTGCGGGCCGCGGTCCAGGCCCGTTTGCCCGAAGGCGAGGAACTCGAGGCGACCGATTATTACGCCAGGCTTTACGAAAAGATGGATCTGCTCGAGATGGATCGCTCTTTCACCTCGCGTTCCGTGAACGAAGGATTTTCCGGCGGAGAAAAGAAGCGCAACGAGATCCTCCAGCTCGCCATGCTCGCACCGAAATACGCCGTCCTGGATGAAACCGACAGCGGGCTCGACATCGATGCCCTCAAGATTGTGGCCCATGGGGTCAATTCCATGCGCGGGCCGGATCGAGGCATCCTTGTCATCACGCATTATCAGCGTCTGCTCGATTACATCGTTCCCGATCACGTTCACGTCATGGTCCAGGGCCGCATTGTTCGAAGCGGCGGGAAGGAATTGGCCTTGGAGCTGGAAGAAAAAGGCTACGAAAGTTACGAAACGGCGATGAACGGCTCGGTCGCTGAGCCGGCCATCGCATAACGGGACGAAATTATGGTCAAGGAAGCATCACCTTTGGAGATCGAGCGGAACATCGGGAACTTCGCGTATCCCGAAACGCACACGCATGACGCCGGGGTCGGGCTGACGGAGAAGACGATCCATTACATCGCGGACATCAAGGAAGATCCCGATTGGGTGCGCGAGTTTCGGCTAAACGCTTACAAGACTTTTATGAGCAAGCCGATGCCGACGCATTGGGCGAGCAAGGACCTGGAAGCGATCGTTTTCGATAACATCCGCTACTACCTGAGCGGCGGCGTGCAGCCGAAGCGCAATTGGGAAGATGTTCCGGACGACGTGAAGCGGACCTTCGAGCGGCTCGGCATTCCGGAACAGGAACGGAAGTTCCTTGCGGGCGTTGAGGCGCAATTCGACAGCGAAGCCGTTTACTCCAACATCAAGAAGGCCGTCGGCGAACAGGGCGTAATCTTTGTGGGCAGCCGGGAAGGCTTGAAGGACCATCCGGAAATCTTTCGCAAATGGTTCGGCAAAGTGATCCCGACCGCGGACAATAAATTCAGCGCGCTCAATTCCGCGGTTTTCAGCGGCGGCTCCTTCATCTACGTGCCGCCGGGCGTGAAGGTGAAACATCCGCTTCAGGCTTACTTCCGGATCAACGCCGAGAACTTCGGGCAGTTCGAGCGGACGCTCATCATCTGCGATGAAGGCTCGGAGCTGACCTACATGGAAGGGTGCACCGCGCCGAAGTTCAACACGGCCACGCTGCACAGCGCAGTCGTCGAGCTGGTCGCCATGAAAGGGGCGAAGCTCCAATACATCACGGTGCAAAACTGGTCGTCGAACGTTTTCAACCTGGTGACCAAGCGCGGCATCGCCCACGAAGACGCCGAGGTGAAGTGGATCGATTGCAATATCGGCTCGCGCCTGACCATGAAGTATCCCGGCGTCATCATGAAAGGCCGGCGCGCACGCGGCGAAGTTCTTTCCATCGCGCTGGCCGGCGACGGACAGCATCAGGACACCGGCGCGAAGATGGTGCACGCGGCCGACGAAACGACCAGCAACATCATTTCCAAGAGCATCAGCATCGGCGAAGGGCGCGCGACCTATCGCGGCCTCGTCCAAATCCCGAAGCATCTCAAGAACTGCAAGAACAACACCGAGTGCGACGCGCTCCTCATTAACGCG
>DASQLH010000354.1:0-2863 GCA_035630155.1 Chthoniobacterales bacterium
CGCGCTTCTTTTAGTTTTGTTCCAAGACCTTCCATGAAAATGCGTAAAACGGCGGCGGTTAGACCGCGGCGTCGAGGTCGACAAGGATCTCGCGCGGCTTCGCGCCCTCGCCGGGCCCCAATATGCCGCGCTGCTCCAGAATATCAACGATCCGTGCAGCGCGCGTGTAGCCGAGCCGGAGCCGGCGCTGCAGGAGCGAAGTGGACGCCCGCTTTTCCTGCCGGATTATTTCGAGACATTTCTCGACCAGTTCCTCGTCTTCGTCGGTCACTTCTTCGGCCGTCGCGGCGGAGAGTTCCAGTTTGTCTTGCATGGCCACATCGAAGGTGGGCGGGCTTTGCGCGGAAACGAATTCGACCAGCCGGTGAATTTCGTCGTCCGTCACGAGGACGCCTTGAGCGCGAATCAGCCGCGACGTGCTCGGCGGCAGGTAAAGCATGTCGCCCTGGCCGAGCAGACGATCGGCTCCGTTCTCATCGAGGATGACGCGGCTGTCGATTTTCGACGCGACCTGAAATGCGATCCGGCTCGGGATGTTCGCTTTGATCACGCCCGTGATGACGTCCGCGCGCGGCGTCTGCGTCGCGACAATGAGATGAATGCCCGCTGCTCGCGCCATCTGGGTGATGCGCGCAATGGCGCTCTCCACGTCTGCCGGCGCCGTCTGCATCAGGTCCGCCAATTCATCGATGATGATGACGATGTAAGGCATCCGGTCCGGGATAATGACATCGTCATCGCGCGGGACTTTGATCTCCAACTCTCCTGTAGCGGAAGCCGTGTCGGCTGCTCTGCGTTTTGCCGGCGGCAAGCCCGCCTCTTCAGCTTCATCGTCCAATTCCTTCTGCGTCTTCTTTGCGGGCCGCCCGTTAAAGCTCGTGATATTGCGCACGCCCGCCTTGGCGAAAATCTTGTAGCGCTTCTCCATCTCATCGATCACCCAGCGCAAGGCGAGCAGCACCTTCTTAGGGTCGGTCACGACCGGGAACGCCAGGTGCGGGAGGGCATTGAACATCTGCATTTCCACGACCTTGGGATCGATCATGATGAAGCGCAGCTCCTCCGGCGTGAACCGGAAGATCATGCTGGCGACCAGCGCGTTGATGCAAACGCTCTTGCCGCTGCCGGTGGTCCCCGCCACAAGCAGATGCGGCATCTGGGCGAGGTCGGCGATAATCGTTTTGCCGTAAACGTCCTTGCCCAGCGCGAGCGGCAGTTTCGACTTGGTCTTCGCGTCTTCCCAATCCTGCGATTGGAGCAGCTCGCGCAACGTCACCTTCACCTTGCGCGTGTTGGCCAGCTCGATCCCGACCGTGTCTTTGCCCGGAATGGGCGCGAGAATGTTGATGCGCTCCGCCCGCGTCGCCCGCGCCAGGTCGCGTTCGAGCGCGACGATCTTGTCCACCCGTACGCCTTTCGCGGGATAGACTTCGTAGCGGGTAATGGTTGGGCCTTTGGTGATGTCCCCCGCTGCGACGGCGATGCCGAATTGCCCCAGCGTTTCGATGAGCACCTGCTGGATTTGTTCGAGCTCCGCCGGATCGACCGCGGTGCGTCCCTCGGTGTCATGGAGGTCGAGCAGGTCGAATCCCGGCAGCGTGTAGTTTTCCGCGTCCCAGGTCTTGCTCGAGAGATCAGCCGCCGACTTCGTTTTCTTTTCCGTGCCGCGCAATTCCGCCAGCGACGGCTTCTTTTTCATCGGCTCCGTCGGCAATGCGGTCGTGTCCACGACCTTTGGTTTCGGCCGGTTCGTTAATTCCTCCGGCGCAACGAACACCGCCGCCGGCTCCGGCATCGGCGCACCCTTTTTCTTGAGCTGCTTTTCAATGAGGCGCTGCTGTTTGGCCAGCTCCTGCTGGCTGATCTCAAGGCGCTCCTTCAAGTCGGATCTGCGCAGCCGCCGTTTCAATTGCCATTCGCGCAACGCTGCCATACCGCTTCGCACACTGGCGACCCCTTGGCGGACGATGTGGATTGGGCGGAGTCCCGTCATTAGAATGAGACTGCTCACGTAGATGCCGCTGAGGAGAATGATCGAGCCGACGCCGCCCATCCAGGTGAGCAGCAACTTTTTCCCGATGACATAGCCGAGCCATCCGCCCGGGCCCTGGATGTTGAAGAGTGCTCGCCAGCCTTGCAAATGTTGCGTCTGCAACTGGAGGAGGCAGGCGCCCGAAATGATGAAGAGCGCGATCCAACCCAGGCGCGGGGCGACGCGCAGCTTCGAGTGAAACAGTTTCGCGCCGCCAAACCCGAGCAGGACGACTGCCAGCAGATAAGAAGCTGCCCCCATCATCATATAGGAGAAGCCCGCGATGATCGCCCCGAACGGCCCGATGAAATTCTGGGCCGGCCGGTTCGGCGACGACACCTGGCTGAACCAGACCCAGGAAGGCACATCCCTCGGCGTATAGGAGATCAGGGCGAGGAAAAGCAGGGTGCCGACGCCGAGGAGAATCAGAGCGAAGACTTCGTTCCAGGCGTTACTTTTTACCGATCGGGCCACTTCGGCTCATAGTAATCCGGCGAGGAGCCCTTTCAATTCGCAATCTGGTCGCTTCGTAATCGTGCTCGTGCTCCTGCTCGTGATCGATCGTCACTATTGTAGGGCGTCTGTGTCAGACGCCTGAGCGAACGGCGTTTCACAGAAACGCCCTACAATTTTCGATGACGAGCACGAGCACGAGCACAATTACGAAGGGTCATCTTCCTCCTTGCACCTTCCGACGCCCGGCGCTTACTGTGCCGAACCTTATGCGATCATTCCTTCGCAGAGCCGGCCTCATTCTCGCAGCCGGCGCCTTAGCCTGCTTCTTGTCCTGCGAGCGTCATCATCCCGACGAATTGCACCATCCGCACCACG
>DASQLH010000355.1:0-3186 GCA_035630155.1 Chthoniobacterales bacterium
AAGCATCTCGGCGTCGCAAACGGCGACCTGATCAATATCGCGGTGACGGAAACGACGAAGGACGCGAAGCAGAATCCGATTCGGCGCGAGCTGGTCATCGCGGCGCTGATTTCGCCGGGGCACGCGGACAATTCGATTTCCATTTCGCTGGGCTACGGGCGGAAGAAGACCGGACCCGTGGGCGAAGAAGCGGGCTTCAATGGTTTCCTCCTGCGCACCAGCTCCAATCCGCATTATCTCGCGGTTGACGACAAGACCATCAAGGCGATCACCGTCACCACCTCACCAACTCCCAAACCGACCGGGACTCCGACTCCCGCTCCGAGCGGCAAGCAGAAACAACTGCACACACTCGGGACCTACGCACTGGCGATTACCCAGGACCACTGGAGCATCGAAGGCCGCGGGCTCGTGCGCGAGGCGAGCATCGAGAAGTATCGCGAGGACCCCGAGTTCGTGAAGAAGATCGCGGGCGACGACCATCTGCCGCCGAAGCTGCCTTCGCTTTACAGCCATCCGCCGCTGGCCGCCGAGCAGCAGTGGGGCATGAGCGTGGACCTGAACGTCTGCACCGGATGCAGCGCCTGCATCGTTGCCTGCCAGAGCGAGAATAACATCCCGATCGTCGGCAAACTTCAGGTGAGCCACGGCCGCGCGATGCATTGGCTGCGGCTCGATCGTTACTACGCCAGCGCGAAAGAGTTCAACCAGGACCGGGGCGAATATCCGGAGGACCCCGAGATGGTGCACGAACCGATGATGTGCCAGCACTGCGAGAACGCGCCGTGCGAAACTGTTTGCCCGGTGAACGCGACCGTCCACAGCGAGGACGGCCTGAACGTGATGGCCTACAACCGCTGCATCGGCACGCGGTATTGCGCGAACAACTGCCCCTTCAAGGTGCGCCGCTTTAATTACTTCGATTACAACCAGCGCCCGATCGGGAAGAAGAAGATCGGACCGCTCACGGTCTTCCAGGAATACCTCGGGCCGCTCACCGAAAAAGGCGCGCCCGACACGGTGAAGCTCCAGAAGAACCCCAACGTCACCGTGCGCATGCGCGGCGTCATGGAGAAGTGCACCTATTGCGTTCAGCGGATCGAAGAAGCGAAGATTTCAGCGAAAGTCCGCGCCGGCGCGTCCGACAACACGCTCATCCCGCGCGACTCGTTTACGACCGCGTGCGCGCAGGCCTGCCCGACGGAGGCGATCGTTTTCGGCGACGTGAAGGATCCCGAGAGCCGCGTCTCGAAAATGAAGGCGCAGGACCGGAATTACCGCCTGCTCGAGTATCTAAATGTGAAGACGCGCACCAGCTACCTGGCGCGGATTCGCAATCCGAACCCGAAAATGCCCGACGCTCACAAAATTGGGGTGGCGAGCCTGGACCATCATGGCCCGACCCACGCGGAGTCCTCGCATGCGCCGAAGGGCCAACACGATTTCAACCAGCATCAGCACCACGAGGCGACGCCGACGCCGTCAAGCCAGCAGGATCATAGCCACCACGACCACGCAGCGCCGGCGGCATCGCCGTCGGCCACACCGGAGGAGAAACCGTGAGGATGATGCAGGCTGCATTCTGGGGAGCGCACGCGCCTCGCGTGCTGGCGAAGCCGCCTCGGCTTCGCGGACTTTCGGGCGCGGTCCAAATTCACACGGGGTCGAGTTTCGGCGAGGCGCCGAAACCAGCACGCGAGGCGCGTGCGCTCCCCAGAGAAGATTAGTATGGACGGCGCCACCACAGCTCCAGATGTGATTGCGGGCGAAGCGTCGGCTTCGGTCGAGAAGCCGCTCGCGCATGTGCCGCTTGTCCTGAACAAGCGCAACTTTAGCTGGATCACGGAGCGCATCTCGGGCGTGGTCGAACAGCCGGCTCCACGCTGGTGGTGGGTCACGTTCGCGATCACTTCAATGGTCGCGATGTTCGGGCTCTTTTGCCTCGGTTACCAAATCTCTACGGGCGTCGGCACCTGGGGATTGAATCATCCGGTCGGCTGGGCCTGGGACATTACGAACTTCGTCTTCTGGATCGGTATCGGTCACGCCGGCACCCTCATTTCCGCCATCCTCTTTTTGCTCCGGCAAAAATGGCGCACCTCGATCAACCGCGCGGCCGAAGCGATGACCCTCTTCGCGGTCATCTGCGCCGCGATTTTCCCCGGCGTGCACGTGGGCCGCGTCTGGATGGCGTGGTTCCTCGCGCCGCTGCCGAACAACTACGGCATCTGGCCGAACTTCCGCAGCCCGCTTCTCTGGGACGTCTTCGCGGTCTCGACCTACTTCACGGTCTCCGTGCTTTTTTGGTACACCGGATTGATCCCCGATCTGGCGACGCTGCGCGATCGCGCCACGACGAAGGTGAAGAAATTGCTCTTCGGAATTTTCGCCGTCGGCTGGCGCGGCTCGAACCGCAACTGGCGCCATTACGAAATGGCGTATCTGCTCCTGGCCGGTCTTTCCACACCTCTGGTACTTTCCGTGCATAGCGTCGTTTCCTTCGACTTCGCTACGTCGATTATCCCGACGTGGCACACCACCATTTTCCCGCCTTATTTCGTCGCAGGCGCGATCTTCGGCGGGTTCGCCATGGTGCTGACGCTGATGATTCCGGCGCGCGCGATTTTCAAGCTGCACGACATCATCACACCGCAACACGTGGACAAAATGGCGAAGATCATTTTGCTCACCGGCTCGATCGTCACTTACGCCTACGCGATGGAATTTTTCGTCGCCTGGTACAGCGGCAATCAATACGAGAAATACGCGTTCTATAACCGCATTCTCGGGCCCTACTGGTGGTACTGGTGGGTGGGCATGCTCTTCTGCAACGCGCTGACGCCGCAGCTCTTTTGGTTCAAGCGGTTCCGGGACAACATCTACGTCGTCTATTTCGTCTGCATGTGCGTGAACGCCGGCATGTGGTTCGAGCGCTTCATCATCATCGTCGGCGGTCTGCATCGCGACTTCCTGCCTTCGTCCTGGGGGATGTTTTATCCGACGTGGGTCGATATCTGGACGTTCATCGGCACGTTCGGGATATTCCTCTCGCTCTTCCTGCTTTTCATTCGCTACCTGCCGATGATCGCGATGTCGGAAGTGAAGATCGTGCTGCCCGAGGCGGACCCGCACCACGCAGGGCCGGGCGGACATCATCCCGTTGCGGCTGGCGGAAAGGAGAGAACG
>DASQLH010000356.1:0-5642 GCA_035630155.1 Chthoniobacterales bacterium
TTTGATGTCCGGGGAGCGCACGCGCCTCGCGTGCTGGCAATGGCGCCCACGCGATTGCGAACTTCTCTGCGGAAGCAAAGAGCGTTTTGGCGAGGCGCCAAAACGGGCACGCGAGGCGCGTGCGCTCCCCAGATTATTTCAACAGCTTCGTTGGCGCCCGGTTGCGCCATGCAACCTCGAGCGCGAGTCGTATCTCGCTGTTGCCACGGTGCCGCGACTGCGGGATCGCCGTGCTGGCGCGCGCCCCGACGCCCCGACGCAGCGGGGCGGCTACAGCGCTTTGTTTGGCGCGAGCCTTCGGCCCTCACTGGCGCTTCGCGTCCGTCTCTCCCAAAGGGAGAGAAAATTCCGGCGCGGAAGGAAGTCGAATCCTGCTTACCAATCCTGCGGCACTGATTTCCTTCTCCCTGAGGGAGAAGGTTAGGATGAGGGTCCTGGTGCGGCCGCAATCATTTTCGAACCACTTTAAGCTTCGTCGGCGCCCGGTTGCGCCATGCAACCTCGAGCGCGCGCTGCAACGTCGCCTTATCCACCGTTTCGAGGCGAACACATGTGCTGCCTTTTTTCCCCCAAGCTCCTTTGGCCGGGAAAAAAGTCTTCGGGTGTGAGCGAAGCAGCTTCGCTTGCTCTTCCGGCGGCAGAACCACCATTCCATGCTCCTGGTCCGGATAGCCGAGGGAAGCGAAGATCTTTCCGCCGACTCGAAAATCCGGATGCGCCATGTGCTCACTCTCGATCGCCTCCGGCATGCTCAAGGCGATTTTCCGAAAGTCGGCCGGAGTCATGGCTTGGTGGGCGTGGGGTGGCAGGTCATGATGGCAATGTTCTGGTCACGATAGGTGGTGTGTTCCTGCAAAGACCAGCCCAGACCGGCGTAGAAGGTTTCGCTATGAATCGTGTAAAGATAAAGCACCGCCACGTTCAACCGGCTTGCCTCAGCCATAATGCGGCGGACCAACACCGCGCCAATCCCCCGCCGCCGATGTTCCGGAGCGACAAACACGCCGGCCAGCCACGGAGTTAATTCCATGCGCGTCGCCATGTCATGGGCAATCAGACTGGCCGAGCCAAGCAGTTCTCCGTTTTCGTGCGCCGCCACGGTGAGCGGAATGCCGTCCCGCTCTCCGCAGCCTCCGAGGCGAACCATCCGCGCCTCGACCGTATCGCCGGGGCGCAGGTGTCCCCACTCGGCGTGCTGCCATTCGGCGAGCGTGCGCAGGAACTCCGGGTGATCCTCGAGGTATTCGATCTTCATCGGCTGACCGCCAGTGTAGCAACGGTCATTGACGCTGGCTGTCATTTCTTTCACGCTCGCCGGTCATGAAATCGCTCGCCGCATTCCGTCTTCTCTGCCTTGCCTTCGTTCTCGCCTTGGCCGCGCCGCTCCAGGCGCAGGACGCTTCCCCTTCCCCCGCTCCGTCGGTTTCCGCACCGGCTCCTTCCATCGCCCCCGGCACCGATCCCGCCACGGCCACGCGCGCCTGGCTCGATACCGTGCCGCCGGACAAACGAGAAAAGTCCGACGCCTATTTCGAAGGAGGCTACTGGCTGATCCTTTGGAATTTTCTCCTCGGAGCGGCCATCTCGATCTTCCTCCTCAACTCTCGAATCTCCGCGCGGATGCGCGACTTCGCGGAGAGCAAGACGCGGTTCAAGGCGATGCAGGTGGCGATTTACGCCATTGGCTATTTGCTGCTCACGAGCGTTCTGTCGTTCCCGCTCCTGGTTTACGAGCGCTTCTTTCGCGAGCACAAATACGGCCTGGCCACGCAGACGTTCGGTGCCTGGTTTTCCGAGCAGATGACCGGACTGGCCGTCGGCGTGGTCGCATTCACGATCCTGATGATCGCGCTCTTCGCCGTCTTTCGCCGCGCCCCGCGAATGTGGTGGCTTTGGGGCGCCGCGGTGGTCGCCTTTTTTCTTATGATCGGGGTTTTGATTGCCCCGCTTTTCATCGAACCGCTTTTTAACAAGTACAAGCCGCTGAGCGACGCGCGCATCAACGAATCGATCCTGGTCATGGCGCGGGCCAACCAGATTCCTGTTACCCAGGTTTTCGAAGTGGACGCTTCGCGCCAAACCAACCGCATCAGCGCGAATGTCGCCGGCTTCCTCGGCACCACGCGCATCGCCCTCAACGACAACCTGCTGAAGCGATGCACCCTGCCCGAGATTCGCTCCGTCATGGCCCACGAGATGGGTCATTACGTGCTCAATCACATCACGAAGATCCTGACGAATTTCACCCTGGTAGCGCTGATCTCGTTCGCGCTGGCGAAAATCTTTTTTGAAGCGGCCGTGCGCCGCTGGGGCGATCGCTGGGGCGTCCGGGGAATCGCGGATCCGGCAGGCGTGCCGTTGCTGGCCCTGATCTTTGCCTCCATCTCCTTTGTGCTCACTCCGGTCAACAACACCATCACCCGCGTCGCCGAGGTGGAAGCGGATGCCTTCGGATTAAATACCGCCCGCGAGCCGGATGGCTTCGCCAAAGTTTCCCTGAAGCTGGGCGATTATCGCAAACTGGATCCCACGCCGCTGGAGGAGTTCATCTTCTTCGATCACCCCAGCGGCCGCGCTCGCATCCGCATGGCGATGGACTGGAAGGCAGCGAACCTGCCGGCCGGCGGCACGGAGTAGGGCCGCTTTTCAAGGAGCGGCGGTTTGAAACCGCCGGGTTTGTCTGGGTGGGCGATTGCAAATCGCCGCTCCTTGGTTATTTGCGCGGCGCGGCGAAGCAACTTATCCGTCTCATCTATGAAACGCATCGCGCTGCTCGTTGTTGTCCTTTCACTTTTCGCTGGTCCGCGGCTTGCAGTCGCGGCGGAGAAAGATGGTTTCGTTTACCCGGCCGCGCCGAAGAGCGAGCAGGTGGATGATTATCATGGCACCAAAGTCGCCGATCCTTATCGCGATCTCGAAAATACCGATTCGGAAGCGACGAAGAAATGGATCGAGGCCGAGAACAAGGTGACGTTCGATTATCTCGCCGGCATCCCGGAGCGGAAAAAGATTAACGAGAAGCTGACGGCGCTTTGGAATTACGAGAAATACACGGTCCCGTTTCGGGAAGGCGGCCGCTATTTCTTTTCGAAAAACACCGGACTGCAAAACCAAAGCGTGCTCTACACCGGTCCCGCCCTGCCCGGAGACGCGAAGACGCTGATCGATCCCAACACCCTTTCGAAAGACGGCACCGTCGCGCTGAGCGGGTATGACGTGACCGGCGATGGAAAGCTGCTCGCCTATGGAATCGCGGTCGCCGGCTCGGACTGGCAAACCTGGAAGGTTCGGGACATCGAGACCGGCAAAGATCTGACCGATGACGTACAATGGGTGAAATTCTCCCTGGCCTCCTGGAAGAAGGACGGCAGCGGCTTTTTCTACAGCCGCTACGACGCCCCGGCCTCGGCCGACCAGCTCAAGCAAGCGAACTATTTTCACAAAGTTTATTTCCACAAGCTGGGCACACCGCAGTCAAAGGACGAGCTGGTTTACGAGCGGAAGGACCACAAGGATTGGAACTTCAGCAGCGAGGTCACCGAGGATGGCCGGTTCCTGATCATTGATGTCTCGCAAGGCACCGACCCGAAGAATCGCATTTTCTACAAGGACCTCGCGAAAGCCGACGCGCCTGTCGTGGAGCTGCTGAACAAACAGGACGCCGCGTATTCCTTCCTCGGCTGCGACGGGAACATCTTCTGGTTCGAGACGAATCTTGGCGCGCCGAAGGGCCGCATCGTTTCCATCGATATCACGAAGCCGGAGGAAATTAAAACGCTGGTGCCCGAGGCCGCGGATAAACTCGAAAACGTGGAGCTCGTGGGCGATCGCTTCATCGCCAGTTACCTCAAGGACGCGCATTCTTCCGTGCGCCTCTTCGAGCTTACCGGCAAGCCGGCGGGCGAAATCAAATTGCCCGGGCTCGGCACGGCGAGCGGTTTCAAGGGCAAACGCAAAGACACGGAGACGTTTTATTCCTACGTCAGCTTCACGGAGCCGCCGGCGATCTATCGCCACGACTTGAAGAGCGGCGAAAGCAAAGTGCTCTTCCGTCCGAAGGTCGATTTCAAATCGGAGGACTTCACCACGGAGCAGGTTTTCTATCCGAGCAAGGACGGAACGAAAGTGCCGATGTTCATCACCTACCGGAAGGGCCTCGATAAAAATGGCAACAATCCGACGATCCTTTACGGCTACGGCGGATTCGATAGTTCCCTCACCCCTTCCTTCTCCGCCTCTATCGCGACGTGGCTGCAAATGGGCGGCGTTTACGCGGCTGCAAATCTTCGCGGCGGCGGCGAATACGGCGAAGAGTGGCACTTGTCCGGAACGAAACTGCGCAAGCAGAATGTCTTCGACGATTTCATTGCGGCGGGCGAATGGCTGATCGCCAACAAGTACACCTCCACGCCGAAGCTCGCCATCAGCGGGCGGAGCAACGGCGGATTGCTCGTCGGCGCGGTCTTGAATCAGCGTCCCGAACTGTGGGGCGCCGCGCTGCCGGGCGTGGGCGTGATGGACATGCTGCGCTTCCAGAAGTTCACCATCGGCTGGGCCTGGACCTCCGATTACGGCTCATCCGAAAACGCCGAAGAATTCGCTGCCCTCTACAAATATTCCCCGCTCCACAACATTAAGGCGGAAACCAAGTATCCGCCGACCTTCATCACCACCGCCGATCATGACGACCGCGTCTTCCCCGGCCACAGCTTCAAGTACGCTGCCGCCATGCAAGCCGCGCAGGCGGGTCCGGCGCCAGTTTTGATTCGCATCGAGACCCGCGCCGGCCACGGCGCCGGCAAGCCGACCAGCAAGATCATCGAAGAAACCACCGACCAGTGGGCATTCCTGGTCAAGAATCTCGGGATGAAGCTCCCGTAGTTTTCGGCGATTCGTGAATACTGCACGCGGCCCCGGCGGAGTCGCTGCCTATGGGGCTTCAGCGAAACTGGCTTCGAGGGGGCGATTTTTCTGGAATCTGCTTACCCCGAATACGCTGAAACCAATGACATGGCCATGCTCATCCACGCGCTTCATCACCGCGCCGCTGCTGGTCGGCCGCATGTAACCGGGCGCATCGGAAAAGGTCACCTCGAGGTAATCGACTTCGGCGTCGAACAACAGTTTAATTTTATCGACCATAATGTTTCTCTACAGCCGTTAGGCGGTTGGGCAGGCGATACCGGTACGCCGCGTTCCAGATCAACGGCACGATTACCCCAATCGTGTTAGTCCCGTTGACCGTGATGGCGAAGCTGTCAGGCTTCGCTGTCGCCGACCCACTCACCCGGCCCCTCAGCCGTCGGAACGCGGCGCTGGTCGGAGGAACCTCGTCGTTCGTCTCCGTCTCCGGGTCCCGGCGACCCCGAAAGCACGCGCAGATAAAAATCATGGTAAGTGGAAAGGTTGAGGGGTGGAGAAGGTCACGCGCGCGCATCATGAGGAATGTCCGCCGGTGGCGGCAATACGCCGAATGGCGTATGTCCCCGGCCGGCTGAAAGGCGAACCGGTGGTGTCCGCGGAGACGCCGTTGAATCCAGTTGTGGGCGACATACATCCGATAGTCCGCTCCCGCGGTGAAGGAATTGGTGTGCACATCTACTCCCGCCGGCCGCGACGGGTCTCGCTGCTCCTTTGCCCTG
>DASQLH010000357.1:0-6041 GCA_035630155.1 Chthoniobacterales bacterium
CCAATCGACATAATCCGGCAGGGCGATGGAAGTATCTGCTCCCTGGATGACTTCGTTGAGGTAAACGAGTCGCTCCGGCTGCGGATAGGGCAGCGGCCGGAGAAGAACGTGGTTGACGACGCTGAAGATGGCGCTGTTGGCACCGATCCCGAGCGCGAGAGTGAGCACGGCGATGATGGTGAATCCCGGCGATTTGCGAAGCTGGCGGAAAGCAAAGCGTAGATCATTCATGATGAGGTTTCAGGGTTCGGGTTTCAGGGTTCAGGTGGTTACGCGGTCCAAATTCGCGCCCATGATTTTATAGGCCTATCTGCAGGATCTGTGGTTTAGGTTCGGTTTCTGGCGGACCGCCATAGAGGTTGGGTAACGGCGACCCGCCAACTACGAAGAGTTTGTCACCCGCCACCGCAGCGGTCGTTTGGTGATAGTCCGGCGTCCGGGCATTGACGACCGTGACCTTGGCGATCGCCGTGCCCTTGTCCGCCAGATGGATGCGGACAATGCGACGAAAATACGGCGAGTTCTGCACGCCGAGAAGTGATCCGTTATACCAGGCGAGACCGTCCATGTTGGTGACGGCCATGTTTGCCGGCGGCGCGAGAAGCTTTCTCTCACGGCTTCCTGTATCGATCACGCTGACGCCCTCGACATGCGCGACGTAGAGGCGCTTGTCGTCAGGCGAGAGGACAAGGCCGTTGAGCAGGGACAATTTGTTGTCCTGCAGCCAACGCTCGAGCTGCTTGGCGCCGGGTGTGAGCCGGTAGATTGCTCCCTGGGTGGAGTCGGTGACGTAAACCGTCCCGTCGCGAGCCAGGGCAATGTCGTTCAACCCATGAAGCACCGGCCGCTCGTCGAGCTCGTAGGTTGCGATCTGCTCCGCGCGATCGAGATGATAGACATGCAGGCCGCCGGTTCCGACATCCTCAGGAGGAGGGTTCTGTCCGGGCGTTACGTCGGGGAATCTTCCGCTCACCGCCCAGAGTAACCGGCGCTCCGGATCCACTTTGAGGCCGAGCACCTGGCGGAGACCGTTGCCTGAGACGAAGGGCGAGACCTTCCCTGTCGCGTCGATCTGGACGATTTGTCCCTCGGGTCCGGCGAACAGCCGCCGGGACACTGGATCATATGCGATTCCCTCGGCACTGGAGGGCAGGAGCGAAAACGTCTCCGCCTTGGGCAACGGAGCCATATTGGTTTTCGCCTGCTTTACGATCTGCTGAAACCGCTCCTCCTGCTTGATTCGCTCATACTCCGGGAAGCGATCAGGCTCGAAACCCGCACCGCGCCGAACAGCTTCGTTCAGCAGCTTAAGCGCTTCATCGGTTCTCCCGAGAGCTGCATTCGCCCGGGAAACGCTGATCATCACCTCTGGGCTATCGGGGGCGAGCTTGAGAACCTCGCCGCCTGCCGTCGCCCATGTTTGGTGATCCCCCTTTAGACGCGCGGCGCGGATTTCGAGGTTGTAGTCCCAAAATGTCTTGGCAGCGGGAGGTGCCGGGCTGGTCTGGGCTGCCAGGGTCGACCCGAGGGCCATGGAAACCGCGGCGGTGAATCCCGTCGATTTGCGAAGTTGGCGAAAGGCGAAGCGAAGATCGTTCATGGTAATTTTCGATTTTCGATTTTGGATTTTCGATTGTTCATCGTTACGCGGTCCAAATTTCTCCGAAGACGCGCTTGAAATTGGCGCCCATGACTTTCTCGACGACGCCGCTCTTGTGGCCGCGCTTTAAGAGCGCGTCTGCGATGAGCTCCATCTTGCGAGGCGTGTTCATATCGGGGATGTAAACCGGCCGGTCCTCGCCCGGCGCCGCGATCCCGTCCGCCTTCCGTTTCTCGGTCGCGATTTTCATTTCCTCGAGATCGCTCTCGTCAACCTGGAAGAACGGAACGTCGGTCCCGACGCCGACATGGTCTTCGCCGCAAATCTTCAACGCGTGCTCGAGATGCTGCATGTAGTCGTCGCGCATCGGCTGTTTCGGCGAAGCGGTGATGTAGGGCAGCATGTAAACGCCGAAGACGCCGCCTTTGTCAGCCAGCGCTTTCATCTCCCGGTCCTCCTTGTTGCGCGGATGCATATGGACGGCGCGGCAACCGGCGTGCGTGATGAGCGGCGGCTTCGTCGAGGCGGCGATGCCGTCCGCGGTCGTTTTCGTGTTCGAATGGCTGAGATCGAGCGCAACGCCGATCTCGTTCATCTTGGCGATCGCTTTGCGGCCGAGTTCGGTCACGCCATCGGTTTCGCCGTCGAGGCAACCGACACCGAACGGAGTGCGGCGGTTGTAATTGAGCTGCATGACGCGCACGCCGAGCTCGCGGAACAATTCGATCCGCTCGACTTTGTCCTCCAGCATGGCGGCGGACTCGAAGGAATAAATGACGCCGAGCTTTTGCTCTTTCTTCGCGCGCTCGAGATCCCCAGCCGTGCGGACCTTGAGGAAGAGATCGCCCCTTTTTTCCATCAACTGCTCGGCCGCGGCGATGTCCATTACCGCGGCCTCGAAACCTCCCATCGCGCCGCCGAGCGTCGCTTTCAGGACCGTGACGCCGGACTCCCGAATCACCCTGGTTATCTCTTCCTGATTGGACCTTCCGTGCAGGCTCCCGATCGAGGCGAGGGCGTTGCAATCGAGAATAAACGAATCGCGGTAAAGTTTCGCGGCGTCCGCTGACGGTTTCGGTTCGTTCGCCGCCCAGGCCAGGACCGGACGCAGCGTCATGAGAGTAGCCGCGCCGGCCAGCGTTCGGGTGAAGTTGCGTCGGGTAACCATGGTCGTCATTCCACTCGAAGCGCGATCTTCGGATTGGGGAGCGCACGCGCCCTCGCGTGCTGGCGAATGGCGCCCCGCCATCGCGGACTTTTCTCCAAACACCGAGCTGATCAGAGAAAAAAGATCGTCTTGGCGAGGCGCCGAGACCAGCACGCGGGGGCGCGTGCGCTCCCCAGAGCTGCGGTGATCGCGCGGGAGATTTACGAAACCTTTCATTCGGTGCGGAGCGCGATCATCGGATCGACTTTGGTGGCGCGGCGCGCCGGGATGAGGCAGGCGACTAACGACACGGCGGTCATAACGAGCGCGGTGCCGAAAAGAGCGGCCACGGGCAGCGCCGGCACGTCGAAGAGAACGCTCTGCATCGCTCTTCCGGTCCACCACGCGCCGAGCAAGCCGAGGATGGTTCCAGCGGCGAGAAGGCGCAGGCCTAACGAGAGGAAGTGCGTCCCGATCTGCCACCTTTGCGCACCCACCGCCATGCGAATGCCGATCTCGCGCGTCCGTTGGGCGACGGCATAACTGAGGACGCCGTAGGTCCCGATCGCCGCGAGAAGCAGCGCGACGCCCGCGAAAATTCCCGAGAGCAGCGCCGGCGAGCGACGCGCCAGAAGGCTGTCCGCGACGCGCGTCTCCATCGAGCGGATGTTATCGATCGCGATCTCGGGCTGGGTTGTGCGGACCAGCTTGCGCAGGGTCTCGGCGAACGCTTCCGGACTCTGGCTGGTCCGCGCGACGACGAAAACGGCGGGCTGGCCGAGATGGGCGTAGGGCAGGTAAACCGCCCCCTGCCCCGGAGCTTCCGTGAGCTCCGCCTGCTTTACCGCGCCAACGACGCCGACGATCGTGAAGAGTTTCGCTTCGTCCGATTCATCGCCAAGCGCCAGGCGTTGGCCAAGCGCGCCGCTCCGGCCGCTGCCGGACCAGTAGCGCCGGGCGAAGTCTTCGTCCACAACGCAAACGCGCTCCGGACGGTGTGAATCTTCCGAGGTGAGGAACCGGCCTTCACGCAGCGGAATGCCCAGCGCCGTGAAGTAATCGCCGCTGACCCCGTACGAGTAATGACCATGCAGGGACTGGCCGGGAGGCGGCACATAGCCCTTGGGTGTAAACGCCGTTTTGCCGTTATCTCCGCTCAGGGGAATGTTCGTGATCATTCCAACGGCAGCGATTCCAGGTTGCTGCCGGATGGCTTCCAGCAAGCGATCGACGATGCCGACAGGATCCTGATTAGACTGCTGCCACGTGAGGGTGCATTCGCCGGCGAGAACGTGATCGGCGCGAAAGCCGGGAGGCACGGCCATCACCTTTTTGAGGCTCAGCCCGAGCAGCGCGGCACCTGCAAGCAAGACGAAGGCGAGGGCGATTTGCGCAACAATGAACCCGTGGCGAAGACGCTGAGCGGCACGGCTCACCGTGCCCGTGCGCGATTCCGATTGAAGCGCATTCGCGAGGTGGCTGCCGAGATTGAACCAGGCGATGGGCACCGCGATGACGAGTCCCAGAAGGACTGAGCTGATCAGCCCGATCGCGGCGAGCCAGCCATCAAACGCGATATGTGCGCCGAGCGGCAAACGATTCGCTCCAAGTAGCTGGAGTAATTGCGTTCCCCACGCGCCCACCACCACGCCAAGCAATCCGCCGGCCGCGGTCAGCAGGACGGTTTCAGTTACGACTTGCCTAACGACATGCGCGCGGCTCGCGCCCATTGATTGACGGATCGCCATTTCTTTGGTGCGGCCGCTCGCGCGGATCAGGAGGAGGTTGATCAGATTCACCGTGCCGATGAGCAGGAGAAAAAGCACGCCGGCCTGCATCAACCACAGGGTCGGCCGGATGGAGCGCACGTGATGCGCGTGGAGAGAAAGGACCGGCGAGCGAAAGCCAGCTTCGGCCATCATTTTCGCCTGCGGGTTGTCCTTCTCGACCGCAGCATTGTGCGCGTCGATCTGCGCTTGGGCTTCGGCAATTGTCGCGCCCGGCTTCAAGCGCGCGATCATATGAGTGCCGCCACCGCCGGAATGGCGCGCGGCCGGCCCGCGCTGCTCCCCACCCGTCTTGAACGTCAGGTAAAGGCGCGCCTCTGAGGAGAGAAATCGAAAATCAGGGGGGAGCACGCCGAGGATCGTGCGCGGGATGCCGTTCACGCGGAGATCGCGGCCGACGACATTTGGATCCGAATTGAGGCGCTCGCGCCAGAAGCCGTCGCTGACGATGACGACTCTGCTATCGTTCGCCATGTCCGCTTCGGTGAAGGGACGGCCCATGGCCAGCCTTACGCCAAGGGTCGGGAAAAACTCAGCCGAGACGCGCATGATTTCTTCCTGCTCGGTTGAACCCGGTTCGCCGACGGGCTCGGGACGGTGAAGGAAGATAGCCAGGCTCGAGAACGCCGGGATGTTGCCGCGCCGCTCGTAATAATTGGTGATCGACGAACCGTCGTTCTCGACCCCGGCTCTCGGATAGGTGTTGTAGATGGTGACGAGCCGATCGGATTGCGGGAAAGGAAGTGGACGGAGCAGAATGGAATCGATCACCGCGAAGATCGCCAGGTTGGCCCCAAGACAGATAGCGACCGTGGCGAGCGCTGTGAGCGTGAAGGCTGGAGATTTGCGAAGTTGGCGAAAGGCGAGACGAAGGTTGTTCATCGGAATTTTCGATTTTCGATTTTCGATTTTCGATTGCTGTTCATCACGTCACTCTCCTGTTCATTCGGCCCGTAACGCTGCCATCGGATCGGCCTTGCTGGCGCGTAGCGCGGGCAACAAGGCGGCGAGCAGGCCAATGATCGCGAGAAGAAAAACAACGCCGCCGAAAACGAGCGGATCGTAGGCGGTGGTGCGGAAGAGCAGCGTTTCCATCAACCGCGCGACGCCGGCGGCGGCCAAAAGTCCAAGCACGAGACCGAACGCGGTCAGGCGCGCGCCCTGGCCCATGACGAGCCGCAAAACATCGCGCACCTGCGCGCCGAGCGCGTAGCGAATGCCGAACTCGCGGGTGCGCTGCGCGACGCTATAAGCGATGAGACCGTAGAGCCCGATCGCCGCCAGGAGCAGCGCAAGGAGCGCAAACATGCTGAACAACGTGAGATAGAGCTGCGGCTGAGTGAGCGTCTGTTTCACCAGCGTCCGCACCGGGACGACGTTGGAGATCGTCTGCTCGGGATTGAATTCCCAGACGGCGCGCTGGACGCTTTGCGAGAGGTTTTCGACCGGCAACGGGGAACGGACCAGGAGCGTTGCGAAGGGCCAGGCGCGCTGATTTAGCGACGCG
>DASQLH010000358.1:0-6704 GCA_035630155.1 Chthoniobacterales bacterium
CATCACCCGCTCTTTGTAATGTTGGTAAAATTCGTTCTTCACGGCCTATTCCTCTTTCGCTTCCTTGTCCTTGGAAGCTTTGCTCTTGGGCGCCTTCTCTTTCGTCGCCTTTTTCTTCGAGTCCTTGCCCTTGGCCGCCGCCCGTTCGCCCCGCTCCAGCACTCTCACGTTCGAGATGTGAATCGGGCCCTCGCGTTCCGCGATTTTCCCCTGCGGATTGTCCTGCGACTTCTTCAGGTGCTTCTTGATCATCCGCACGCCCTCGATCAGCACGCGCTCCTTGCGCGCGATGACCTCAAGGACCTTCCCGGAGGAACCTCTAAAGTTCCCCGAGATCACCTCGACGTTATCGCCCTTTCTGACGTGCAGCTTGATGCGGTTCATAAAACTTCCGGAGCGAGCGAGACAATTTTCATGAAATTGCGCTCACGCAACTCGCGCGCGACCGGCCCGAAAATACGGGTGCCGCGCGGGTTCAAATCCTTGTCGATCACGACGATCGCGTTGTTATCGAAACGCAAGACCGACCCGTCAGCGCGCTTAATCGGCTGGCGCGTGCGCACGATCACCGCGCGAATCACTTCGCCCTTCTTCACGGTGCCGGTCGCGCTCGCCTCTTTAACGTTGGCCACAATGACATCGCCGATTCCGGCGCATTGCGCGGTTCCCTTGCCGATCACGCCAATCATCGTCGCCATGCGCGCGCCGCTGTTGTCCGCCACATCGAGTCTGGATCGTAGGTAAACCATAAAATCTCCCTTACTTCGCCACCACTTCGACGAGCCGCCACCGCTTCAACTTGCTCATCGGCCGCGTCTCCATGATCCGCACCGTGTCGCCGGCTTTGGCCTTGTTCTCTTCGTCGTGCGCGTAAAACTTTTTCATCTGCTTCACGATCTTGCCGAACTTCGCATGCGGCACTCGCGTCACGGTCCGCACGACGATCGTCTTGTTCATCCCGCTCGAGATCACCTCGCCCGTCCGCGTCTTGCGCGCACCCCGCGCGCTCGCGCTCTCCTGCCCAGCCGTAGCCTCGGGAAGGCTGGTGCTCGATTCGTTAGTTTCTTCGGCCATAAAATTTATTTCTTTTCCGCCTTCGTCGTTTCCGCCTTGGCGGCGCGCTGCGAGAGAACGGTTTCA
This sequence comes from Chthoniobacterales bacterium, assembly GCA_035630155.1. GTDB lineage: Bacteria > Verrucomicrobiota > Verrucomicrobiia > Chthoniobacterales > UBA10450 > AV80. Next base: position 1,141 of record DASQLH010000358.1, read on the forward strand.
ATCCGCGCCACTTCGCGGCGGAGGAGCCGCAACCGGCTCGGCTGTTCGAGCTGCCCGCTTTGCTGTTGCAAGCGCAGGTGCAGACTCTCCTGGCGCATGTCGCGCTTCTTGGTCTCCAGCTCCTCGCTGCTCATTTCTGAAATCTCTTTGAACTTCATATTCGTCAGGCAACCGCCACGTGGTGCCGCGTCAAAAACTTCGTCCGCACCGGCAGCTTATCCGCCGCCAGCCGCAGGGACTCGCGCGCGACCGATTCCGTCACGCCATCCAACTCAAACAAAATGTTCCCCGGCCTGACCGTCGCCACCCAATATTCCGGCTGGCCCTTGCCCTTACCCATTCGGGTTTCCGGCGGACGCGACGTTACCGATTTGTCCGGGAAAATGCGGATCCAAAGCTTCCCCTTACGCTTCATGCTGCGGGTAAGAGCCACACGCGCCGCTTCAATTTGCGTGTTCGTGATCCAGGCGCGCTCCAGCGTCTGCAAACCGAACTCACCGAAATCAATTCGCAGATTACGCGAAGCAGTCCCCTTGCGGCTTCCCCGCTGGGTCTTCCTGTACTTCACGCGTTTTGGCATCAATGGCATCTCAGTGTCTCCTTAAAAATTGGTCCTATTGCTTGTCTTCGTCCTATGCTTCGACCGGTTCCGGCGGCGGTGGCAGCACGGCGGGCGCTTCCGTCGGCGCCTCTTCCTTCTTACAGAGCCAGCATTTCACGCCGATCTTTCCGTAAACCGTGTTCGCCTCGGCGAACCCATAATCAATTGGCGTGCGTAGCGTGTGTAGCGGCACCTTCCCCTCGCGATACCACTCCGACCGCGAAATCTCCGCGCCATTCAAACGCCCCGAGCTGCGCAAACGAATCCCCTGCGCGCCGAAATCCATCGCCACCTGCACCGCCTTCTTCATCGCGCGGCGATAAGCAATCCGGCGCTCGATCTGCAGCGCCACGTTTTCCGCGACAAGCTGCGCGTCGAGCTCCGGCGTCTTGATCTCCTGAATATCGATCTTGATCTGCTTGCCCTGCGCCATCTTCGAGATTTCCTCGGTCATCTTCTCGATCTCAGCTCCCTTGCGCCCAATAACGATCCCCGGCCGGGCCGTGTAGATCGTCACGCGAATGCTGTTCCAGGCCCGCTCGATCACAATCTTCGAGACCGCGGCAAACTGGAGCTTCTTCTTCACGTAGTTGCGAATCTTCAGGTCGCTGTGCAAAAACGCCGGCATCTCCTGGGGCGAGGCGTACCACTTCGAACGCCAGTCCCGATTCACCCCGAGACGAAAACCAATTGGATTAACTTTTTGTCCCATAAATTATTCTTTGGTTTCTGGCTTCGCTTCTTCGGCGGTCGCTTCAGGTTTCTCGGCCTTTACCTCGGCTGATTTCTCCACCTTCGGCGCGCGCTTCGTGTCGCCCTTGTTCTTGCCGCCGGCTTTGGTCTTTTTCTTTCCCGCGTTGCGCTTCTCGCGCGTCTTGATCTCGATCTCGTCCGTCAAAATGATCCGGATATGGCTGCTGCGTTTCAGGATCCGGCTGCCGCTTCCGCGTGCCCGTGTCATCATTCGCTTCATGGTCGGGCCCTCGCCCACCGTCGCTTCTTTCACGACCAGCCCGTCTACGCGCAGGTTCGCGTTGTTCTCCGCGTTGGCGACCGCGCTCTTCAGCGTTTTCGCGATCAAACCAGCGGCCTTCTTTGGGCTAAACGCGACGAGATCCAGCGCTGCCGAAACCGGCAGCCCCTGAATCGCGCGCGTAACTTCGCGCACCTTGAAAGGCGAAATCTTCGCGTACCGATATGTCGATCTAACTTGCATCTTAAATTTATTTTAAAGTCACGTCCCTGCGAGCGTCCGCCTGGAGGCGATCGCCCACTTTTATCTTCTCTTTCCCAGAATCCATTTCTTGAATCACCGCCCCGCAAATCCGCTGGCGCACATCCACCACTCGGAGCGTCGCGATCAACTTGTCGTCGCGCATCACTCGCATCGGCATCCCCATCTTCACGCCCTGCTTTTCCCCGACGTTGCCGACCACCAGCGACCACTCTTCCTTCACACTGATCACGTTCCCGTCCATCAGCGTCGGCTCCGCCGGCGTGTTATTCGCCGCCGCCACCAGCGCGTTCAGGCTGCGCAACTGCGTTTCCACATCCATCCGCGCCTGCGCATCGCCTCCGGTGGAGGTCTTGAGCAGATGCAGGATCGCCTCGCTCAACCGCAAACTCTGATCGCGATATTGCTCGCGCTCCTTTTCCAACAGATGCAGATCGGACACCGCGCTCAGCAGCCGCTGCTCGATCTTCGCCCGGTCCTTGTCGGCTGACTCCAGCCCCAGCGCTTCCATGCGCAACTGCAGATCGGAATACTTCCGGCGAAAAACTTCCGCCTCCACATTCGATTCCGCGAGGCTATCCGTCAACGTCCGGACCGATTCACGGGCGAGCGAGAGCTCCCTCCGCAGTGCCTCGTTTTGCGAAAGCAAGTCCGCGGCGGTGACTCTCGTCTCCGCATTTTCAATTTTGGATTCTGTCAAAGAACTGTCCCTTTGCGCCGCCAGCTCTTCAGCCAGGCAGACGCTGCCCACAAACAAGATCATCGATCCGCGACTAACGACCGCCTTCAGCAATCGAAAATCAAAAATCGACAATCGAAAATTCACATCACTTCGTCACCTTCGCGGTGTGCGAACCGTGTTTCTTAAAGATACGGGTCGGCGAAAATTCGCCCAGCTTGTGACCGACCATGTTCTCCGTCACGAACACGGAGGTAAAGGTTTTGCCGTTATGCACCATGAAGGTGTGACCGACGAAATCGGGCGTCACCATCGAGCGGCGCGCCCAGGTCTTCACCGGCTTCTTGATGCCCGACGAATTCATCTTGTCGATCTTCTCGAGAAGATGCGGGGCGACGAACGGTCCTTTTTTTAACGATCTAGCCATAAATCAAAATTATTTCTTTGCCCGGCGATCCTGCATGATGAAGCGGTCGCTCGGCTTGTGTTTCGCGCGAGTCTTAAATCCTTTCGCGAGCTGGCCCCAGGGACTGACCGGATGATGCCGGCCGCCGCCGCCCTTCGATTTGCCCTGGCCGCCCCCCATCGGGTGATCGATCGGGTTCATGACCATGCCGCGCACGTGCGGACGCCGGCCCTGCCAGCGCGTCCGGCCTGCTTTGCCGCTGGCCACGTTCATGTGATCGACGTTGCCGACCTGGCCGATCGTGGCAAAACAGGTCTCATGGATGCGGCGAATCTCCCCCGAAGGAAGCTTCACCAGCGCGTAGCCCGCTTCGCGGTTGCTCAAGGTGGCCTGCTGACCGGCGCTGCGCGCAATCTGTCCGCCCCGGCCCGGAGCGATCTCGATATTGTGAATGTTCGCGCCAAGCGGAATGATGCTGAGCGGCAATGAATTTCCGAGATCGGGCGGCGCTTCGTTCCCCGACATCACCTTCGCGCCGACCGTCAATCCATCCGGCGCCAGGATGTAGCTCATCTCGCCATCCGCGTACTTAATAAGAGCAATGCGCGCCGAGCGGTTCGGATCGTATTCGATCGCCGTAACCTCGGCTGCGACGCCGTACTTCCGGCGTTTGAAATCGACCTTTCGGTATTTCTGCTTATGCCCGCCGCCAATATGTCGCGACGTTAGCCGGCCGTTGTTGTTCCGGCCGCCGCTCCGCTTCTTTACCTCAACAAGGCTCTTGTGCGGCTTGTTCGCCTTTGTGATCTCGGTGAAAGCCGGGAGCGACTTGAAACGCAGCGCGGGAGTGAGTGGACGAAAACTTTTGAGAGCCATAACAGTTAGACGAGATCGATCTTGTCGCCTTCCTTCAGTGTCACGATCGCCTTCTTCCAATGCGCTTTGCGGCCGAAATCGGCGCGGCGTTCGCGCTTCTTTTTCCCCGCGTAATTGCAGGTGTTCACGGCCACGACCGTCTTGCCAAACAAACGCTCGATCGCGTGTTTGATCTGAATCTTGTTTGCGCGCGGCGAGACGCGGAAAACGTATTTGTTCAGCTTTTCGCTGAGCAACGACGCCTTTTCCGTTAACTGGACCGTCTGGATAAGATCGTAGGGTTCGTTCATTCCTTCTCTCCATCTGTTTCCGACTTGTCCTCGCGCTTCGTCGTGACCCTCACCCTACCCTCTCCCTTAGGGAGAGGAGGACGCGAAGCGCCAGGTGAGGGTGCATTGGTTCGTTCCGCGAGTTTCTCCAGTGCGGCCGGCGTGACTAAAATTTTGTCGAAAGCAAGCAGTTGCTCCGCGTTGACATCGGCCGCGGTAGCCAGCAGGACTGGCTTTACGTTCCGCGCCGACTTGTAGGTGTTCTCGTCGAACGAATCGGAGAGAACCAAAACCTTTCGCGCGTCGGTCTGTTTCTTCAGCATGGTAATGAAAGTTTTCGTCTTCACTTCGGAGACCGCAAACTTGTCCACCGTCAGCACATCACCCGCTTTGATCCGCTCACTCAACGCCTTTTGAAATGCGAGCCGGCGCAATGTCTTGGAAGTTTTCTTCGAGTAATCCCGCGGCTTCGGCCCGAAAACGACCCCGCCACCCCGCCAAATGGGTGAGGACTTATAACCGGCACGGGCACGGCCCGTTCCCTTTTGCCGCCATGGCTTTGCGCCGGAAAGATTCACATCTGCTTTCGATTTCGTGTTGGCGGAGCCTGAACGTCGCGCCGCGCGCATCGCCACGACCACGTCGTGAAGCGCCTGCGTTCCCCGAGCATTCTCGATCAGCTCGATCTTGGCTTCCTTCGCGGCTTCTGCTGTTAAAACCTTTGCGCTCATTTCGCCTTCGCCTCCGCTGGATCCGCGGCGCCCCCGCCGCGGTTTTTGTCGGAGCTCGTCCGCGACGAGGGCGTCGCGGCTCCAGACTTCTTGATGGCCGGACGAATCACGACATAGCTGCCGTTCGAACCCGGCACCGCGCCGCTAATCAAAATCACTTTCTCGTTCTCGCGCACCTGCATCACCTGCAAATTCTGGACGGTCACACGCTCGTCACCCATGTGACCAGGCATGCCCATGTTCTTCCAGATACGTCCCGGCGTGGAACGATTACCGACGGCGCCATTCCGGCGATGCGTCTTGGAACCGTGCGCCGCCCCCTGGCCCTGGAAGTTGTGCTTCTTCATGACGCCCTGGAAACCTTTGCCCTTGGACTTGCCGATGACATCGACCCAGTCGCCCGGCTGAAATTGCGTGACGCTCAGGTTGATCTCGCCTTCCGGCGCATCCGCATCCAGACGAAATTCCTTCATCAACTTCTTCGGCTCGGAGCCTGCCGCCTTGAATTCGCCCAGGAGCGACTTGTTCACCCGCGACTCCTTTTGCGCGCCGAAGCCGACTTTGATGGCGGAATATCCGTCATTCTCCGCCGTGACCCGGCGCAAAAGCACGTTATCGCCGGCTGCGATCACGGTCACCGGACGCATCCGGCCGTTCGCGTCGTAAACGCTGGTCATGCCGATTTTTTGTCCTAGTAGGCCGATGCTCATGATCGTGGGTTTGCAAATTGTTGAAGCTAGACCGCTAAATCTTGATCGTAATGTCCAC
>DASQLH010000359.1:0-14118 GCA_035630155.1 Chthoniobacterales bacterium
TTCCGGGATCGGTCAAGCGGCTGTCGAATTTTGGCTACGACTGTCGTTTGCGGGTCGGCGATTACCGGATTCTATTTGACGTGCGGGGCGCTCAAATTACGATTCGGCGCGTCCTGCACCGCCGCCATGCCTACGCTTCATCACCGGGCCAGAAAAAACGAAAGGGCGAGCACTAAGACAACCGCCATCAAGAAGGCTCGTGCGTTGGCGATTCGAAAATCGCCCGCGAAGAAGAAGGCGAGCCGATATGTCAGAGCGAGCGCTTCGACCGACTCAAGCATCGTTCGTCAAGACGCATTGGACGGTCGTCTGATTCGCGAAGCTCGCGAGGCAGACAAAGGGAAGGCGCGCTATAGCGTGAACGAATTGCGAGCCCAACGCGGTTTGGCAGTGATCTGAGTCTCGAGGACGACCGGGAAGCTGAATTTCTCCAGGGAAGCGATGCTCCGGCGGCAACCCGCTCATCCCGACATAAACACACGGCGTCGCCGGATCCCGCTTTGGATTGATGCGCAGGATCGTCGGCTGCCTCGCCACCTTCGGGTCGAGCAGGATTACGTAAACGTTGTGATGAAACTCAGCGCGCGCGACCTCGGCCTCATGCTCTCGGCGGTAGCGAAGGCGAGCCATTAGCCGCGTTGAGTTCTACGCAACGGCGCGGCGTTGGCCGGCCGCGACCAGTTCCGAGTAAATGGTCTCGTAGCGTTCCGCAGCTTCGGTCCACGAGAAATCGCGGGCCATGGCGCGTTCTATCAATGCATTCCAAACCGCTTTGTCGTGGAAAACTTCGCGGGCACGTTTGATCGAATCCCAGAAGGCGTCCGGCGTTTTTTCGTAGCAAAGGAACCCGAAGCCGGCATCCATCGTCGGATCGTAATCCTCGATGATTTCCTGGATGCCGCCGGTCGCGCGGGCCACGGGCAGGGCTCCATATTTCAAACTGTACATCGCGCTCAAACCGCTCGGCTCGATCTGAGACGGGATCAGGGTCACGTCCACGCCCGCTTCGATCAGATGGGCCAATTGCTCATCGTAATGGCTGCGGTAGGCGAACTTGGCCGGATATTTTCGCGCAGCGATCGCGAGCGCGGTTTCGTAACCCGGATCGCCTTCGCCGAGAATGATGAGCCGGACATCGTCCGAGAGCAGCCGATCGAGCAACGGCATGAGCAGATCGAATCCTTTTTCCGGCACGAGCCGCGTCACCATTCCGAAGACCGGGCCGGTGGGTGCGGGCGCCAGCATCAGGGCATCGAGCAACAAATCGCGGCAAATGGTTTTGCCTCCGAGATTTCCGGGACCGAATTGGCGCGGGAGGAGATGATCGGTCTCCGGATTCCAGCGTTGGTAATCGGCGCCATTCAGAATGCCGACTAACCGATGCGCGTGCTCGCGCAACACGATGTCGAGGCCGCACCCGCCTTCGGAGGTCAGCATCTCGCGCCGATAACGCTCGCTCACCGTGGTGATCTTGTCGGCAAAAACAACTCCGCCCTTCAGCAGATTGAGCCTGCCGAAATACTCGACGCCGCGCGGCTTGAAATAGCGCTCCGCCAAATTCGTCAGGTTGAAATCAAGTCCCCAGAAACTCCCTTGCTCGGCGAGATGATGAATCGTGAGCACGGTCGAAAACGGCAGGTGCTGGTCCTTGACCAGGACAGGAACGAGGGCCGCCGCCCAATCGTGGACATGGAGGATTTGCGGAGTCGGGGACATGCGTCGCGCCATTTCGAGCGCCGCTTTGCAGAAGAAAATGAAACGCGCCGGGTTGTCTTCGTAGGCGCCGCCGTGTTCGCCGTAGATGCCCGCGCGGTCGAAAAACTCGTCGCAACGCACAAAGAAAGTCTGCACCCCGCTCGCCGTGCGGCCTTCCACAAATTCCGCGACATAATTCTTCTCGCCGAGCGGCACATCCACGGTAATTCCCGTGTCCCGCAGATCGAGCGCAGCGTTTTCGCCGATCTCGCGGTAGTACGGCATGGCGATGCCGACCTCATGTTTTCGGGCGCGCAGCTCACGCGGGAGCGCTTCGAGCACGTCCACGAGCGCCGTGGCGCGCGCGAGCGGCGGCCCTTCTGCGCTGATCATCAGGATACGCATGCTATTGAAGGCAGAACGTCCAACGTCCAACGCTCAACGTCCAACGTCCAATTTCAGAAAACCGCGGCGTCGCCTTTTCTTACTTCGACGTTGGACGTTGGACGTTGGACGTTGGACGTTTCTTCTCTTCGTCAGCCAAACCGTATTTTTGTTTCACCCACTCGAGCGCTTCCTCCCGATTGGTCAGCGCTCCTTCAAGTTGCCGCGTCTCCACCGCCTCCAGAATCTCGCCGAAGCGGGGTCCCGGCTTTAACCCGAGCGCGATCAAATCATCTCCGCGCACCAGCGGCGGCGGAATGATCGGCTCGTTCGCGAACTCCTCCTTTTTCTGCTGGAGAAACTCGTAATTCTCCATCATGGCATGGCTGCTCGCGCAATCCACCCGGTGGAGCTCCAGCTCATCTTCAAAGGTCGGCCGCGCCATGAAACGCTTCAGTTTCGCCACCCGCATGTTCGGCACATCCTTGAAAACCATGTGCTGCCGCACCGCTTCCACCGTCGCGTCGATCTCCGCGCGAGAAAACCGGAGCCGCTCCATGATCGCTTCGGTCATCTCGGCGCCGATCCGGTCGTGGCCGTTAAATCGGATGCGGCCTTCTGCATCGACCATCGAAGTGGGCGGCTTGCCGATGTCGTGAAAGAGAACGCTGAAGACGAGCGGCAACGACGCCTCTTTCGGCAGCAGCTCCAGCATGATCCGGGTGTGCTTGAAGACGTCGCCTTCGGGATGGAACTGAGGCGGCTGCTCGCAGCCTTTCATCGCCTCCAGCTCAGGCAAAATCTTTCCCATCAGTCCGCTGGCGTCGAGCAAGTCCCAACCCCGCGCGCGATTCGGCGACATGAAAATCCGCGCCAGCTCTTCGCGAATCCGCTCCGCGCTGATTTCGTTGATCGACGCCGCGTGCGTCCGGACGGCCTCCCACGTCGCAGGCTCGATCTCGAACTCGAGGACTGTCGCGAACCGAACCGCGCGCAGCATCCGCAAGCGATCTTCGGCAAAGCGTTGCGCGGGATCGCCGATCGCGCGGATCATTTGCGCCTCCAGATCCGCCCGGCCGCCAACGAAGTCGATGACTTCCTCCTTTTCCGGATCGAAAAACATCCCGTTGATAGTGAAGTCTCGCCGCGCCGCGTCTTCCTCGGCCGTCGCGAAATGCACCTCGACCGGACGCCGGCCATCGAGATACACGCCATCCGAGCGAAAGGTGGCGACCTCGAATTGAAGTCCGTTTTCCAGCACGACGATCACGCCAAAATGGGCGCCGACCGCGTAGGTACGCGGGAACATTTTCTGCACCGCTTCCGGCCGCGCGTCGGTGGCGATGTCGATGTCCTTGGGAACCTGGCCACGCAACAAGTCGCGCACGCAACCGCCCGCGAAGTAGGCCTTGTGCTCCTGCTCACGCAGCCGTCGCGCGATGTCGCGCGCGGTCGATTCCATGAGCGTGTCGGTTTTCATGCGCAGCTGGGCAAAACAAACGCCAGCTGAGCTGCTTCCGCCAACTTTAAACTGGAGTTGAGCGCTGTAGCCGCGCGGCTACAGCGCCAAACCATTATCTCAGATTGTAAATCTCAACCAGGCCGACGCCGATGCCGCCGTTCTTGCCCGCCAGGATGGCCGTGAATTGTCCGGGCGGCAGCGAGGTAAAGATCGCCGCTTCATCAGGGTGCTGAGGCGCGAGACCGACCAGAGTTAACTGCGCCGCTGAGGCGGGGTTGTCCGTCCAGTCGTCGTTTGCGACCAGGAGCGTTCCGTTCTGGCTCCGCAGCTCGAGGGTTGGATCGGCCAGGAAATCGCTCACGCCGAAATTGGCGAGAGATGGCCCGAGTCCTCGCACCACCACGCTGGTGTTGGCCATGTCGCCTCCCAGGATGAAGCCGCCGATCATGACGTTTTCTCCGGTTTGGACAAATCCGCGGGTGCTGATGTTCGCCAGCTCCGCATCTACTGTCTGATCCCGGTCGTAGACTTCGATCAGGCCCACTCCGGTGGTTCCGCCTACGCCGCTCAGGATCACCGTGTAGTTTTCCGGTGAAACACTCGCGACCACGACGGACTCTCGATTATCGGTCGGCTGGAAGACCGTGCCTTCAAACTCGGCACGCTGCGGGCTGTCCATCCAATCGTCGTTGCTTCTGATCAACCCAGCGGGGCCGCGCAGCTCGAGGCGCGGATCAAGCAGGACATCGGCGATGCCGAACCCGGCTAACGATGGCCCCAGGCCACGAACCAACACTGGCTTCGAAGCATTTCCTTGAACAATAAATCCTCCGATGAGGACCCTGTCCCCTGTTTCCACGCGCAGACGAGTCGAAATGTTGAGCGTCTGAGCGGGCGTCGGGGTGGGAGTAGCCGTAGGCGTTGGAGTAGGCGTCGGGGTAGCAACTGGGCTTGGCGCAGGAGTAGGTGTCGGACTAGCCGCGGGCGTTGGGGTTGGCGTCGGCGTCGGCGTTGGGGTCGGCGTCGGGGTGGGCGTAGGCGTTGGAGCCGGAGCAATAACGGTGATGTTTGTGCAGGCAAGCTCGTTGTCCACCGTCGCGCAGGCCGTCCCCGACATGATGCTGGTCGAAGTAAAGACCGAGTTCGCCATGCCCGCCGTGATGGTGCCCGACGGCGGCGCCATGCTGCCCTGGGTGGCACTGAACGCGACCGGGGTGAGCGGCAGCGTCCCAAAGCCTGTTGTATCCATCGCGGCGGAGTTATCGGTCATGTCCGCTGTGACGTTGGACATGCCGAACGCTGGGATCGGATTAGGCGAAGCGCTCACGTTCAGCACGAGCCACGGGTTGAAATCCGCCGTCCCAGTGACAACGTCGCAGTCGGCCGCGCCAGGTCCTTCGTTGCAACCCCACCAGTTGTTCTCTGCGGTGACTGTTCCGGCCACGTTGTTCAATCCCGCGGCGCTGTTGCCCACGATGCGGTTGACGCTCAGGTTCGCCTCGCCCTGGCTCTGGACCAGCACACCGGTGCCGTTGCCCAGGATCGTATTGCTCTTCAAGCTCACCGGCAGGTTGCCTGCGAAGTTCGATCCCGCGAGCCACTGGAACCCGATGTTCGCGCCCATCACGGTGTTATTCTGATAATTTACCGCCGTCGTGGCCGATGAATGCGAGGTGACGCGGAAGCCACGCTGCAAGTTGGCGCCCGGATTATTTTCGCTCCCCAGGTTCGTAAACGAATTGCCGCTGACCGTGATGTCGCTGCTGTGAGCGTGCCCGTTCTCCCAGATGCCGATGACGATCTGAGGGTTGGCTGATTGCGCGTTCAACACCCGGATTGTGTTGTTGGTGATCTGCAAACCATCGTAGACGCTGCCGCCGCTGGTGTTGCTTTGCATCGCCACGTCGCTGGCGAAATTGCCGCCCACGGTGAGCCCGTCGCCCCGGATGTCGATGGCATTGCCGGTGATGAGCTGATTCACTCCGAACGCGTAGTGGATGGCGATGTTTTGGAATGTATCGGTCGCCGTGGCCACGTCGCGAGCCATCCGGATGAAGTTATTGACGATCTGAGTGTTGCTGAATGCGTCCGAGGCGCCGCCGGTGTCGATGAACATGCCGATGGTCAGATCGAAATCGAGGAACCGGATGTTCGAGATCGTCCAGCCCTGGTTCTTGCTCCCACTGGCTGAGTTGAAGAAGAAGACGCCTTCCAAATCAATGGTGCCCAGGTCACCCGGCCCCTGGATAGTGGCGTCGCCCAGATTATCGGCGGTGAAGATGACGCCGTTGAGGTTTGCCGGCACAAGAATGCTGTAGTCATCCAGATCGCCCGCAGTGTCGTTGCTGCCCCTGGACCAGCTGGCGGCGGCATTCGTCTCCGTCCAGTTGAATGTGCCGAGAAGCTTGATCGTCTGGCCGTTGAACGACGCCTGCACGGCGTTGTTGATGCGAGTGTAATCGTTGTCCGCGGCCGTGGGCGTTCCCGCCGGTGTGATCGTCACTACCGTCGGCAGAACCGTGATGTTTGCGCAGGAATTCTGATTGTCCACCATCGCGCAGGCCGTGCCGTTGTTTGGACTCGTGGACGTGAATGTCGAAGTCGCCATGCCCGCGGTAATCGTGCCGGTTGGCGGAGACATCGTTCCTTCAGTGGCACTCCACGCGACCGGCATTTGCGGCACTGTCCCCAGGCCGGTCGTGTCCATTGCGGCCGAGTTGTCCGTCATGTCCGCCGTCACCGTCGACATGGTGCCTTGCGGAATTGTAGTAGGCGAAGCACTGACATTCAGAACAATCCAGGGAGTGAAATCCGCGGTTCCAACGACGGCGTTGCAGCCACCGCCGCCCGGGCCTGCGTTGCAACCCCACCAGTTATTCTCCGACGTCACTGTGCCGTCCACGTTGTTCAAGCCCGCCACGCTATTGCCCACGATGCGGTTGAGGGTCAGGGTGGCGAGGCCCTGGCTTTGGACCAGCACGCCGGTGCCGCCACCGAGGATTGAGTTGGTCTTCAGGGTCACCGGCAGGTGAGCCGAGAAATTCGATCCCGCGAGCCACTGGAACCCAATGTTCGCGCCCATCATCGTGTTGTTTTGATAAATCACCGCCGTGGCGGCCGATGAATGCGACGTGACTCGAAAAGCCTTCTGCAAGTTGGTCGCTGGGTTATTCCCAGCCGCCAGGTTCGTGAATGAATTGCCGCTCACCGTGATATCGCTGGTGTGGGCATGCCCATTCTCCCAGATGCCCAGGAGGTTCTGCGGATTGGCCGATTGCGCGTTAATCACACGCAGAATGTTGTTGGTGATCTGCAAACCATCGTAAACGTCTCCACCGCTCGTGTTCGATTGCATCCCGACCTGGGTCGAGAAATTGGTGCCCGCACTGACACCGTCCCCGTCGAATTCGATCGTGTTCCCGGAAATCGTCTGGTTCTTTCCGAACGCGTAGTGAATGGCGATGTTCTGGTTGACGTCCGCCGGCGCCACTGTGGCGTTCAAGTCCTGCGCAATCTTGATGTAGTTCCCGGTGATGCTGGTGTTGAGGTAGGCGTTCGAAGCTCCGGCGAACATGCCGATGGCAAGATCGAAATCCACAAACCGAATGTTGGAGATCGTCCAGCCCTGGTTGGTGCTGGCTCCAACTGAATCGAAGACCAAGACACCTTCCAAATTGACCGCCGCCAGGTCGCCCGGCCCCTGGATCGTGGCGTCGCCCAGATTATCGGCGGTGAAGATGACGCCGTTCAGGTTGGCCGGCACGAGAATGCTGTAGTCATCAAAGTCGCCTGCGATGCCGTTGCTGCCCTTCGCCCAGCTGGCGGCCGCATTCGGTTCGGTCCAGTTGAAGGTGCCCGCCAGTTTGATCGTCTGGCCGTTGAAGGAAGCCTGCACCGCGTTGTTGATGCGGGTGTAGTCGTTGTCCGCGGCCGTCGGCGTTCCAGCCGGCGCGATCGTCACCGTGGTCAGCAGAATCGTGGTGCAGGTATTCTGATTATCTACCATCGCGCAGGCCGTGCCGTTGTTTGTACTCGTGGAAGTGAACGTCGAACTCGCCATGCCGGCGGTGATCGTGCCCGTGGGCGGAGTCATGGTGCCTTCCGTGGCGGTGAAATCGACTGGTGTCGGCGGCACCGTTCCCAGGCCCGTCGTGTCCATTGCGGCCGAGTTGTCCGTCATGTCCGCCGTCACGGTCGATGTGGTGCCTGGCGGGATTGGATTAGGCGAAGCGCTGACATTCAGGACAATCCATGGAGTAAAATCCGCGGTTCCGGTAACGCTGTCGCAGCCGAGGGCGCCTGGGCCCGCATTGCAACCCCACCAGTTATTCTCCGCCGTTACGTTTCCATCCACGTTGTTCAACCCTGCCACGCTATTGCCGACAATGCGGTTGAGGGTCAGGGTCGCGAGGCCCTGGCTTTGGACCAGCACTCCGGTGCCGCCATCCAGGATCGTGTTGCTCCTCAAGGTCACTGGCAGGTGGGCCGAGAAATTCGATCCCGCGAGCCACTGGAACCCGATATTCGCGCCCATCATCGTGTTGTTTTGATAAATCACCGCCGTGGTGGCCGAGGAATGCGACGTGACGCGGAAAGCTTTCTGCAAGTTGGTCGCTGGGTTATTCCCGCCCGCCAGGTTCGTGAACGAATTGCCGCTCACCGTGATATCGCTCGTGTGGCCGTGCGCATTCTCCCAGATGCCGAGAAGGTTTTGCGGACTCGCCGATTGCGCGTTCATCACGCGAAGGGTGTTGTTGGTAATCTGCAAGCCATCGTAAACGTCCCCCCCGCTCGTGTTCGATTGCATCCCGACCTGGGTCGAGAAATTGGTGCCAGCGCTGACACCGTCGCCGTCGAAGTCGATCGTGTTCCCGGAAATCGTCTGGTTCTTCCCGAAGGAGAAGTGGATGCCTATGTTCTGGTTCACGTCAGCGGGCGCCACCGTGGCGTTCAAGTCCTGCGCGATCTTGATGTAGTTCCCGATGATGCTGGTGTTGAGGTAGGCGTTCGAAGCTCCGGCGAACATGCCGATGGCAAGGTCGAAATCCACAAACCGGATGTTGGAAATCGTCCAGCCCTGGTTGGTGCTCCCGCCAACTGAATCGAAAAAGAACACACCTTCTAAATTGACCGCGGCCAGGTCGCCCGGCCCCTGGATGGTGGCGTCACCCAGATTATCGGCCGTGATGGTCACGTTGTTCAGGTTCGCCGGCACCAGGATGCTGTAGTCATCCAGGTCGCCCGCGATGCCGTTGCTGCCCGCCGCCCAGCTGGCGGCGGCATTTGGTTCAGTCCAGTTGAAGGTACCGAGCAGTGGGATTGTCTGGCCGCTGGAGGCCCCTTGTACCGCATTGTTGATGCGGGTGTAGTCGTTGTCGGTGGTGGTCGGTGACGTAGCCGGCACGATCGGACACGCCGGACCACCCTGGAAGCCATTGGTGCCGCGGCCCGGCGTTGTTTCGACGTTCGTGTCCGTCCCGTTGCAGAGCAGAGGCAGGTAAACAATGTTGGCGGACGCGGGGCCCGCGATGTCGGGCTGACCGCCGGGAGGAACAGCGGTGCCGCCGTAAGCCACGGGAATTTGAGCGGCGTATCCGGGCTCGGCGCTGTTGGCAGTGGTGACGACCGGGCTGGTCGTTCCCCACCAATTGCCGGTAAAGTATTTCAGGTTGGAGCCCGGGGCCGGGAGGGAGCCGCCACTCTGCCGGTCAACCACCTGGCCATACCAGTTGGCGCTCAGGTTGTTGTTGTTGAAACGAGAGTTCAAGGCCTGCTGGAGCGGGACGTTCGATCCGCCGCTGGCGTCGAGAAACAAGACACCTACGGTCCAGTTGTTGGTCAGGAAGTTCTCTTCGACTTGAAAGTTGTCCGTCTGGTTGCGGAAGATCATCCCCGTGCGGTTGAAGTCGATCACGTTATTCCGGATCGTGTGACCGTTGCTGTTGTTCGCATCGATCCCGGTCCGGTTCCCGGTCAGGATGTTGTCACGCACAAGCATGCCGGTGATGGCCTGGCCCTGGACCGCGATACCGATCGAGTTCAGCCCCGCGTTATTCCAGTCGGTCGTGTTGTTCCCGAGCCGGGTAATGGTGAACCCCGCGATCGTGACGTTGCTCGCCGCGACGTGCATCGTCGTTCCGGGCCCACCGATTGGTCCACGGACATTTGTGCTCCCCGCGCCTGCGCCTAGCACACTGACGCCCGCCTTGTTGACGACGACATCTTCGTCATAAGTACCGGCCGCGACGTTGACCGTTCCCGGTGGCGTTACGCCGTCGATTCCGCCCTGGATGGTAGCGAAGGAGTCACAGCCGAAGTTCGTGGCGGGTCCGCCGCCATCGGGATCCGCGCCGATCGGGGTTCCGACCCAGTTGTCGTCCACATAGACGGTGCTAAATGACGCGCATTGCGCATCGAGCGACCCAGCTGCCGCGAAAAACGCGACCCCCAGGAGTAAAGGTAATGCTCTGGCGCAAAGTGAGCGGGTGAAGGTGCGCGGAGTCAGGTCGGTTTTCATGTCAGGAAGGGGTGCCCCTCAAGCCTGCCTGCGACACTACGCCGCCCATGGCGGCAGAAAGCAGTCAGCTCTTGCTGGGAATTCATTTGGGTTTCGGGAATCGCGTTAAGCGACTTTCCAGCGAAGAATCAGCCCCTGCCCAGTTTGCCCGGCCAACGATGCGTTGAAACGTCGAGTGACGTAAATCACCTGCTGACTTAGGTATTAATACGGATGGGTCTAATGCTTGTTTTGTCTTACGCCGATGCTTGTCAGGCATAAGCAAGGCAAGCGCTGTAGTCGCCCGCTATGGGAGCGGACTCTCGCGGGCACGGCGATATAGAGCGCCGTGGCTACAGCGCGCCGCTTCATTTGTGACCATTTAATCCACCTCGAGATGCGCGGTCATCGAGATGGTGGTTTTAAGCAAACGCACAACCGGGGAACTGGCCCGGGCGGCGAGAGCAGCGAGGACAAATTGATCTTGTGAGGAATCGGGCACTTTTGCCCGAATATTGAGCTGAAGATGACTTATCATCCCGCCAGCGATGGATTCATCCCCGGTAGCGGTCGCGGTGCTGTGGATTGATGCGGGGTGAAGGCCCGCCAGGGTCAACTCTCTTGCGAGCGCCACCGAGAAAGACGCAGCGAGAGCCGCGGCAATCAATTCATCCGGGTTGGTGCCGATGTTCGCGTCCAAAGAGTACGGCGCTTTCGAGAGGGCGTCGCTTTCAGTCGATAACAGGCCAGCGCCTTGGGGCCGGTTGCCTTGCCAAATCGCGGAAGCGCTTCGGTTCACAGATAAATGCGTAGCGACGGATCACCGTGTCACTGGTGCGTGCGTCCATACGCCTCTGTTTCTGCGGGGCTAATACTTTATTAGCAGGAGCGTAATACCTTGCGGCACGCCGCGGCCGTCTTATTATCGCTCGTCTGGGCAATCGCCATTTTCCCGCCCATGGAACTTCGTCATTTGCGCTATTTCATTGCGGTTGCGGAGGCGCTTAGCTTCACCAAAGCCGCGCAGAAGCTCCACACCTCACAGCCTTCCCTGACCCGCCAGGTGCGAAGCCTGGAAGAAGAACTCGGGGTCCGCCTCCTCAATCGCAACAAGCAGCGCGTCAGCCTGACCGAGGAAGGCACCGCCTTCCTGGACAATTCAAAAAAACTCCTGGCTCATGCTCAGGAAATCGTCCAATCGATCAGACACCAGGGGCATCGCGAGATCCGGCCGCTCAACGTCGGTTATGTCTCCAATCTTTTTCATGATTTGCTGCCCGGAACGCTGAGGACCTTTCGGCAGCAGTGGCCGCTCGTGCCCCTCAACCTCTTCGACATGTCCTGCGGCGATCAACTTTCCGCCCTCGAAACCGGGATGATCGACCTGGCCTTTGTCGGATTGCATGAGCCGATCGAGAAGCGAGGCTTGCGTTTTCGGGCCATCGCTTCCTACGAAACCGTCGTCGCCCTTCCGAAGGATGATCCCCTGGCGCGCAAACCCGCGGTCGATCTCAAGGACCTGGCCCCGAGGTTTTTCATCGGCATGACCGAATTGAGTTACCCCGGCTACCACGAGTGGCTGGTGGCGACGTGCCGCCGCGCTGGATTTACTCCCAAGGTCTTGCAGGACGTTGCCCTGGAGCGAACGATGATCCAGACCGTCGCGGCGGGGTTGGGGGTGGCTCTCGTTCCAGAGCAGCTCAAGAAACTCCCGCACGATAACGTGATCTTCCGGCCCACGAGCCGGCCCATTCGGACGGAAGGCTGTGTCGCCTGGAAGGGCGATGACCTTTCGCCTTCCTTGCAAGCCTACCTGGAGATTGTCGAGCAAATTGCCCGGGGAGAGTAACGGGCAGGCGGCTGCGAGTTGAGGCCTCCAGATCAGGCCACGGACTTGTGGAGCTCGTCCTTGATGCCGTGCCACTCTCGGAATTTCCGATAGCTCTCTTCCCCCATGTAGCGGCGGAGCAATTTTGGCTCGGCGGTGGTTAGGTCGGCGATCATGAAGCCGACCACCGAATTGCCGTGCTCGGGCCACATGCCGAACTTGAGGAGCTTGGCGTTCATCCGCGCGTATTGCTTGAAAAGAACCGGCACGCCGCGGCCATCATTTTCCAGTCCGCTGACGAGAGTTGAAACATCTTCAATATCCTGGACGAGATCGCCTACCTCGGCGCGCGTGATCCCATGAAGCGGCCCGCCCTCGAAGGGAACAGCAGGCTCGATATCGACCGCCAGCGCGTCGTCTCCATGCTGCTGTTGCAAACAATTTACGATGAGCGTGCGCGACGCCGGCGCATAGGACGCGCCGTGGGTGAGAGCCACCGATCCAAACATGATGTTGTATTTTGGATTGCGGCCGACAAAGGCGATGACACCGGCCCAGAGAAGCAGGAGCGAATTGTAGTTCTTCTGGTATTCGGGCAGAACGTAGGACCGGCCGAGTTCGACCCCCGGATTCAGTTTCTTCACGAATTCCGGTTTGAAATGAAACAGACGGCTGCAAATAAGGCCTTCGTGGCCGTAGCGCGGAATAATTTCATCGGCGAGGCCCAGCCGATAGGCGCCCGCCACGGCGCGGTCCTTTTTGTTCCAGAGAAACAGGTGGTGGTAATATTCGTCCTGCGGCGCGAGATCGAGCGCCGTCAACGCGCCGCCGCCGACCGCGCGGAAACTCGTCTCCCGGCCGCGGCCGATCTCGAGCATGATGTGCGGGATTTGCTGAAAGCGGGCGATGTAAACCTCGAGGTCGCCATGGCTGACCAGGCAAGCTTCGGGCGGAAGAGCCTGAACGTCCGCCTCCAGTGCGTCCGGAGGCTGCGGATCAGCGATCGGTTCCGCGTTCTTTTGCCTCGCCACAAAGGCGTTGGCCGGCGGGGCCGAATCTTCCTTGGGTCGGTTGCCCAGGAAATAAGTGTTTAGCCGCAGGAATCGAATCATCTCTTCGTCGGTCTCGAAGCGCTTCAGCCGGGTCGAGGGAATCGTGGCCCCGACGTGCACCCGAATGGGATCGCCAATGCGTCCTCGCCTCACGAACTCTCGCGGCAGGAGGACCGTGCGGAGGATGGGGTGGATCATCCCCGCGATTTGAAATAATCGACTATTGCCGCCTTCGATGAAGACGGGGACGACGCTCGCTCCCGCCCGCCGGATCACGCCGGCAATGTGCGGGACCCATTCCGGGTCGGTGATCTCACGCCGTTCCCGCTGGTAATGCGAAACTTTGTTGCCGGGAAATGCCGCCAGCACGCCGCCGGCCTTCAAATGCTTTATGGCTTCGCGCAACGGCGCAATGTTGCGGCTGGCCGGCCGGCCGCGGGTAAAGCCATCGACGAAAATCATGTGCTTGTCTGCGTGCGTCACTTCGCGCAGGACAAAGTTCGCCATCACCTTCACGTCCTTGCGCCGCTTCCGCAGCAGGTCGCCGAGAATGACGCCGTCGAGTCCGCCGAACGGATGATTTGAAACCACCACGACCGGACCAATTTCAGGAATGCGTGCGAGATCGGATTCCGACACCTCATATTTGCAGCCCAACACTTCGAGCGTCCGGGAAAAAAAGGTGTCGAGGGTCGCGGTCCGGGCGACTTCGTCGTGAACCTCATTGGTTTCCTTGATGGCGAGGAAGCGATTGATGAAAGGGCCCAGGACGGGCAGAAGGAAACGCAGGATCGGATGGCGCACCCGCGTCAGATCGATCAGACGTTTGGTGCTCACTGGAACTGGAGTATGTGAGAGCATCTGGCCTCCCTGTGCGTCGAGAGACTACTGTCTCTATGACGACGTTTTCACCGGAAGACAAGCTCGTTAACCCGCGGGCGATCTCAAGGGAAAATCCTGACCCGTGAAACGAGAGTGACCGAATGACTTGCGCCCCTACCCCTGCCCGCTTAAGGAAAACTCGCGCGTTCCGAACATGTCCGGCCCATCTCCAGCTGCGAGTGCTCCGCCCATTTTGCTCGAGGTGGATGGCGTTCATCGTGATTACGATGACCGGCAGGTCCAGGCGTTGCGCGGCGTGACTCTGCAAATCCAGGAGGGCGAATTTGTCGCCTTGATGGGCGCAAGCGGCAGCGGGAAA
>DASQLH010000360.1:0-27963 GCA_035630155.1 Chthoniobacterales bacterium
CTTCGATCCAAAAGGTGCCGATTCGAAGCAGCTTTTGAACACGGCGCTGGTCCTGCCGCCCGGCCGATAAGCGGCATCGCGAGCCGACTTCATGGCAAACGAAATTGCACCGCGCGCCATCCGCTGGGTGCAAGGGATCGCCCTCCTCGGCCTCATCATTGGCGCCAGGCTTTGGTTGATCTCCGGGTATGGCAGTCCTTTGCCGATCCACGATCAATGGGATGCGGAAGCGTCCCATCTTTTCAAGCCCTGGCTCGAAGGCCATCTGACGTGGGCCGATCTGTTCGGCCCGCACAACGAACATCGCATCGTGCTCGCGCGGCTCCTCGCTCTTGGACTGCTTTACCTCAATGGCCAATGGGACGCGCAGCTCGAAATGACAGCAAACGCACTCTTGTGTGGCGTCATCGGCCTCGCCGTGTTTGCGGCCGCCCGGCCCTTTTTTTCCCGGCAGAGAATGCCTTATGTGGCCGCGGCAATTATTCTTTGGCTGGCCTTGCCCTACGCACAGGAAAACACGCTCTGGGGTTTTCAATCGAGTTTCTATTTCCTGCTGCTTTTCTCGCTGACCACGATCTGGGGATTGGGTTTTCATCGTGCGTTCACTCTTCCGTGGTGGGTCGGCGGGATAAGCGCGCTTCTGGCCTGTTTCAGCATGGCGTCCGGATTTCTCGCAGCGATCGTTGTGCTCGCGCTGATTGGAATGCGTTACGTCAGGAAACGCTCGTGGACCGCGGAGCAAACGGTCACGGCATTCGTCGCAGTGGCAATTCTGGCCGCTGCCTTTTTTCTTCATCGCGAGTTTCCGCTCCACGCTCCGCTAAAAGCTGTTTCGCCGCTGGTCTGGGCGAACGTTTTCGGACGAGCTCTCGCGTGGCCGTTTTGTGACCATGCCGTAGCTGCTTTGCTGATGTTCGCGCCTCTTGGCTGGTTGGGTCTGCGCTACCTAAAGCAACGCCGGATCGATGGTCTGGAGGACGAACGACGACGGCACCAAATCGAATTGCTCCTGGCCGTCGGGATTTGGGTGATTTTGCAAGCCGCGGCTATCGCCTACGGCCGCGGAGGCGATGGCACGGAGGAAATCGCATCCCGCTACATGGACATCCTCGCCTTGGGGGCATTGGCGAACGCGGGCGCTGTAGTCATGCTACTGAACACCTTGCCGCGGCGGAAAAGACTTGTCCTGCCGGGTTATCTCTGGCTCGTCGCGGTGGCGGCGGGCGCTGGGGTCGTGAGCTATGAACAAGTGAGCAGGCAGGCCGGCAGACCTGCGCACCTCCGATTGGAAGTGCAAAACGTTCGCGGCTATGTGGCGACCGGTGACAGGAAATATCTGGAGGGCGATCCGCCGCCGCCCATCCCTTATCCTGATCCGTCGCGGCTGGCGGAGTTGCTGGACGATCCCACTATTCGGGAAATCCTGCCGGCGGCCGTGAGGCCGGCGTTGCGCGTAGAAGCCGAGGCGAACCAGGAGGGCGCATTCATTTTAGGCGGTCTTCTGCCGGCAATCGTCAACGAGCCTAACGAACGCTCGTGGGGCTCCTATTCCGCTCGCGGCGTCGAGGCCCGCGGCACCATGGAGAGCAACATCTTCGCGCCAAGATTCCCCTATCTGCAAGTCGAGCTGGCCGGTTATCTCCGGGAAGGCATGACTTTGGATTTCCAAAGCGCCACGGGCGAAAAACAAATCCGGTTCAGTTCCGCCACCCGGATCAATACAAGCTGGAGATCGGGATTCATCGCCGTGCCCTCATCGCAGGTGAAAATTGTGGCGCGCGATGAAAACTCCTCCGATTGGTTCGCCTTTCGAGAGCCGAGGGAAGTAGCGCGCTTTTCGTATTACGCCGAGCGCCTCGCCGCGAAGGGAGTTTTCCTCTGCGGGCTCGGCCTCGTTTGCCTCTTTGCCGCTTTCGTCCTGGCTGTTTTTTTTACTTCGAGGCGGCCCCCAGCGGAGGCTTGATTGCGACCGGTTGGCGGTCGAGACCCGTCAGCGGCGTCCAATAAGAACAGTCCTCGAAAAAGTAGTGCGTGACCTGGCTGTGCCGAGTCAGTGAGCGGTCCGTTTGCCGGGAGCCGCCGTGCCAGAGATTCGCGTCCCAGATCAGAGCCTCCCCTTTTTTCGGCAAGAATTGCACCGGCTCCGCGCCGCGTTCCTCGATCTGCGCCTCCCAGGCCTTCTCGAGAAGGTGATAGTGCTCATACGGAGCCTCCTTTGAGGCCAAAGGGGCGCCGACATCTCCCGGCAGGATGACCGGCCATTTATGGGACCCGGGATAATAAATGAGCGGCCCGGCCTCGGCGCGAATGTCTTCCAGCGCTACCCACACCCCACACATGAAGTGAGGCGGGCGAGCGCAAAAATGCACCAGGTCCGAATGAATGTGTTGCTGCGTGCCGACCGCGAAATTCAGCGTTTGGAAGGCAAACGCGCGACGCCCGTAGAGTTCGCTCAGTAAATCGAGGATCGCCGGATTGGTGGCGATCTTCCGGACGCTTTCGTTCACCGTCCAGGCATCGGGCACGCGCACGCCGGCTTCCGCGCCCGTCTTCCACGCTGTCCAGTCGAAATAACTCTGAAGCGATTGCCAGATATCGTCCGCTAAACGATCGATCTCCGGATCGGGAAAATCGATGACAGCAAAACCGTCGCGCTCCAGATCCGCGGCGATGGTCTCTCGATTTAACAGTTTCATTTCGCGGGATGGGGGAACGTCGATGGCCACGGGAAGCGAATCCTACTGGCTTCCGCGGCGCGTCGCAAGTCCCTCGCTGAGACGCCACTGGCCGCCGAACTTTGGTTCCAACTCCGCAGTTCGGGCTTGATATCTGCTTAAAAAAGCAGAAAAAATGGGCCCACAATTTCCGAACGCCGTTAAATGAATCTCCCGCACCTGAAATCTCCTCTTCGCTTCCTCGCTTGCGCCGCGGCGCTCGCCCTTACAACCGGCCGCCTCTCGGCCGCAGTCATCCTGGTCTCGGATTCTGCCGCCTTCCAGCAAGCCATCAATTCCGCGCCGGACGGCAGCATCATCGAGCTCGCCGCGGGCAACTACACGCCGCCGTCCGGTGGCTTCACTCTCTATAATTCCACCGGGGCATTGACGATTCGGGCCGCGGCCGGCGCCGCTGTGGCGCTCAACGGCGGAAGCGCCACGGACCTTTTCCGTTTCACGAACTCGCAGAAGCCGATCACCTTCCAGGGAATCCATTTCAACAACGGCCTTTCCAACACGAATTTCATCGGCGGCGGGATGACGATCGATCACGCCGAGGCAATCTTTGTGGGCTGCAATTTCCAAAACAACGCGGCCAACGGAACGATCACCGGAGGCGCCGGCGTCTGGATCAACGCGTCGAAGGTCTTATTCCAGAGCTGCAATTTCATGGGGAACACCTCTCCCAACTACGGCGCCGCGTTTAGCGCGCTCGACTCGGAGGTGTTTGTCAACGGTTCCCGCTTTTCGAATAATCGCGCGAATCTCGCGAACCATAACATGAACTCGGCGGGCGGAGCGATCAACGCCAACGGCACGCTCCTGCGGATCGCCAACAGCAAATTCGAGGGCAACCAGGCGGGATTAGCCGGCGGCGCGATCTACGCCTATGGCCCCTACCGAGATCCGATCTCGATTCCTGCCACGCGGCTAATCGTAGCTAATTCCACTTTCATCGGCAACATGGCCGTCCGGGGTCCGGGCGGGCCACCCCAGTCTCCCGCCATCGGCGGCGCCGTTTTTGCCGAGGACCAGACCACCGCTCAATTCTTCAACTGCCGCTTCACCAGCAACAGCGCGCGTCTTGGCGGTGCGGTGGCCAGTTACCGCGCCACCGTCGAAGTAGTCGGTTCTGTCTTCAGGGAAAATCAGGCTACCGGCACAGCCGCGGATGAAAGCATCGGCGGCGCGATCATTTCGCTCTCGGCGGACAACGTCGATGGCAGCACCAACAACGGAACGATTAATCGGCCTTCGTCGCAACTTACCGTGCGGGACACTTTGATTCAGGGCGTGCCCGGAGTGAACAGCGCCGGACGGGGCGGTGGAATTTTTGCCTCCGGCGATCTCGCGGCCGCTTACGGCATCCCGCCTTTCGCCCAGAACGGCAGCATCGAAAGCAACCGCGCCACCGTCAGCCTCACCCGGGTTGCCTTTGCAAATTTGACCGCGAACGGTGACAACGCGATCGGCTCCGGTTTGGGCGGCGCGTTCCAGGGCGACTTCGCAGCGCTCACCGCGGACAACGTCATCGTCGAAAACTGCAACGCCACTAATTACGGCGGCGGGTTTCGTTTCGGCCAAAACTGCGCCGTCACGATGACGAATACGACCGTCGCGCAGGTCACCGCCGCCTTCGCTGGGGCGGGCGTGACCATGTTCAGCGGCTCACTTAATCTCGCCAACTGCAACTTTGTTCAGAACAGCCTCACCATCGGCACGGTCGGGACCGCGATCACCACCGGCGCGCAACCAGCCAATGGGAGAATCCCAGCGCTGGACGTCACTGGCCTGGTCACGAATTGCGTCTTCAGCAATAACGGGCCGGGTCCCGTCCTTTACGACAGCGAGCCTTTCCGGTCGGGTCCGTTTAACCGCGTTCGTTACAGTTCCAACCAGATCATTTCCCCGCCGAGCGATGCCTATCACAACGACATCTTTGGATCTCACACCGTAGCGCAGTTGAATGCGCTGACGATTGCTCGCGTGGATGGTTCTTCGGACCAAAAGGCTCCGTCCCCGAACTTCGCGCCGGCCACTGCTCCGAGCGTTGGGGCGATCCTGTTGCTTCCTCGAACGGTTTTGACTTCGGGCGGGCCGGATGAGGCGGTGCCCATCGCTCCGTCTCTCGTTTATGCTTCCAACGGTGTGGGCGGGGTGAGAGTCGATGGCGCCGCACAGCGCAGTAACTCTGGCGTGATCGACAACGCCGGCGGTGGAGCGCATACCCTCATGGTCGGGACCAGCTCATTCGGGACCGCGCCTCCACCGGCCGCGGCCTTGAATATCGCGACGCGTCTTCAAGTGGGCATCGGAGAAAATGCGCTCATCGGAGGGTTCATCATTGTGGGACCGACCCCAAAGCGGTTGATGATCCGTGCTATCGGCCCGTCTTTGCCTGTCGCGGGCGTGCTCGCGGATCCGACTCTGGTCTTGCACGATGTGACCGGAAGGGTCCTGGCGAGAAACGATAACTGGCGGGCCACTATAGGAGGCGGCCTGATTCCCTCAAAGCAGGACGTGGAAATTCAAGGGACCACGATTCCTCCCTCCAGGGATGAAGAATCGGCCATGGTCGTAACGCTGAACCCGGGCGCTTATACCGCCGTCATCCGTGGCGCCAACGACGGCACCGGTATCGCCGTCGTCGAAGCCTACGACCTCGATGCCGAGCAAAGTTCGACGCTCGCAAATATCAGCACCCGCGGGTTCATCCTGGAAAACGAGAAGGTGATGATCGGCGGCTTCATTTTCGGGGGCGGACCCGGCGCAACCAGGGTCGCGATTCGCGGCATTGGGCCGTCGCTCAAGGCTGCGGGCGTTCTCAATCCCCTGCTCGATCCAGTCCTCGAATTGTTCGACGGCAATGGCACATCCATCAGTTTCAACGACGATTGGAAAGCGAATCAAACCGCCATCGAGGCGCTTAGTTTGCAGCCCTCAAACGACGCGGAATCGGCAATCCTTGTTTCGAATCTCGCGCCCGGCCCGTACACGGCGATCGTCAAAGGCAAGAACAGCGGAATCGGCATCGGCGTCGTCGAAGTTTACATCTTCGAATAACGGCCGGCGCACTCGCGGTTGACCGGGCCGCGTCCGCGGTGGATGGGGCATCCGATGAATCGCGCTTCGCGATGGCTCTGGGCGGCTGCTTCCGCGGGCATTTTCGCCGCGGCCGATGTCGCCCTCATTCTCAAGCAGCCCGCGGCGGAATTGACGGTCGATATCAAGACGAGCGAAACCTCGCGCGCGAAAGTCTTCTTCGACACCGGCTCAGGATTTACCGAACGCGACAGCGTTACCCGGCTCGCCTTGGCGGACTCGGCCTCGCACCGGATTTCCTTTCCTTTACCCGCCAAACCGGTTCGGTCGATCCGCTTCGATCCCCTGGAAGTAAGCGGCACCGTCCAGATTCGCGCTGTCGCCGTTCGAAAGCCCGAGAGCGACCCGGAATTGACGCGACTCGACCTCTCAACGGTTGTGCCGCTGAACGAGATCGCGTCGCTAACTCCGGGGGGTGAGGCGCTGGAAATCAAAACCGTCGAGCCCGCCGGCGATCCGCAGCTCTACATTCCCCTCGAAAAACCGTTGCACATTCGCCACTCCGCCGGTGATTTCTTCTCCGCTCGGAATCGTGGGACCACCGCCTTCCTGCTTCTGCTGGGCCTCAGCGGAGCAACGGTCGCGCTTTGGTGGCGAAAAATGAAAAGGCCGATCGAAGCGGTCAATGCCGCTTTCGATAAGTGCATCCGCCGGTCGACGCCTACCAGCGCGCTGCCTTTCGATCGTACCGCGCTTTGGTTTTACACCCTCTGCGTCCTGGCTTTTGTCTTGTTCTCCCTGGGAAAATTCCATGGGTCGTCCATCAGCATCGCGAGCGCTTCCTATCGCAATTGGACAGACGTGGAGCACACGCCCTTGCTCGGCACGCCGAAGAGAGTCCGCAGCGATGAGTGGAGTTTTCATACGCCCACCATTTTGAACCAACTCTATCGGCGCGACACCCTCGCCGTGAACGACAGCTTACTCGGCCCCGGGAAGGCGGCGTTGCTCGGCAATGTGCCGTGCTGGCATTTTACGCAGCTCTTTCGTCCCCAGTTTTGGGCATTCTTCATTTTGCCGCCGGAGCTCGCCTTCTCCATCTATTGGCAATGCAAGGGCCTCATTCTTCTCACCGGCCTCTTTACCCTCTTGCTTCTGGTCACGCGCTCGAGCGCCGTCGCTGCGATTTGCGCGCTCTGGTTTTTCCTCTCCGCCTATACGCAATGGTCTTATTCGTGGGCCTCACTCCTGCCCGAGATGATCGGCTTGTTCTGCTGGACCATCGCGCTCACCTGTTATCTGGCGACAGGCCGTAATCGATTGCTCCTGGCCATTGCCGCGATCGTTTGCGCAAGTTGCGCCATCAACTTCGCCCTTTGCGCATATCCGCCCCACCAACTTCCCCTGGTCGCGCTCGGGTTCGCCGTTCTCGGCGGGTGGCTTTGGGCCCACCGGAATTCTCTTTGGCGGAGCGACTCTCGGGCCGCTCGTCTCCTCGCCCTGGCCGGGTGCTGGATCGTGGTCGTTGGAACAGTGATGGTTTGGTTTTATTTCGACGCGAAAGAGACAATCGCCGCGGCGGCGGCCACGGTTTACCCAGGTCAACGCTCGAGTCCAGGCGGCGGGATTTCTTTCGCCCAGTTCGCTTCGCACTTCCTCGATTTTTGGAAGAGCGAAGAAAACTATCCGGCATCGATGGGCAATATCTGTGAAGCTTCGGGCTATCTTTGGCTCGCGCCCGCAACTTTGCTGCTGGCCCGCGCGCCCAAGGAACATCGCCACTCCTCTGCCCTGCTTGTTTCTTTTTGGGTCGTGTTCGTTCTCCTTCTTTGCTGGATGTTGTTCCCGATCCCCGCCAGCGCGGCCCACTGGATTTTCTTCGACCGCGCTCCTCCCTTCCGTTGTTTCCACGCACTCGGACTCATCAACGTCGCCATCGTGGGCATTTTTCTCTCAGAGCGGATCCGCGCCGGACAAAGCGGACAAATGGCGAAACGAGACTGGCTGGGAGGCCTCATGGCCGTGCTGCTTTTGGTTTTTCTCCTTTGGAAAATGAACAACGAACTGGGCCAATTCTTTTCGACCTGGTCCATCGCCGTCGCCGCGCTTTACGTTTCCATCCTTATCTTTCTCCTGGCTCAAACCAGGACGAAGACTTTCGCCGCGTTGTTGCTCGTTCCCCTCGCGCTCGCCAATGGCTTGATCAATCCTATCGATCGCAATCTCGAGGTCGTCACCTCCTCCTCATTATTCAAGGCTGCCCACGGCAACCACGATGATTGGCGCGATGGCAAATGGTTGATCTACGCTCCCTGGGCCGATACACCGGGCCTTCTCGCCGCTACGGGGATCGACGTGGTCGATTCCCTGAAAATCGTGCCCGACCGAAAGAGCATGGCCGTGTTTGATCCCGACAACCGTTATTCCGAAGTCATCAACCAGAGCTCCTACCTTTGGGCGCTCCCACTTGTCGCCGGGCAGCCCAGCTCATTCGAAACTCCCAGCGTCGGCAATGTACTTTGGCGGGTCTATCCGCGGGATCCGGGGCTGAAATCGATAGGCGTGAACCGAGTCGCTTTTGCCTATCAACCGCCGGCGGCCGAACTCAAGGAACAGCTTGCCCCTCTTCTCGAAGAGCCGTTGCCGGGGCTGACTGTTTATCGTCTCCGCCAGGGTGATTAATGTTTTGAAAAGTACCTCCATCGCGGCTGCTCCACTCAGATCGAGACTGGCTCTGGCGGGAATCGTAGGCGTCCTGGTCGCCGTTTCTTTCACTCTCTGGCCGAGGCCGAAGGCGCCGCATTTTTACTTCGCCGTCACCATGCGGGCTGCAACTCCCGGCTTCGCCCAGCTATTTTACGGGATCGATTCCGCCGCCAGGGAGGCCGATTCGTTTCGCATCTTCGTCGAAGGTGGCAACCGCGAGGCGCACTACCAATTCCCGATGCCGGACGGCCGGTACTTGAACTTGCGATTCGATCCGACGGATCAGGCCGCGAATACGATAACTTTATCCCGCGCCCGTATCGTCAACAACTCGGGAAATCTGATTCGAGCCGTCGCGCCGGCCCAGATCAAACCATTGCGGCAGATCGAGCCTCTCGCCACCAGCAACACGGAAGTTGTCCTCTCGTCCCTCGCCGGGGCCGACGATCCTGCCGTCGTCCTGACGTTGGAATCCCCCGTGATCCTGAAGAGCTACAACCGAGCGTCGCTTCGCACGATGCTCCGGCGTTTCGCGCCTTCATTTCTTATTACTGCCGGCCTCGTCCTGCTGTGCTCGTCTTTTCTGCTTTCCAAAATGAGAAAGGCCGGTCTCTCGGCCCGACAAAAAGCAGCAACATGGGCGCACGAACAGCCGCATCGCCTCGTGCTGGTCGTGGCAGCTGCCGCGGTCGTGCTCAGTTGTTATCCGATCGTTTTTTTCGGGAAGAGTTTTGTTTCGCCGAACAACCACAGCCACAGCTCTTTTCTCTACGGAGAAATGCCGACAGTTCCCGGTTACCGGGAAGCGGCCACCGACAACGAACAGGGCTCCGATCTCGGCGCGACGCCGTGGTATAGCTGGCCCACTTCGGTGGTCCAAAGCAAAGCCCTGTTCAAACATTTCGAGCTGCCCCTTTGGAACCGTTACGATTCCTGCGGCCTTCCTCTCCTCGGTCAGGGGCAATCGATGCTGGGCGATCCGCTCCATCTGCTCGCTCTCCTGACCAATGGTTCTACCGCCGCATGGGACCTCAAATATCTCATCGCAAAATTCATCTTCGCGGCTTCCCTCGGGCTCTGCGTCCTGCAACTGACCAGGCATTTGCCGGCGGCGCTCGTCATAGCTCTCTCGTCGTCTTTCATCGGCTTTTTTTCCTATCGCTACTCTCATCCAGCCTTTTTCAGCATGTGCTACGCGCCGTTCATTCTGCTCTGCTGGTTCAAACTGATCGATGCCCCAAAAGGCCGGCCTTCCGCGCTCTGGCTTGGGCTGATGGTCCTGGCCAACTGGATGATGATAAACAGCGGCACCGTGAAGGAAGCGTATGTCCTCCTGCTGGCGATGAACCTCTGCGGTTGCCTCACCTTGTTGCTCGGCAAATCCGTCGCCGGGCGAATCGCGAAGCTGCGACAGGCATTCGTCGCCCAGCTTCTTTTCTTGCTGATCGCGACCCCGATCTGGCTGACGTTTCTGATGGCGCTTCGGAACTCATGGACCGGCTACGACGTTGGCGGCGGCGCATTTCAGATTCAGCCCGCGCTGCTCATCGGGCTGTTTGACGATATTTTTTACCGGCAGTTCAACGCGAACGAACTGCATCTCGTTCCTTCCGCCAACTTTCTCATCCTCGCGGGCGTCTTATGGTTCGTCCTCAGCGCCCGACGCCTGGATCAGCAGAAGCTTTGGCGAGGACTCGTCGTTACCTGCTTGCTTGCTCTCGCTCTTGTCTTTGGAGTCGTCCCGCCCGCGCTGATCAGCCGGATTCCCTTTCTTGGTCAGATCTACCATATCGATAATACCTTTTCCTGCGTGGCCATCGTTTGCCTCCTCATTCTGGCCGGCTTCGGCATTAAAGCTTTTTGGAATGACGCTCAGACGGCTGAATTCAAGCCCATCTATTTTCGTCTGTTAGCGAGCGTGGCAGTCCTCCTGGCGCTTTATCTGGGAACAACCGACGCCGCCCAGCGTTCCACCAGGACCTTGTTGCAAGTCGGAGAGCACATCCCGAAGTCTCCTTTCTTCTGGGGCTACTCGTTTCTGCTCGTGGCAGCGTTGGTTATCGCGCCGTGGCTTTTCCGGAATGCGTTCCGGGCCAATCGAGTTGGAATCGGGCAGGCGTTGGCCCTGGGCTCGATCTTTCTTCTCCTGCACTGGCGACATGGCATGCACCTCATCACGCCATTCGACCACTACGTGATGAATCCGCAGGAGCGAACCAACCTGATCGCCGATGCTTCGCCCGCAGTCCGGCTCGTCCGGAACGCTCCGGAACCCTTCCGGAGCGCAGGACTGCAAAATAATCTGGCCCCAGGATATGGCGGCGCCATCGGTATCGAACAGCCCGACAGCTCCGCTCCTTTATTGAACAAGCACTTCAAGTCCCTGCTGGATGCTTACCAAACTAAACTTCTTTCCGACGGCACGCGCAGCGGCAGGATTGATGACCAACTGGAAAATGATTTGCCGCTTTTCGACATGCTCAACGTTCGCTACCTGCTCGGCAGCACCGCAACGACGGCGGATGTCATCCCGTCATTGACGAAGATCGCGTCGCTCGACCTGAACGTTTATGAATCGAGCAAAGTCTGGCCGCGCGCATTCTTTGCCGATCGATTGGCCGGTTATGGTTCTGAGAGCGATTTTGTAAAGCTGCTCAAGCACGGCGACGGCAGGCCATTTGCGGCGATTCCGCAGTCCGAACACGACCAACCGGCGGACGTCGCCGGCTTGTTGCGCGACCCGTCTGCGGCGGCCGCCCGGCAAATCGTTCCCGCGACCGGCTACGCGCTGACGAATAACACCACATCCTTCAAGATCGCGGCGCCCGCGGCCGGTGTCGTGGTCCTGACGGAACCATATGAGAAAGGCAACTTTCAGCTCCGCGTGAATGGCGCACCGGCCAGCTATTTCCGCGTCAATTCCGCCTTCCGCGGCGTTTTCGTTCCAGCGGCCGGCGATTACCATTTTTCCTTTGCCTACTGGCCGCGGCACCTGACGATTTCGTTGTGGATAGCCGCGTTCGGAATAACCTTGCTCCTGTTGTGGCTGGGAAGCATTTTCAAATATTCACGCCGCGAGGCTTGATGTGGCTCGCGCGGCGAGCGCGGTCTTTCTTACACCCCCGTGGCTGACCAGGACGATCATCTCCGGGAGCTGGACGCACAGCTGGATGAACTTCGCCGCTCATTGATCGAGCTGCGCAAGCAGCCGCTGCGGCCCGACAACGCCTCTCGCTCCGACGCCTTGGAATCAGCCCACCGGCACTTGAACTCCACGAAGACGCTGGCCCGTCTTCTCCAGACTGACGCGAACGAAACCCGCGCCCGCCTCGAGCGCGCGGAACGGGAAGCCTGGGACCAGAAGGTAAGACGCGCTGACGCTGCGGCCCGGCTGAAAGGACGCGACCAGCTTCTCGAGCAAATCCAGCGGTCGGCCGCGTGGAAAATCGTCAAGCCGATTTGGAAGCTGTTCAATCGCTCGCGAAAAAACGACTCAAAATTAAACGAAGCGAAAGACCTCGCCTTCGCGCTCGACTTGCCCAAGCGTTGGAAAACCAGCCGCGACGTCATCCTGATCAAAGGCTGGTGTTTCTCCCGTAGCGGCCGGCAGATTGCCGGGATTCGCGCGAAGATCGGAAGCAAGGCGCGCCTTGCCCGTTACGGACTTGAGCGCTCCGAAGTATCCGATTCTTTTCCCGAATACCCCGAGGCTCGTCAGTGCGGCTTTACCGTCGAACTAAAGGTCCCGGCGGGAATCTCGACAGTCCGTCTTGAAATGATCGAACAAGGCTCGGACTGGCAGCCTTTCTTCGAACAAAAACTCGAAAGAGAAGTAAAAGAAGGAGAGGAGGAGACCGAGCCGGCCGACGATGCGCTGACCTCCAGGCAACCGGCAGAACGGATCCTGAAACTGTCTTCGCTTTCCGCGAGCAAAGCTCTTGAGCTGCTGCAGCCCGCCTTCCAGAAGCACGCCCGCCAGGTCACCACTGACACTCCGCTCATCAGCGTCCTCACTCCCGCCTACAATTCAAAACCCGAATGGCTGGCGGAAGCAGCCTTGAGCCTCGTGAACCAATCGTTTGCCGATTGGGAATGGTGCATCGTCGATGACGGCTCGGACAACCGGGAAACGAAAAAACTGCTCGAGCTGCTCAGCCGCGTGAGCCCGCGCGTGCGGGTGGATTTCGCCTCGAATGGAGGGATCAGCGCCGCGTGCAACCAGGCGCTCGACCTCGCCCGCGGCGAATATGTTTGTTTCCTCGATCACGACGACCTCCTCCATCCTTTCGCGCTCGAAGCGATGCGCGAGAAAATGGGCGAAGGCTACGACGTCGCTTATTCCGATGAGGACAAGCTGGACGACGCGACCGGAGAATTGGTCGAACCGTTTTTCAAGCCGGATTGGTCGCCGGAATATTTTCGCGGCGTCATGTACGTCGGCCATCTGCTTTGTGTGCGACGCGACCTCGCTAAAAAGGCGCGCTTCGATTCGGTCTTTGATGGCGTGCAGGATTTTGAATTCATGCTCCGGCTGAGCGAGACAGGCGTAAGCGTGGGACATATCCCGCAGGTCCTTTATCACTGGCGCAAAACCCCGGGGAGCATCGCCGAGAAAACCGACGCCAAGCCGCACATCGGTCCGCTCCAGGAACGGGCCGTGAATACGCACCTCGAGCGCATGAACTTCGCGGCGCGCGCGGAGCAAGCCAAGCTGCCGCACCGGCTGAAGCTTATCCCCGTCACGCGCGCAGCCTCCTCCCGGGTAAGCATCATCATTCCTACGCGCGATGAGCCAGACGTTTTCGAGCGTTGCCTGAAAAGCATCTTCACCAGGACTTCGCATCCGGATTTTGAGGTCATCGTGATGGACAACGAGACGACCGACGAACGCGCGCTCCAGTTGATGCAGGAATACCCCCTCCGCCGGATCCCCTTCCCCAATCCCTTCAATTTCTCACGCGCCAACAATCAGGGAGCGGCTGCCGCCACGGGCGAGTTCCTGGTGTTTCTGAATAACGACACCGAAATCATCACGGAAGGCTGGTTGCAGCATCTTGTTTACTACGCAGAGCAGCCAGACGTGGGAGCAGCGGGCGCGTTGCTGGCCTACGACGACAAGACCGTCCAGCACGCCGGCGTCGCGCTCGGCATGAGAGGCACCGCCGATCACACCATGCGGCGCTTTCCGATCGATGTAGATGGCTACGCCGGCAGCCTGGTTTGCGCCCGTGAAGTCTCCGCCGTGACCGGCGCGTGCCTGATGATCCGCAAGCCGCTCTTCGAAGAAATCGGCGGCTTCAACGAGCATTTCTTTACCGCTTACCAGGACGTTGACCTTTGCCTGCGCTTGCGCGAGCGCGGCCTGCGAATCATCTGCACTCCCCAGGCCCTGCTCCTGCATCACGAATCCATTTCGCGCCGGAGCTATTATGACATGGTCGACCGGATGCTTTTGCTCGATCAATGGGAGCACGTCATCGAGCGCGGCGATCCTTACTACAATCCAAACCTGGACCTGGAGCGCGGCGACTATAGCCGCCGCCCCGTGCGCCGATGAGCAACGTTCTCTTCGCCCTCTACCACGATTTCAGCGCGAACAGCGCCGTCCACGTGCACAATTTTGCGAATCAGCTCGCTGCTCTCGGCCATTCCACCGCAGTCGCGATTCCTGATGGCAACGACCGCGGCGCTTCGTTGGGCGCACAGAATTATTCCGTGCACCGCTTCGACCAGGTGGACGGCGATTGGTCCCGCGTTTTCCCCGATGGAGCCGCGCCGGAGATCGTCCACGCCTGGACGCCGCGCGAAAATGTCCGCCTCTTTTGCGAGAAGCTTGCCGGGTTCTGCGATTTCGCGCTGTTCGTTCATCTCGAAGACAACGAGGAGCTGATTCTTGAGGTGAACCTCGGGACGCCGTTCGAGAAACTCGCCCGCTCCGCCTCAGCGGAAATCCCGGGGAACCTTTCGCATCCGCGGAACTATCGCGCGTTCATCGCCTCCGCCACCGGAGTTACCATGATCATGGATCGGCTCGAGCGCTTTGTGCCGCCGGAGGTCCCGAAGCTCGTTCTCTGGCCGGGCGCGGACGAACAACTCTTCCATCCCCGGCTGCGCGATCCCGCTCTCCTCGAGCAACTCGGCATCGCGGAAGGGACGACCGTTCTTTGCTACACGGGCAACGTTCATTCCGCGAACGGGCGCGACGTTCGCAGTCTCTATCTCGCCGCCGCCATCCTGGATCGCGAAGGGACTCCCGCGCGGCTGGTCCGGACGGGGCGCGATTTTTGTCCGTTCCTCGGGCCGGATGAAGAATGGGCGCGACGGGTTTCCATCGAGCTGGGCCATGTCGAGTACCAGGAAATCCCGGCCATCCTGAGCCTTGCGGATGTGCTGGTGCAACCAGGCGCTGACAACGCCTTCAACGAATTCCGCCTGCCCGGCAAACTTCCCGAGTTCTTTGCCATGGGCCGTCCGGTGATTTTGCCGCAGACGAACGTTGGCCGTTTCGTCCGTCACGGTGAAGAAGCGTGGGTGCTGCCCAAGGTCGACGCGCTCGGCATCGTGGATGCGGTCCGGGCGCTTCGCGCAGACAAGGCTCTGAGCGAGCGTCTGGGGGCGGGCGCCACGCAGTTTTGCCGGCAACATTTCAACTGGAAGAAAAACACGCGCGAATTGGTGGAGTTTTATCAGGAAGTCGCGCCGCAGCCGAAAGATCTCGCGAATGTCTCAAGCGCTCCGGCATCTCAATAATCCCGCCGCGGCCGCGGCCATCGTCGAGCGTTTCTCGAAATCGGATCGCGGCCTGGGACTCTCTTACGCGACGGTGCGGGATTACTGCGAGAGCCTCGATGAACTTCCCCAGATCACCGCGCTCGATGGCGATCTTAAAAACGTCCAGCGTCCCTGGGCCGCCAAGGCCGTGCTCGCCAATGTCCCGCCACCCGCGCGCCTGCTCGAGATCGGCGGAGGCGTGCCGATCGTGAGCGGATTGCTCAGCGAGCTCGGCTACGACGTCACGCTGGTCGATCCCTACGATGGTTTCGGCAACGGGCCGACCGATTATCAGCGCTACGTAAAGCTCTTTCCGCACGTGAAAATCGTTCGGGAATATTTTCGCCCTGGCTTGGAGGCGTTCACGGCAGGATCGTTCGATGCGATCTTTTCCATTTCGGTCCTGGAACACCTCGCCGGGGACTCGCTCACCTCATGTTTCGAGGCGATCGCGGAATTCCTCTCGCCTCAGGGCGTATCCATTCATTGCTTCGATTTCATCCTCCAAGGCTGCGGCGAGGCCCACGATTTTGCCAACTCCCAACGGATCCTCGCGGAGCACCAGAAGATCACGGGGCAAACCGCAACGGAACCGTTCGAGAATTTGGTGGAACGCCTCCGGAATGATGTGGAAACGTTTTTCCTCTCGCCCCAGGGCCATCACAACTGGCGCGGCGGACAGCCCTATGCGGTCTTCCCGTTTCGCAAAGTGGCCTCGCTGCAAATGGTAGAGCAGCGCGCGCCGCGCGCATAAGTGGGCCGGACGGCGGTGGTGGGAGCTTGACACCATTAGGCCGAATTCTAATTTCAGCTATCCAGCGGCCGAACGGCTGGAGCTTTCCACGCTGTGACCGCTCTCTCTTCATTTTACCGCTCATCTGTTGGCAAAAAGATGATCGTGGCCCTGACCGGCGTGGTGCTCATCGCCTTCGTCGTCGGCCATCTCCTCGGCAACCTCCAGATCTTTCTCGGACCCGAGTGGGTGAACTCTTACGCGGAAAAGCTGCGCGAACTCGGGCCGCTCCTCTGGGTTATCCGCATTTTTCTTCTCGTGACCGTCTTCCTCCACATCTTCTACACGATCAGTCTGGTCATCGAGAATCGCCGCGCCCGCCCGGTAAAATATGAAGAGAAAGAGCATGTGAAGGCCACCTTCGCTTCGCGCTCGATGGCCTTGAGCGGATTGGTCGTCCTGGCTTTTATCATCTATCACATTGCGCATTTCACCGTGCGCGTGACCGATCCCCGCTTCCTCCTGCTCAAGGCGGATCCGCTCAATCGCTACGATGTTTACTCGATGATGGTTTACGGGTTTCAGAACGTTTACGTCTCGGCCTTCTACATTCTCGGGATGTTTCTTCTCGCGCTTCATCTCAGCCACGGCACCTCGAGCTTTTTCCAGTCGCTCGGATTGAATGACAAGAAGCTCACTCCTCGGCTCGCCACCACCGGCCGCATTTTCGCCTGGCTGATCTTTGTCGGATACACCTCCATTCCCGTCGCGGTTTTGCTTCATCTCGTGAAGCCGGCGCAAGAGCTATGATCGGAAGCCTCGACGCCAGGATTCCTTCCGGCCCGCTCGCGGATAAATGGACAAGCCACAAGGACCACGCGCGCCTGGTCGCGCCGAATAACCGCCGGAAATTCGAGATCATCGTCGTCGGCAGTGGACTCGCCGGCGGCTCCGCCGCGGCCACCCTGGGTGAGCTCGGCTACAACGTAAAGTGCTTCTGTTACCAGGACAGCCCGCGCCGCGCCCACAGCATCGCCGCCCAAGGTGGAATCAACGCCGCGAAAAATTATCAGAATGACGGCGACAGCGTCTTCCGTTTGTTTTACGACACCATCAAAGGCGGCGACTTCCGGGCCCGCGAAGCGAACGTCTATCGGCTGGCCGAAGTCAGCAATCTGATCATCGACCAGTGCGTCGAACAGGGCGTGCCGTTCGCGCGCGAATACGGCGGATTGCTCGCGAACCGTTCCTTCGGCGGCGCACAGGTTTCGCGGACATTTTATGCGCGCGGGCAAACGGGCCAGCAATTGCTGCTCGGCGCTTACCAGGCGCTTTGCCGGCAGATCGCGGCTGGGACCGTCGAGATGTTTCCGCAAACCGAGATGCTCGATCTCGTTCTGGTGGACGGCCACGCCAAAGGAACCATCACGCGCAATCTGGTCACGGGGAAAATCGAAGCGTATGCCGGGGATGCGGTCGTGCTGGCCACCGGCGGCTACGGAAATGTCTTCTATCTTTCGACGAATGCGCGGGGCTGCAACGTCACGGCCACTTATCGCGCTTACAAAAAGGGAGCGCTCTTCGCGAACCCCTGCTTCACCCAAATTCACCCCACCTGCATTCCAGTCAGCGGTGCGAATCAATCGAAGCTGACGCTGATGTCCGAATCGCTTCGAAATGACGGGCGTGTCTGGGTTCCGAAAAAACCGGGGGACAAACGCCCGCCCAACCAGATCCCGGAAGATGAGCGCGATTATTATCTCGAACGGAAATATCCGAGCTTCGGCAACCTGGCCCCGCGCGATATCTCATCGCGCGCCGCGAAGGAGGTTTGCGACGAAGGCCGCGGCGTCGGCGACAGCGGGCGCGGAGTTTATCTCGACTTCGCGGATGCGATTGCGCGCCTGGGAGAAAATACGATCCGCGAGCGCTACGGGAATCTCTTTCACATTTACGAAAAGATCACCGGCGAGAACGCCTATCAGCGCCCGATGCGCATTTATCCCGCGGTGCACTACACCATGGGGGGTTTGTGGGTCGATTATAATCTGATGAGCAATGTGCCCGGGCTCCACGTCATCGGTGAGGCCAATTTTTCCGATCACGGCGCGAACCGGCTCGGCGCCAGCGCGCTCATGCAGGGCCTCGCCGATGGCTATTTTGTTTTGCCCTACACCCTGCCCGTCTACCTCGCGCCCCAAATCGGCAAGCGGCCTTCCATCGATCGTCCGGAGTTCCGAAAAGCAGAGAGCGAAGTCCGCTCGCGGACGGAGAAGCTGCTCGCGATTAATGGCAAGCGCTCCGTCGATTCCTTCCATCGCGAGCTCGGTCTTCTTCTTTGGGACAAGTGCGGCATGGCGCGCAACGCGCGAGGCTTGCGCGAGGCCCTCGCCTGGATCCCGGAAATGCGCGAGCATTTCTGGCGCGAGGTCCGTGTGCCGGGCGACGGCGAAGAATTCAATCAATCGCTGGAGCGGGCCGGCCGGGTGGCGGACTTCTTGGAATTCGGCGAGCTGATGTGCATCGACGCCCTCATGCGAGACGAATCCTGTGGCGGCCATTTCCGCGAGGAACATCAAACCCCGGACGGTGAAGCCCGGCGCGACGATGACAATTTTGCCGACGTCTTCGCGTGGGAGTATCAGGGAAATGGGTCAGTCGCGGCGCCAAAACTCCATCGCGAACCGTTGAACTTCGAAACGGTTCAGCTAACGCAACGAAGCTATAAATGAGCTTTAAGTTTGAAGTGTTAAGTTTTAAGCGGCGACAACAGCACCGCTTCACTTAAAACTTAACACTTAAAGCTTAAAACTTTTAAGGCTTAACACTTTCGTGAACTTCAAACTCAAAGTCTGGCGGCAGAAGGATCGGAAAGCGAAAGGCGAGCTCGTCGAGTATAACGCCAGGAACGTTTCTCCGAACACTTCGTTTCTCGAGATGCTGGATGTCGTTAACGAAGGGCTGGTCGCTCAGGGGAAGGAGCCGATTGCGTTCGATTCGGATTGTCGCGAAGGCATCTGCGGCACCTGCTCACTCACGATCAACGGCGAGGCGCATGGTCCCGATCATCCAGGTGCGGCGTGCGAGGTTTATATGCGCCGCTTCAAGGACGGCGAGACCATTGTGGTGGAGCCATTCCGGGCGAAGCCATTCCCGCTCATCAAAGATCTGGTGGTCGATCGCAGCGCCCTCGATCGCATTGTCCAGGCCGGCGGTTTTATCGCGGCGCGCGCCGGTTCCGCGCCGGAAGCGAACTCGACTCCCGTGCCGAAGCATGAGGCCGACCTCGCCATGGAAGCAGCGGCCTGCATCGGCTGTGGCGCTTGCGCGGCCGCTTGTCCGAATGCGTCCGCCATGCTGTTCACCGCCGCGAAAGTTTCCCATCTCTCCTTCCTTCCTCAGGGCCAGCCGGAACGAACACGGCGTGTTCTGAAAATGGTGACGGCGATGGACGCGGAAGGCTTCGGCAACTGCACCAACACCTACGAATGCGAAGCCGTCTGTCCCGCTTCGATCAGCGCCAGCCTCATCGCGAAATTGAATCGCGAATACGCCGTCGCGAGCCTGCGCCGGAGTGGCGGCGAATAGTTTTTCGGCTCCCGCATCAGCTGTCATCCCGAGCCGCGCAGACGGCGAGGGACCTCCCAGTCGATCTAAGGTCACACAAACAAAAGATATCTCCCTTCGAAGGCGTGCGCTGCGAATAACGCGGGAGCGTCTCTCGAGTAAATTTCCGTGCGACTGCGAGGTCCCTCGCCGTCTATGCGGCTCGGGATGACACGCAACAAACGCGACTCAGAGCGTTTTGCACTCAAACATCCACATCGTTGGATCGATCTCGGCCTGGATCCGTTCGCTCAACTGGCCCAATTTTCCGACATCGCGCAGCACGGCGAACACCGTCGAGCCCGAACCCGACATCAACGCGGCCCCGACTTCGGCCTGCCGGCGCAACCACGTCTTGAGCTGTCCAAGCACGACGAATTTTTCGAAGACCGGTCGCTCCAGATCATTCACGAATCGCGCGCCGCCGAATTCCTGAGGCGAGTAATCTATCCCGGGCAGTTGCTGCGACGCTTTCCATTTTCCGTAGGCCCACGACGTGTGCACGCCAAAATCGGGCTTCAGCAACAACAGGTTGAAATCGCCGGGTATGGAAGTCGGCGTGACAATCTCGCCGCGGCCGCGGCAGATCGCGGCCGAGCGCACGATGAAAAACGGCACATCCGATCCAAGTTGCGCGGCGAGCTTGAGGAGGTCGTCATCCGTAAGGCCGGACCCGAACAGTTCGTTCAAGCCGAGCAGCGTGCTGGCCGCATCGCTGCTCCCACCGCCCAGGCCAGCGCCGTGCGGAATCTTCTTTTCCAGCACGATCTTGATTCCCGACGTCAGCTTCGTCGCTTCGCGAAAAAGTTTCGCGGCCCGAACGACCAGATTGTCTTCGCCAGTCGGCAACGAAGGATCGTCGCAGGAAAACTCGATGCCGTTGTCACCGCTCGACGTCACCTCGAGCGTGAGCCGGTCCGCCAGCGAAATCGGCGTCATCAATGTCTCGATCTCATGAAAGCCGTCCGCGCGCCGGACTTTAATCTCAAAAGAAAGATTGATCTTCGCGGGCGCGAAAAGCTGCATACCTTACTTCTCCACAATTTTTCGCCGAATCACAGAATGAAGTCGCCTGCGCTCACAGCTCGAGACCGATTGATCGTGGCGCTTGATTTTCCGGCGCAGGCAAAAGCGCTCGCGCTGGTCTCCGTCCTCTCGGGTTCCGTTTCCACCTACAAGATCGGGCTCCAACTCTATACCGCCGCCGGGCCCGCCATCCTCCAGGCCGTGGCCGCGACTGGCGCCAAGATTTTCCTCGACCTCAAACTGCACGATATCCCGAACACGGTCGCGAAAGCCGTCGGCGCGGCCGGAGACCTGGGCGTCCAGATGCTGACAGTTCATCTCAGTGGCGGCAGCGCGATGCTGAAGGCTGCCGTGGAAGCGAAGGCACCACATCTTGCCTTGCTCGGTGTCACCGTCCTGACCAGTTCGACCCAGGAGACGCTGGGCGAAATCGGCATCGCTTCCCAGCTTCAGGATCAAGTCATTCGCCTGGCCGATTTGGGAAAGAGTTCGGGGGTGGACGGATTGATCACGAGCCCGCGCGAGGTTGGCGTGCTCCGCGCACGGCTCGGGCCGGATATCACGCTGGTCACTCCCGGCGTCCGTCCCGCGTGGGCGGCGGCGGACGATCAAAAGCGATTTACGACTCCGCGCGAAGCGCTCAAAGGCGGGGCCGATTATTTGGTCATCGGCCGCCCGATTACTGCCGCCGCCGATCCCAAGGCCGCGGTTGAACGAATAGTGGAAGAGCTGGCCGATTGACGCTTCCTGGCCGCAGCATGCTCGACGCGTTGCACGTTTATGACGACCTCGAGCCGCGCTCGGCCGCGCTAAACATGGCCGTGGACGAAGCGCTGCTCGAAAGCGCCGCCGCTCCCCTCCTCCGCTTCTACGGCTGGCGCCGTCCCGCAATCTCCTTCGGCTATTTCGGCCATTACGTCGAAGTAGCAGATCAATCCAGCCATCGTGAAATCGTCCGGCGCTGGACCGGCGGGGGGATCGTTCCACACGGCGAGGACCTGACCTATTCCGTGATCATTCCGGCCACGGTTCCTTTCTTCGCGCATTCCTCGCTCGAGATTTACGCGAAGTTGCACGAAGCGATCCGTCTCGGGCTGGCGGCCAATGGAATCGAAGCCACTCTCGCCGGCTCGGCTGCGCCCAAAGTTTCCGCAGCCTGTTTTGCCAATGCCGTCCGGGCAGATGTGCTGAGCAATGGTCAAAAAATCGCGGGAGCTGCGCATCGTCGAACGCGCGGCGGTTTGCTGCATCAGGGCAGCATTCAACGCAGCGATTTGCCCAATCGATTTCGAGATGATTTCGCGCGGATTCTTTGCGAGCGCTTCAAGCGAAAATCGCTCTCCGCCGAAATGCTGGAGCGCGCTACCCGGATCGCGGAGGCCAAATACGGGACCGCCGAATGGCTGGGCCGGCGTTAAGATAACGGCGAAAGGGTTGTCTCCGCCGCACTGTTGTTGTATTCCGTCTCTACTTCCCGTGAATATTCTGACCGAACAACAGGCGCGCGACCGGCAGCTCGGTCTGCCGCACGATGGACTTCTCACACGCGTGAGGCCCGATTTCATCACCGAGCTTCAGATGAACGGCACCTTCGTGGAATACAACCAGCAGACGATCGTCAGCGTCGGCTGCCCGGCCGAATACGTTTTCTGTGTGATCTCCGGGCGCGTGAACATCGCGCGGCCGAACGACGACTTCGGGAAATCTCACGTCGCCACGCTCGGGCCCGGGCAATGGTACGGCGAACGCGAGGTGTTCCTGCGCGCGCCCACCGAAGAAGAGGCATTTGCCGAAGGCGAGGTGATCCTTTGGACGATCCCGCCGGAATCGTTGCGGGAATTGTTTTTCGCCTCGCCGGCCGCGGTCCAGCTCCTTTTCAATTTCGGGATCGTTCTCGCGCAAAAGCTGGCTGCCAAAAGCGCGGCGCCCGCCGCGGCGGGATAATCCCTCAACGG
Source organism: Chthoniobacterales bacterium (assembly GCA_035630155.1). Lineage (GTDB taxonomy): Bacteria > Verrucomicrobiota > Verrucomicrobiia > Chthoniobacterales > UBA10450 > AV80. Next base: position 22,557 of record DASQLH010000360.1, read on the forward strand.
CACGAGGGCGTGCCGTCTCCATTCTGCGCGGGAAGCTTGCGCTGCATTGGCGGTCCTTCTATCGTGGCCGTGTGGAAGTTTTTGCAGATTCGCCCGCTCCCTCGACCGCTCGCGACGGCGCCCTCGCGCGCGTTACGCTCGGACTGCGGGCGGAGCTTGAGGAAGTAGAATCGCGCATCGCGCAGCAAGCGGCGGAGTTCGATCCCGCCATCGAAGGATATGTGACGTATGCGATCGGGAGCCGCGGGAAACGGCTCCGGCCCGTGATGGCATTGCTGAGCGGTGGGGCGAGCGGCGGAGTCACCTCCGGGCATCTCGACCTCGCCGTGATCGTGGAATTGATCCACATCGCCACGCTGGTCCACGACGACATTATGGACGAAGCCGAACGCCGGCGCGCCCAGCCGACCGTAAACGCCCGATGGGGAAATTCGCTGAGCGTGCTGCTCGGTGATTGCCTCTTTGCGCAGGCCTTGAATCTGTCCACCAATTTCGACAATGCGGAGATCAGCCGGACGATTGCGCGGGCGGCGCGCGAAGTTTGTTCCGGCGAGATCATCCAGACGCAGCGCCGGTTCGATCTCCACCTTTCCATCGACGATTATCTGCGCATCGTCGAAATGAAAACCGGTTCGCTCTTTGCGGCCGCCGCCGAACTTGGCGCCGTTCTCAACGGAGCCGACGCGGAGACGACACGGGCGCTCCGGGATTTCGGCCGGAAAATCGGCGCTGCCTATCAGGTTTACGACGATTGCCTCGATATCGCCGGGAACGAGATCGACATCGGCAAGACGCTCGGGACTGATTTGCGCAAAGGGAAGATGACGCTGCCGATTTTGCTGCTCTTGCGCTCGGCCCCCCCGGAGGAGCGCGAGCGTTATTGCGAATGGATTCTTGAGGAGAAAGCGAGCGCGATCACGAAGCTGCTGAAAATCGACGCGCCGAACGGGGCGTTGAAGGCGTCGCTCGACGCGGGAGAGGAATCGGTGCGCGATGCGCAGGCCGAGCTTCATGCGCTTCCCTCCAATCGATACACAGATGCGCTCTTCCGTTTGGGCGATGCGCTCCGGGAAATGCTCGACCAAGTGCGTGTCTGAAATCACTTTGATGGGACAGCGCCCGTCCCCCCAAGGGCGCTTCCGAATGGCCCAGATAACGATTCGCGAAATGCCGCAGGATGAGCGGCCCCGGGAAAAACTCCTCGCGCACGGAGCAGCCACGCTCACCGATCCGGAATTGATCGCGATCCTGCTGCGGACTGGTTTGCCCGGCGCGAACGCGGTGGATGTCGCGCGGCAACTCCTCAAGCGTCACGGTTCGCTCTCGGACTTGAGCCGATGCACGGTCAAAGAGATCGAGGCGATCCCCGGTATCGGGGAAGCGAAAGCAATTCAGCTTGTCGCCGCCTTTGGCCTCGGCCAGCGGCTCGCGAACGAGCGTTTGTCCCGGCAAAAACTCGATTCGCCCGAACTGGTGCACGAGCTGGTGGCCGCGGAGATGCGCGCGCTGCATAAGGAATCGTTGCGCGTTATCCTGCTCGACACGCGCTATCATTTGATCCGGATCGAAGAGGTCTCGCGCGGCAGCGTGAACGAGAGCATCGCGCATCCGCGCGACGTTTTCCGGCCGGCCGTGATCTCCTCCGCTTACGCCGTGATCGTCGTCCATAACCATCCTTCGGGCGATCCCTCTCCGAGCCAGTCAGATCACAGCCTGACGCGTCGCCTGGTGGAAGCCGCGGAGCTGCTCCAAATAAAACTGCTCGATCACATCATCATCGGCGCGCCGGCCGAGGGGCGGCCGCCCTACTTCAGCTTCAAGGAGGCAGGAGTGCTATGAAGATTCATCCGACCGCGATTGTGGATGACGGCGCGCAAATCGGCGCTGAGGTGGCGATCGGACCCTACTCGGTCATCAGCGCCGGCGCGGTCATTGGGGAAAAATCTATCATCCAATCGCACGTGGTCATCGAAGGATCGGTGAAGATGGGCGCTGGAAATTTTATCGGCCACGGCGCGATCATCGGGCCTACGCCGCAGGATCTCGGATTCAATCACGAGATCAGGAGCGGCGTGGAAATTGGGAACGGCAACGTGATCCGGGAGCATTGCACGATTCACCGCGGCGCCTCGGAAGGCAGCAACACGGTCGTGGGTGACGGGAGTTTTTTGATGGTCGGGACGCATCTCGGGCATGATTGCCGGATCGGAAACGGTGTGGTGATCGCGAACAACTGCCTGCTGGCCGGACATGTTCGCATCGATGACGGCGCGTTCATCGGCGGAGGCTCGCGCTTTCATCAAAGTATTCGAATCGGGCGGCTCGTGATGGCGGAAGGACGCTTCACGAAGAATCTGCCGCCGTTTATGAGCGCGGCGAAGAATCAGGTTTACGGCATCAACATTCTCGGCCTGCGCCGCGCGGGATTCACGCAGGCGGAACGCGATGAAGTGAAACGCGCCTTCAAGCTGCTTTACAAGAGCGGGTTCAATACGAAGCAGGCCCTGGAAAAAATGCCGGAGGCGGGATTCGGGCCGATCGGCCGCGAGTTCTTCGATTTCGTGGCCGCAGCCGGGAAGCGCGGGATTATTTCCTACAGCGGCGATCCCGAAGGCGAGGACTGACCTGTAACCGCTTCGCTGCGCGAATTGGAGACGGCACGCCCTCGTGCCGTGCCGTTGGAATGATGCTCTATCCCACCGGCCTGAGGGCAGGCCGGCTCCACGGCCCGGACGGCTACAGAAGGAGCGCCTACGCAAGCGCCAGGAACGCGAGCATGCGTCCGGTGCGACCTTTCTCGGCGCGATAGGAATAATAGCGGTCCAGATCGCACGCGGTGCAGACACCCGAATCATTTACAGATATGACAGCCAGATCGCGACACTGCCGCACGATCTCCGCAGCAAAATCGATCCCGTAATGCGGCGGTCGAATGCACGGGCTGAGTTGCGCCACCAGTTCGGACGCGCGCGAACCAAACCGTTCGGACATCAACTTGATGGCCGTCGAGACGATACCAAGCTCAGTCCCTTTCTTCCCTGAATGCACCAGCCCAATCGCGTGACGCACCGGATCGACCAGATAAACCGCGCAGCAATCCGCGACGTAGATGCCGAGACAAACGCCGCGCTGATTTGTAATCAAGCCATCACAACTCTCAAAGCACTTGTCTCCGGCGATGGTTTCATCGACAACCGCCACGCCATTTCCATGCACCTGCTGCGCGGTAATGAACGGCGCAGAGCCGAGGCCGTGCTCGGTTCGGATTTCGCGATGAACGCCATCCAGCCGGGCGAGCGCTTCCGTTTTGTCGTGCGACATCCCGATCCCCGGCACACGCAAAGTGAAACCGTGTGCGACCTGAGGCAGCGCGCTGAACGCGGCGAACTCTTCAGCCGGAAGCTGACGCCCGCTCACTTACTGCCCGTCGTCGTGCGCGTGGTGCGCGTCGTCGTCCGCTGGACCGGCGGCCGATTGCCCGCGCGATTCAACTCCAGCGGACTCGGCTTCGGCGCCGGCGTCGGCCGGGCTTCGGTCTTCAACTTGTTGCGCGTCAATGGCTCGTCGAGCTCGTTCGAATAAACGACCTCGATGGCCGTGACGCGATCGAATTCAGCGAGCGCCGTGTTGTAGTTGTAAAGAGCCTGAAGCCGGTTCGATTGGGATTGCGTGACTTCCACGCGGGAATTCAGCACTTCCAACTGCGTCCCCGCCCCCGCGCTCAGGCGCGCGCTCGCGAGGCGCAACGCTTCCTGCGCCTGCCCGACACTTTCCTCGGTCGCCTTAACGAGCTCGGCGCTCTGCTTCACGTTCGAATCCGCCTGCTGAACTTCCAGCTCCACCTGCCGGTTGGCGTCATCGAGCGTGATTTTCGCCTGCTCCAGGAGGGCGCGCGCTTGTTTCACCTGGCCGTATGTGGCGCCCCAATCCCAAATGGCCCACGACCCCATGCCCCCGAAGACATAGCCCGAACGTACCGCCTCGATGTTCTCGCTAATGGGCGAGCTGCGAAAATCTTCCCCCGCCGTAACGCTGAATGTCGGAAAATAACCCGCGCGTGCCACGTTCACTTGCGCGGCATTCGAGAGCACATTCGCCTTTTGCTGTTTCAGGAAAGGCCGGCGCTCCTTCGCCAGCTCAATGGCTTGAGTGAGCGGGATGGAGCGGGGCTGATACTGCAATTCGCCGACCGCTTCCAACGGCGGGCCGTTCCCGCGCGCCGGGTCGAAATCGAGCCCGATCGTTTTCGCGAGCTGAAGCTGAGCAATCCGGTAATTGTTTTGCGCGGTGATCAGCACCGGATACTGGTTCGAGAGCGCGACCTGCGCCTGGAGCACGTTGAAACGCGGGACCGTCCCGGCCTCAAATCGATTCTGCTGATCCTGCAACTGGCTCTTCAACAGCGTGACCGAATCTTCCTGCACACCGACCAAAGCGCGGTTCAAAAGAATCTGGTAAAACTGCTGCTTCACCGTCGCGATGACGGTATCGATCGCGTTGCGAAAGGCGTAGTAGCTGGAGTCGCGCTGAAATTGCGCCGAACGAATGGACGAAATGATGCGTCCGCCGGCAAAGAGGACCTGCGTCGCCTGCAAGGAAAGGCTGTACTGCGTCGGCACCCCGGAAAGGCCGCCACCCGTGCTCGTCGAGACCGAGCCAAGGTGCGGATCGGTGTTCTGGACCTGGGTGCTCAGGTCGACCCGCGGAAAAATCTCCGCGCGGACTTGAATATGGAGACCTTTCGCCCGCTCGATCTCCTGGCGCGCCTTCTGGATGTCGGCATTGCGCTGCAACGCGGTCAGAACTGCCTGCGAAAGGGTAAACCGCGGGATCGCGGAGCGATAGGTGCGTGTCTCGACCATCGTCTCGGTGCCGGCGATCAGCACCTGCGGCGGCAACAGAAACGTGAGGATGACGATAAGGGTCGAGATGAAACAAAAAACTTTTCGCATGGAAAGAAGGCGCAGAATGGACGTTAAACAGGTTCGGGTCGGCGAGGCAGCGAAGGGATCGGGAGCTTTAGCGCTGAGTGCTATGCAAGGGCCGTGCCGCATCCTCTGTTTGTGACTTAAACTGCTCTCGAATAGCGGTTTAAAAATAAGTGGTTAAGGCTCGGCTGGGCTGGACGTTCCCGTGTTCGGGATCAGCGCGTTCCATTTTCGAAACGCCGTGACGTCAGCAAATCACGGCGCGACTTACTGCGCAGCGGCGGATCGGGGTCTTCCTTTGACTGGCAGTAATTGTAAATCTTGGAGTAAATCTTGAGCCACGCCTTTTGTTCGTTCGGCGTGAGGATGGTCATCATTTTCATCAGGTTGCCCACCATTTCTTCCCGGATCCGGCGCACTAACGCCGACCCTTTTTCGGTGATGCAAACCATGACCTTGCGCCGGTCTTCCCGCGCGCT
>DASQLH010000361.1:0-19509 GCA_035630155.1 Chthoniobacterales bacterium
GCAGTCGGCGCGGCGACTGGTTCCACTTTCGGGTGGGCCGCCGCGTATTCGGTGCGCCATTTGTTGATGTAAAAGACGCCGAGTCCTGCGATTTGCGCGGCACCAAAGGCCAGCACCACCAGGAGCGCAATCCGGAAAACCTTATCCGGCGGCGGTGTGGGAGAGATTATGTCTTCGGCGTCCATCTTATGCGGAGAATTATGCCTTGGATTCCGCCCGGCGCAAAAGCGTTCAAATTAATACTCCTGCTCCTGCTCTTGATCCTGATCATAATCCTTAGTGAAACGGCGACCACGAGGCCAGGATCATGAGTATGATCACGATCAGGAGCAGGAGGATGCAGAAGATCCCTACCGCGAAATATCGGCCTGGCTGAGAAGCTTAAACCCCTCGCCGAGAAGGACGGACGAGGCGCAATCGGTGTCGTCAACATGCAGCGCCAGCGCGGCGAATCCGCGCGGATGGGTCAGCAAGGGATAGGTGAAATGAACATTCACCTCCGCCATGAGCAGCGCAGCCAGGAGCTTGGCCAGCTGGGTCGCCACCTCGCGCAGCTCGACCACGACCATGGAGCAAACGCCGTAAGCCACATTGTGTTGCTTGAACAATTCCTCCACCTCCTCGGGATCGCTCACCACGATCCGGGCGATGGCGGAATCGGTCGATTCCGAGATGCTCAGCGCGACGACATGGGTGCTGTGGGTGTGGAGCAGCTTCACCACGTCGAGCATCGCACCCACCTTGTTCGGCAGAAAAATGGAGAACTGTTTGACGAGTGGTCCGTCAATTTTCGAGGTGGTTTGCGGCAGATCGACTTCCATAGAAAAAGGGCGCGCTCCGGGCCCGGTGGGGAGGGCAAAGAAGCGCCAGAGTATGTCATCGCCCTGGTATTTTTTGCAATCGAATAGTGGCGTTCGGCGCACCTTCCAAGGAGATTTAACCGCGGATGACGCGGATATCGCGGATAAAGCAGGAAAGATGGGATTGCCTTTTCTTCATCCGTGTCATCCGCGTAATCCGCGGTTCAATTCGCCGTGAGGGAATACTTGATTCGGGCTGTTCATTTCGAGGCTCCGCTTTAGAGTCGCAGGCACAAAATGGACGACGAAAACAGTCTTATCGCGCAGCGGCGCGAAAAATTGGAGGCCCTCGAGGCGCGGGGGGCGAACCCGTTCGGCCACGCTTTCGAAACCTCCGGGACGATCGCCGAGGTGCGGGAGAAATTCGCCGAAGGGGAAACTCTGCGCGCGGCCGGCCGGATCACGGCGCATCGCGACATGGGGAAAAGCCATTTCGTCGATCTGCGCGATTCGACGGGGCGGATTCAGGTTTACATCCACGCGAAAGAAGTCGGTGAGGAAGTAACGGAGCTTTTCAAGTTGGTCGATCTGGGAGACTTCATCGGAGTTGAAGGAACTTGTTTCCTTACCAAGACCGGGGAGCCGACGCTGAAAGTTCACAAGCTCGAGCTGCTGGGGAAATCGCTCCGGCCGCTGCCGGAGAAATGGCACGGGCTCCAGGATGTGGAGGCGCGTTACCGGCAGCGTTATCTCGACCTCATCACGAACGAGCATTCCCGCGCCGTTTTCGAGAAGCGGATCGCGATCGTGCGCGAGATCCGGCGTTTCATGGAATCTCGCGGATTCCTCGAGGTAGAGACGCCGATGCTGCAAGCGGTGGCGGGCGGCGCGGCCGCGGAGCCGTTCCGAACGCATCACAAGGCGCTCGGCCTGGAGCTTTACCTCCGGATCGCTCCGGAGCTTTACCTGAAACGGTTGCTGGTCGGCGGGTTCAACAAGGTCTTCGAGCTGAACCGGAATTTCCGGAACGAAGGGATTTCCCGGAAGCACAATCCGGAATTCACCATGCTCGAAGGATACTGGGCCTACGCCGATTTCGAAAAGATAGCGGACCTGGTGGAGGAAATGATCTGTCACCTGGCGGACGTCATCTCGGAGGGATGTGCTTCCGCACGTCCAGGCGCTGCGGAAAACGCCGACGCTGCCGAGGATAAGAACGCCGAACAAAGAAGTGGGACGAGCGGAAGCTCGTCCCTCCGAATCGAGCACCGCGATGCGGATGGAAATGTAACGCGCACGCTCGATTTCACGCGGCCTTGGCGGCGGGCGCGTTATCGGGATCTGATCCGCGAGATCGATCCGGAATGGTTCAACTACCCCAGCGAAAAACGGCGGGAACGTTGCGCGGAGCTGGGCGTGGAAATCAATCCCCGGATGGCGGATTACGAAGTGACGCAGCAGGTCTTCGAAAAGCTGGTGGAAGAAAAAACGTTCGACCCGCTCTTCGTGACCCATTGCCCGAAGGAGCTGGTCCCGCTGGCGAAGCAAAATGCCGAGGACGATTCGCTGGTGGATGTCTACGAGCTCATCATCAACGGGCAGGAAATTTCGCCGGGTTATTCGGAGCTGAACGATCCGGGGACGCAGCGGAAGCGTTTGCTCGAACAGGCTGGGGAAGAGACGCAGAAGCTCGATGAAGAATTCCTCCTCGCGCTCGAACACGGGATGCCGTCAGCGGGCGGTTTTGGGCTCGGGATCGATCGTCTGGTAATGTTGCTGACCGGCGCGGAATCGATCCGGGATGTAATTCTGTTTCCACTGCTAAAGCCGAAGCGGTGAGCAATCTTGCTCCTGATCATGATCTTGCTCATGATCTTTCGGATCGGGCGACGCTTGCTCACAAGATCAGGAGCAAGATCAAGAGCATGAGCAGGAAGTTTTGGCGCGGGCGCGCCAAACTAAAGCGTGCGCTCGGCGACCCACTGGATGGCGAAACGGGCGACCTGGCGGGCATTTTGCAGGTTCAGCTTTTCTTTGATGTGGGTCCGATGCGTCTCCACCGTCTTCGGGCTCAGGTTCAGTGCTTTCGCGATCGCCTTGATCTCTTTTCCGGCGCCGATCATTTCGAGCACTTCGAGTTCGCGATCGCTGAGCCGATCGGTGATTTCTTCCTCGGGCGCGACCCGATTCACCACCACTTTTGAAATCACCTGGCTCGCCATTTTAGGGCTGAGATAGGTGTGGCCATCCATCACTTCGCGGACGGCCTCGAGGACGCTGCCGAGCGCTTCCTGTTTCGTGACGTAACCCCGCGCGCCCGCCCGCAGTGAGCGCACGGCGTAAAGCGATTCATCGTGCATGGACAGGACGAGCACCGGGATGCGCGGGAATTCCGCCACGATCATTTTCGTCAGCTCGATTCCGTTCGTCCCCTTCAATCCCAGATCCGCGATAACCAGATGCGGCTTCACTTTCCGGATGACATCCATCCCTTCGCCCGCGCTGCTCGCCTCCCCGCAAACCGCGAAACCGTCATCCGAATTCAGGAGTTGAATGAGCCCATGCCGGAATAAGGGGTGATCGTCGACCACCACAATCCGAACCGATTCCGGCAACGCGCATTTCGGATTGGCGACCGGCCCGCTGCCGAGACCGCCCGTCGATTTTACGTCGGGCTCGACCGCTAGCCGGCGCGCCTCCTTTGCGTCAGGACCCGAGGTCGGCTTTTTGGCCGGGCGAGGCACTTTGGGCTGCTTCAATTTTCTAGCGGGCATGTTATAACGACATCGCGTTCGAACGCCTCTTTGCTCGCATTAAAATGGCCCTCGTGGGGTGTCCCTCACCTGCACCCCTCCCGCGCTGAGTTAGTGGGTGAAGACACGAGCCGCTAGGTTTTTTTCGTCGGAATCACGCAGGTAATTTCCATGCCGCCGGTGCGCCGGCGCTCGATCCTGAGTTCCCCTCCGAGCGCATTGGCCCGATACCGCATCATGTGAAGTCCGAGTCCCTTGCCGCGCTTCTTGACGACGAACCCCTGGCCATCATCCTGCACGGTCACACACGTATGGGTCGGGTTACGATCCAGGGAGATAAGAATGTTCTTCGCCCCGGAGTGTTTGACCGCATTGGCGACCGCCTCCTGCGCGATCCGGTAAAGATGGAGAGCGACCGTGTCGTCTGGCACCCGGACCCCGCGCGCGGCTTTGAAGTGGCATTTTATTCCCGCATTCTCCGAGGCCCGCGCGGCCAGATCGCGCAGCGCATTTTTCAAACCGGAAGCCGTCAGCTCCACCGCCTGCAATCCGCCGGCCAGCTCCCGGGCGAGGACAACGTTTCGGTTCACGGTTTGCGCGGCCTCTTCCAGATTCGCGGAGGCCGCGGGATTTTCCTTCGCCAATTTCTTGGCGCTGGACTTCAAGTAGAGCGCCGTCGCGGTCAACTCCTGGCAAACCATGTCGTGCAAATCTTCCCCGATGCGACGCTTCTCCCGCTCGCTGATTTCGAGCAATTCCCGCTCGAGCTGCTGGCGTTGGGCCATGGTCTGTTCCAGCTCGTTGTTCGTGGCGAGCAACTCGCGGGTGCGCTCGACGACGCGCTGTTCCATTTCATCGCGGGCATGGAGCAGCTCATCCTCAATCCGTCGCTGGTCGGTTGCATCCCGCGCCACTTTGGCAAAACCCCTCAGCTTTCCGCTCTCGTCGTCCAGCCGCATGAGGACGCCATCCGTCCAAAAGCGCGAGCCATCTTTCCGGAGATGAAAACGGCGATCCAGCGCCCGCCCGTCAGTTAGCGCGCCGTTAATCTCCTTTTCTACCTCCCCTTTGTTGCGGTCCTCCGCCGTGAAAATCATTGCGCCGGACTGGCCCGTCGCTTCTTCCTGCGTCCAGCCAAAGACGCGATCTGCGCCCGCGCTCCAGAAAGTGATGACGTTCTCCGGGTCGAGCAAAAACATGGCGTAATCCCGCGCCCCTTCGACCAGGAGCCGGAACCGTTCCTCGCTGCTTCGAAGCGCTTCCTCGGATCGTTTTCGCGCGGTGATGTCGTACAGGCAGTTGATCGCGCCCGTGATTTGCCCCCGTTCGTTCTTCAACGCGCTCGGAGCGACGCTCACGTTTTTCCGGCTGCCGTCATCGTTTTCGACAATGATCTCGCAATCGCTTGGAGTTAAATTTTCGCCCTGCAAGACTCTCGCCATCGGGCACTCGTCATGGAGCATCGGAGCTCCATTGGGATAAAAAATCTTGAAAGAACCGCAGAATTTTTCGCCCTTCTCGGGTGTCCGCCCCCACAACTCCACCGCCTGGCGATTGAATTCCTGAATAACGCCCTCGGCGTCGGTGGAATACACTGCCGCTGGGACGAGATCGAACAGAGTGCGATAGCGGCGCTCGCCCGCCCGCGATTCCCTTTCCGCCTGCTTCCGCCGTGTGACGTCGATAAAGGTGACGACGATGCCGGCAATGTGATCGTCTGCGGTTCGATAGGGGGCGATTCGCGATAGAAACCAGCTTTCCTCGCCGAGGCGGACTTCGCGTTCGATCGTTTGCAGTTCCTCCAGCACCTTCCTCGCGTCCTGAGTGAAGTTCGGATAGGCGAGCTTGTTCGTGATGTCCGATAAGGGCCGATTGAGATCGCTCGGGAGAATGTTGAAAACCGTCTGGGCGCTCGGTGTGAAACGTTTTACCCGAAGTTCGCGGTCGAGAAAGATGGTCCCGATATCGGTCGAGGCCATCAGGTTATTGAGGTCGGCGTTCGCGCTGCTCAGTTCTTCGACGCTGGATTTCAGCTCATGATTAACCGTGGAAAGCTCTTCGTTGACCGATTGCAACTCCTCCTTGCTCGTCTCGAGCTCCTCGGTCGCGGAGCGCAGTTCCTCATTGATCGCCTGCTGCTCCTCGTTGGAAGCTTTCAGCTCTTCGTTCGCCGTTTCGTATTGCTCGACCGTCCGGTTGAGCTGTTCTTTGAGGAACTGCATCTCCCCATCCAGGTCTCGTTCGGTCGCTGCGCGGTCCGTCTCCATCGGCGGAGCGACAGGTCCCTCTTCTTTCTTGAACACGACCAGGAAAAATCCGCTTCCTTCATCGGCCTGACTCAGGGGTCGAACCTGCAAATCGATCATCTCGGCGCCCCCTGCGAGTTCCACCCTCTGGGCTGGCGCGCTCACGATTTCGTTCGCCTGCGCGGCGCGAAACAGAGCCGTCCGCAACTCGAGCCGTAGCGATGGATGCACGATTTTAAGGAGATTCGCCGTCGGCTCGCCTGCGACGAAATGCAGATAGCGTCCCGCATTTTCCGAGAGATGGACGATATCGTGAGCTTCGTTCACCACCACGGAAGGCGGGCCGTATTGCTCCAGCAATTTCAGATGCAGCTCGCCAAATAAGACCGAACGCCGTTCCTGCCCGGCATAATTGGATTCCGCCGTCGACGTGGCCGCTTCCTCTACGGCGGGCCGTTGCAAGCGCCCTAAAGTGCGGGGCCGCGCCGACGCGGGGAAACGCGTTTTGGGCATGGGCGCTCGAATTGGCAGCATGGGCACGGTCCAGGCCGGGCGCGCCACGGAGCGCCGGACGAAGACGCGATGCTTCGGGTCGAGCGCGGTGAAAAGCGCGAGTCCGGGATCGGAAGTCTCCGAGTTGCCCAGGAAAAGCAATCCGCCCCTGCGCAGGGCGAAATGCAAAATGTCGAACACCTGCTCCTGAGCTTTCGCATTGAGATAAATGAGCAGGTTCCGGCAGGAGATGAGATCGAGCCGGGAGAACGGGGGATCCACCAGGAGATTGTGCGCCGCGAAAAGCACCCTTTCGCGCAGATCCTTTTTGACCCGATAACGTCCCTGGTCCTTCGAGAAAAAACGGCGCAGCCGCTCCAGCGAGACGTCGGCTTCAATCGTCGAGGGGAACAATCCGTCCCGGGCCTCGTGCACCGCCGACTCGTCGATATCGGTCGCGAAAACCTGAATGGAGGGCGGCGCTTCGAGGCGTTCCGCATACTCGCATAGCAGCATCGCGATCGAATAGGCTTCCTCGCCCGTGGCGCAGCCTGGGACCCAGACGCGAATCTGGTCCTCCCTTTTCTTGCCGGCGAAAAGCTGCGGCACATTCGCTTCCAAAGCCGCAAAGGAGGCCTGATCCCTGAAGAAATGGGTCACGCCGATGAGCAGGTCCTGAAAGAGAGCGCGCGCCTCGGCCGGGTGCCGACGCATGAACTCGAGGTATTGCGGAATCGTCTCCAGCGAATTCACCTGCAAACGGCGCGCAACGCGCCGCAGGATCGTCGCGCGTTTGTAATGCGTGAAATCGTGTCCAGTCTGGCTTCGGAGCTGGACGAGCACTTCGTGCAACGCCAATTCATCTTCCGGCTCCCGGGTTTCCTCCGAAACCGTCTCGCCTCCCGGCGCGTCTTCTACCTTTGCATCCGGTTCGGTGGCCCCAGGGACCTCCGGCGGCAGTTGCATTCGCGCCTCGTTTCGAACGAACTCAAGCAGCTTTGCCGGCATCTGGGCCACCGGCAGCACCCAGTCCACCATCCCGGTGCTAATCGCCGTGGCCGGCATGATGTCATGCTCCGCTTCGTCCGGGTCCTGCGCCATCGTCACTCCGCCTTGCGCGCGGATGTGCTTGAGACCGATCACGCCATCCGAATCGCTCCCGGACAAAATCACGCAGACGGAACGTTGCCCATACGATTGCGCCAGGGTGCGAAAAAAGAGGTCGATCGTAACCCGGCGGCCCGGCGCCTGTTGCGCTTCCACGAGGTCCAGCGTGCTGTCCTCGATGATCAATTGCCGGTTGGGAGGAATTACATATACCCGGTTGGGCCGAAGCTTTTCCGGCCTGGTCACCTGGATCACCGGCATGGAAGTTTTCTGCTGGAGCACGGCGGCGAGATTGCTTTCGTGGTCCGGCGAAAGATGCATCACCACTACGAACGCCAATCCGCTCTCGGGTAACATTCCCTCGAAAAATTCCTGGAGCACGGAAACCCCGCCTGCGGATGCGCCCAGACCGACGACCGCTGAGGGCTGGTCCGGATCACGCCGTTCCTCCGCGCCGTTGCGAGCGCTTTCGCTCAAACCGTCGCTGGCCGCGGGATCGAGAATCTTTGCGGGTGGTTCTTGCTGCGACATGACTTCGTGGGTTGTCTGAAACTACCCCGGGAACAAGTTAGTTCCTATGAAAACCTCTCGGGCAGGGCCCGGGGTCGCTGCGCGGGCGCTTCGTTGGTCCATTCCTTGGAATCGTCCCGCGAAACCTCCCGCACAGCTCTTCCCCAAGAACCCTTCCTGGAGACCCCGCTAATGAAACGCAGTCGTGCTGGCTTGGAGATGGAAATTATTTTGACGATAAATAGAGGCCTGCGCTTTGCGCGGTCGTGGTGGCAGGTTCATGCATCCGGTTCCTGGTAGCCCAAGCGATTCTCGGGAAAGGAAAAATCTCAGGGCCAAAAAGAAATCAGCATCGAGCAGGGGCGAATCATCTCCGCGGAGCGGCAGCGGCCGGCGTTCACCCTCGGGGGGCGGAGGCGGACCGGGCGGCGGAACCAGCCGTCAAAAAGCCAAAGGCGGTTCCCAGCGTGGTGGCGGTACGCGCAAAGGAGGCAATAGCAAGGCATCGAGCAATCGCAGCCGAAAAAGCAGCGGCCCTGGCGGAAAGTAGGCGATTTCGGGGCAGGCGTGTTTCCGCTTACAGATTGGCGAAGCGGACATCCCCATTTGGGAAGAACGTAAGGCCCAGCCTTCATCGAATCGCAATCTTGGCGATCTTGCCTCCAGCGACCGCTTTTTCATCCTTCGGTTTGAGCAACCTGGCGCATCGCCGACGATTATCGGAAAAAATCCGACCGGCCGGACAGGGCAGTGACCGATTGCCGGCCACGGCTGCCATGATTCTTTCGAGGCAACGCAATGATCCGCACTTCCTGGAGACCGAAAAACAAGGCGCGCCCGCAGGGGTTGCAACCGGCGACAGAAACTTCCTACCGATGCCCCGGATGCGCCGAAACAGTCGATAACCGCGACCTGGACGCAATTCGCATCCATCACCAACACGTCTTGAATCCCCGGCCTGATTCTTCCGTCATGCGGCCGATGGCCGATCGGCACGGCGAGGAATGCCGCCAAGTCTCATGAGCGCGGGCACTCGCAGGCCCGTCCAACATCCAAGTGTGTTCATCAGATTTTCTCGCATATGGCAATCAGGGAACAGCCCGAAGACCGCTGCGAGGTGGTCTAGCGTTTTTACGGAAAATGACCGCAAAAGCGATGGATAAGGTGGCAGCAAGACAACGAGCCGAGCTGTACTACGAATTGCATCCGGGCAGTCCCTCTGCCGTGCGAATGCCGAAGCTGTTTGTTCGTTCGGGCGTCTGGATCGCCCTTCTGGGGCGCAGCGTGCGCGAGGGAATCGCGGGCTTCGGTCCGACGGTTGAAGCCGCGCTTCGTGCGTTCGACGCCCAGTACCTCGATTCGTTAAATCCGCCGGCCGACCGCCGAACATTCGACCGCGCCGCTTGATCCCCCAGGTCCGGCGGCTCTAAAGAAAGCTTATCGTTTCGCCCCGGCCGCTTTGGCGACGTGCGCGGACCCATTACCGTTGCCGTGCCGGCAAACTTCGAAACTCATGCGCGCCAGGGCGGTCTCCAACCCGAGCAAATCCACAGGCTTCGCAAAATACATGTCGAAACCCGCGGCCCGCCCGCGTTCCTGATCGGCGGCGGTGAAGTATGCGCTCACGGCGATGGCGGTCACCCGCGAATCGTTGCGCCTTACCTGGGCGATGAAATCGTATCCATTCTGGTCCGGCAAACCGATATCGCTCAGGATTACATCTACGTTGTTCTCCTGGAGGAAGTCGAGGCCGCTCGCCGCGGAATCGCTGGTGGCTACTTTGTGTCCCCAGAGCCGCAGGATGGCAGCGAAAGCTCGTTGCGTATCGCGATGATCTTCAACGAGCAGGATGGCACACATGAAGTAATTGCCGGGTTGGCGCGACTTCTTCTCCCACACCCACATCGGCAGCCGATCCGTCGCCGGTCGGGTATTTCCTGAAGGAACCATAGGGATTTTCCCGATAGACGCAACACCCATTCCCGGGCCAACCTCTGCGGTCAAATCTCCAGGACAGCCGCCGGGCTGTTGGCGGGCGAATATTGGGCGAAGCTCTCCGCCTACAGACCATGAACGAACCCATACCTGCAAAGACCGCCGAAACACCGGTAGCGCCGCCCGGATCGGAAGAAGTGCGGAGCGCTCTAATCGCGCGGCTGGCGCGCGTGCGGCCGGTCCCCGCGCACGTCAGACCTCCTCAATCCCTCCAGCCGACTCCCGAAGCCGCCCAGACGCGCGCCGCGCGGCTGCGCCGGAAGCAGCGCCTTCTCTGGCAAAAGGCCAAGCGCGTTCCCGGTTCGCAATTGAGCGGTCTCCCACCCGCGTCCGATCCGCTGGCGCCTTAACTTTCAGCGTCGCGTCCCAAGCCTCGCTCAGGCTGGCAGCGCCGCCGCTTCGGCCGTCTTATGCCGGGCGTAGTACATTTCGAACAAGGTGAAGAACTCCCCGCGCTCCCCCTTGTACGAGCTGGGATAAAATTTGGTTCGCACTGGCTTGGTCTTCCCCTCCTGCCGGTGAGTCAGAGTGAGGCGCTTTCTCATCCAGGCGTCCTCCAGTGCAACGTTGACGATGTCTTTGAAAAAGACCGGGGCCGCCCAGTCGCTCAGTTTAAGGCGGTCGAACTCGAGGGTCGCCGTGGTGCCATCTTTTCTATGAAGGACGGACTGGGGAAAATGCTCGCGCACGACCGCGGTTTCCTCTTCATCTTTTGGCAAGAGGCGCCAGGCTAAATCCATGCTGTGCACGATTTGCAGGAACTGCTGTTGCTGTGTCCACATGCGCTGCTCCATCTCCGGGGCGGCGGCAATCGCGTGGTACCACGAATTGGCGGTGGGCTGCTGAATTCCACCATCACGCAACGCGGCCCCTGGTTCGAAGCCGAGCTGGGCGAGCCGATTGTTCAAGGTGGGGTGCGTGTCGAAGGGATGCGGGACCCGTTCGTCCGCTACGTTGTCGTTGTGCGCGAACCCGGAAAGAAACGCGGGGTAACCTTGCTCGAGTTGGAGCGAAAGATTTAGTCCCTGATCGACCCGCTGCTGCTCCAGAATGGCCTCTTCGGTCTTGGCTCGGTACTCGCAGTAACAGGTGATTTTGATCAAGGCGCGCTTCATGGCGTCCAGGGAAACAAGGTCCGCTCCGATTTTATCGGCCCGGAATTCCCGGGCGCGGCTGAGGCTGCTGAGAGAAAGGCCGTAGAGCTTCCAGAAAACGGCCATGAAATGCGCGACGATGAGGGACATCCCGTTCGCCAGCGCCACAAGATAGAGCCCAAACCTGGCCATCAGGGGTGAGACCTTTCGCGACCAGAGGGTGTCCTGCCCGCTAAAGTGGGCGAGTTCGTGCCCGAGCACGGCATCGGCTTCGTCCACCGCCAGCACTTTGAGCATGGGGAGACTGAGATAAAGGGTCCGGCCATGATGAATGTCGGGGCCGAGCGTCACCGGATGTTCGGTAACGAAAAAGCTCGGCAAAATTCCCACTATGATTCGATCTGGCGCCGCGGTGTTGAGGCGGCCTGCCATCTCGCGCACCCGCCGCCAGAGAGTCGGCGCGTCCGCTTCCGAAATCATTTCGCCGGCGACCTCGTAGCGATCGTCCAATTTCGCGAAAATAGCCTTCAAGAGCGCGAGAACGGCAGTAAGCGCCAGGAGACCGATTATGAAAATTAGCTTCGGATAATAGAATCCCATCCCGAGGGCTGTGACCCAATAGGAGAGGGCGACCGCCAACACTCCCTGGCCCAGGACCTGGATCGAGGCCGAAGTTCGCAGCACCGGCCAGCCGACCCGGAGGGCCCAGTATTGCACGGCTTGGGAGCGGAACGAGAGCGCCACGCTCAGGCCTACGATCACGCAAGTCGCCAGGATCGTCGCCAGGCATCCCCAGGCGATGCGCTTCATCCAGCGGAACATCGCATACCGCGCCTCGGCCGGTGCAAACGCCGACTGCATACCCGCTGCCTCTGGTTTCGTAGAGGCCATGATCCGCGAAATCGGAACCCTCTCATAGAATTCCAGCGCCCGTCTCTTTTCGGCTTCCGTGAATTTAGTGCTGGCCCGAACACTGGTTTGCACCTGGCTAAGAATCTCCCGGTCCAGCCGGCCTTCGGCATAACCGAAGAACCACGCGGCAAATCCGGGTATTAGAAAAACGAAAAGGACTGGGAGAACATGGGCGGTGAAAAACGAACTCTTGATCGGGCTCTGGGTGGATTCCATAGGGCCGATTCGGTAGCTTTAACCGTGCCGTTCCGTCGCAGGGGCGGCCTTTCGTTGGGCGAGTTGACGCCCCGTTCGCAGATGAGGATTCGACGCGTCGGATACAAATTCTTCGGATGCCTCAATCAGTTTCGCGTCCGATCGCCTCAGCTTGCAGGCGCTGGTTGATTCTGCTGCCATGTTTGCAGCCGGCCAACTATTCGACGATGCGTTTAATTAGAGATACACAGGAGCGTGTTCGCGTTCTCGCGCTTGCCGGGGAGATCGATCTCCATTTCGCCCCCGTTTTCCGCACTCTCCTCGAACAACCCACCAAACTCACTTCGGAAGCGCTGGTGCTCGATCTCTCAGAAGTCACCTTCATCGATTCCAGCGGCATCGCGGTGATCATCGAGCATCTCCGCAGCGCGACCCGGCGTTCCAAGGTTTTTTGCATTGGCGGCTTGAGCGACGGCGTGAAACAAGTCTTCGACATCATTCGCCTGGAGAAGGCGATGCCGGTCTTCGAGACGAAAGAAGCGGCTTTGGAAGCGTTCGCGCACGGGAGAATCAAGGAGTCGGCAGAGCCGCCCTTCGCACCGGCCGAATAGGCTTCGCCATTTTTGCTTTACGCTTCGCCGTGAAAACTAACCGGGCCGATGATGCTAACGCCGGTAATGACCATCTTGCCGTCGATCACCGATTCTACTTCGCTCAGGGCTTGGATCGCGCCGTCGTACTTTAATTGCCGAAGTGGCTCGACCACCCGTGTCCGGAAAGCGTCGAAATTCCCGCTGATGTCCGCATGCGACCAGGAGCGTTTGCCATGGCGTAGCTCGGCCAGAATTTGCGCTCGATAGGAGGGGGGCATGAAATTGAAAGAGGGAAGCCAAATGTCCGGCCACGGACATAGTGGATGTGTCCGGTTCCGGACACAAGAGGTTTTCACAAATACGGCAGCGCTCAGCCGAGCAGGCGCCGATATTCGCGCGCCACGACCTGATAACATTCGCACGAGAGGCGCTCCAGGCCTGGACGATCGGCCACGCTCATGCAGCCGCGGCTGTATTTTATCAAGCGCTTGCGCTGCAACCGGCCCGCCACTTCGCTTACGCCCGCTCGGCGGACGCCCAGCATTTGAGCAAGAAACTCCTGCTTGAGCGGAAAGTCGTCCCCCGGGACCCGGTCGTGCGTCATGAGGAGCCAGCGCGCGCACCTCTGCTCCAGGCTGTGCACCCGATTGCAAGTGACGGTCTGCGCGATCTGCGCGAAGAAACCCTGCGTATAGAGCGCCAGGATCGCAGCGAGCGCACTGCCACGGCGCTTTTCTTTTTCGACAAACGCTGCGTCCAGACGGAAAGCGGTTCCAGCGACCTGCCAGAAAGCGCGCGCCGGGGTCTGTTTGGCGCCGAGAAAAATCGACAGTCCCACCATCCCTTCGTAGCCAACTGTCGCCACCTCGAATTCCCTCCCATCGTCCAGCACATTGACCACCGAAGCGATGGCCGTCTCCGGAAAATAGACGTGTTTGAAAGGTTTGTTCGGCTCGTAGATTTCGTCTCGGATTGCAGCATCGACCTCAGTCAGGGCTTGCTTGATCCGGCTAAGCTCGTTGCGAGGCAATCGATCAAGGACGCGATTCCGAAACCCCTTTCGCGCAATGGGCTTAACCTTCACGTAAAAGAATCGCTCAGTGGCGATGTTGCAGACTCTTAATATCCATCTGCGCCATCAAATACCCGTCAGCCATCAGAAACGAGCCGGAAATAGGCCTCCGCTCCGGCCGCCGCCAGCCGCGAATTATTGATCGCGAGAGTGTTTGATCGGCTCCGGAACGTCGCCCGCCTCGACGAGCTGCTTGCGCCAAACTCGCGGGGCTTGAACATGCTCGTGCCTGACTTCCCACAAGCGCAGCGCGGCTCGAAGTAATTGCAGGGTCCGCGTCAGCCGGTCACGTCTGGGAACACGGGAAACGCCGGCCGTCTTCGCCATTCCGTTATCCCGGCGTCGGGTCCGCCGTTCGCCCGGCTTTATTCCCTTTTGCGGCATAGTCTCCTTGGAGTTTTTGGCGGTGGCTAACAAGCGGTAAAGGGCTGCGCGGCAGCGTCGATCGGCCAAATACCCTGGATTAGCCGCAGACTCCCTGCTGCCGCGCAGCGATCTGTTTACTCATTGAGACAAACGCAACGCGACCTATCGGCAGATGTAGGGGCAGGCAGCCCCGGGGGTGCGCATGCCATATATGCCCCACCAAAAGCAGGTAACGGAAAGATAATCACCGTCGTTCGCACAATCGCCGGAAACGCTCGAAGCGGCTAAAACGCGAAGCGGAATTCAGACGTGCCCGTCAGCTCGGCGTTTTGCCGACTTGCCGCGCTGTCCACATAAAACCAGTCGTCCACGGTTGACACACAATCCGGCGTCGGACAATGCAGAAGAAAGCGGCCCCGCTGGTCACGCTGGATTTCGATCTGGCGGCCAGTGATGAATTTGTTGCAGCGAGTGCAAATCCGCCGCTCATCCAGCGACGACCATTTCCGTTGCGGATCAGCGGCGCGCAAAATGTCGAGGCGATCTTCCGGGTCGAGATGCTTTGGCATGCCTCCACGAAAGGCCGCGCGCGCGGGTTCGCAATCGGTCGCGCGGCTGAACTGTGCATCCTCCAAATCCCGACAATTGCGCACACCAGGATTAAGACTTGTCGGGATCGACTTTCGGCAGCTCGATGTTGTCGTCGGACAGTTTTCCTTCGAAAGCTTTGATGAAGGCATTCTTGAAAACGTTCATGATGGTGCTCATCACCTCCGGTGAAGGATCGTCGAAGCTTCCGGCCAGCGGCGCCTTCGTTCCGAACCGGTCCTTGGGATGGTTGCGAATGATGCGGGTCAGGCCGCCCACGATTCCCTGCCAGATGAAATCGACCGGGCTCTCCGTGTCCTCGGTCGGATCGAAGATGGCCATGTTGTCGAAGACCGGTTCGACGTAGCCGGTAAACCGGCCCTGCTTCGATTTCATCTCCGCCGCCACCTTGAGCTTCCCTTTCTCGAAAGTGATGCCGGCATACGCCTTGGCGAAATCGTTCAGTTTCACCAGGGAGACGCCTTCGACCTCGAGCTTGGTGTCGAAAGTCGGCTTGGCCGCATAAGGGTCGAGCTCGATCCGGCAACGCGCCTCGCCTTCCCGGAGGGGGCGTCCTTCCATCTCAATTTCGGCGATGAGCGATTTCGACAGCTTTTTGCTGTTGGTCAGGTTCGTGGCCACCATCTGGACGCGGTCCACTTCAACGTCGACCTTCGGTTTTTTGTGAAAATCGCGGTAATGAATCTCGCCGTTGTGCACCGCGAACCGATTGATCCGGAGCGGGAAGAGCTGGCGGATTTTTTCCGTCCAGGGCTTGTCGATCCCGACCTGGCTGTTCGCTTCGCTTGGGCCATTCACGAAGTTCAGCTCCGGCCGGTGAAAATCGATCTCGCCGACCAATGCCCCATTGAACAGCGCTTTCCATTCGACTGAGAGATCGACCAGGGGCGCGGAAAAAAACGGGACCGGCACTTTTCCATCGGTCTTCTCGATTTTCACCTGATGGATCTGGTAGGCGCCGCGCCACAGATGCAACGTCACGGCCGTGACATGGCCACGGTAGCCCGGCATCTCGGAGAGCTTGCGGTTCACATAGTCACGCACCCAGATCGCGAGCATGAAATGCACGACGAGCAACGCTACTAACACCGTCGCGACCACCCAAAACCAGGGCCGGCGCGCTATCTTTTTCACACTGAATTTTTTCATACTTATCCTGCTTCAACGTATCGTTCGCCTGCGCCGGATGCCTTTTGGAGCCGGCCTGCCCTCAGGCCGGGCGGCGATGGCGTCGGCGTCCCCGGCCTGAGGGCAGGCCGGCTCCAGTGACGGGCGTTCGCGCTATTCGTTGGATTCCCGTTCGGCTTCCCGGAGCGTCTCTTCCACTCTATCGAGGGTCTGCGAAAGGTCGCTCGCTTTCTCCCGAAGCGCCTGCACACGATCGTGAATGCTTCCCCTCTCTTCGCCAGGTTGAGTTGCCTCGTCAGTCATGAAATCACGCAACAATTTCCCGAATGCCGGCGCAATCAGCGCCGGGGCCGAATCCTGCATCGGAACAAATCCGATCAGGCGCCCGTCTCGGAATGAGCCGCGTCCACCGGCTTGGATTCGGGCGAACCGCGCTGCCGGAGATAAATGCTGAAAACCACCATGCAGCCGATCGCCAGAAACTCGCTCTGCCAGTTTTGGAACGACTCGAACCAGAAACGGCTGCTCGACATATAGCCGCCGAGAGAAACCGCGGGAGCACCGTGCAATACCTGTTCTTCATTGTATTGCAGGCGCCCGCTCACGGCGTGGAGCAAAAAGCTGATGAGGAACAAAAGGAAAAACACGATGGAAAGCGAATACTCGTAGAGCGTCAGCACCCATCCGCCCCGGCGCACCGGCCAGGGCGCGTTGCTCTTGTCGCGAACCTTGCGCGGGTCGCGGTCGACTTCCTCGCGTTTGTCCGGGTCCTTCGATTCGGCCGAGCCCTTTTGAAAAAGGAAAACGGTGAAGAGAATGAACACCCCCATCTGGAGAAACTCCGATTCCCAGTTCTCCGTGGTGGCTTCGGCAAAATGCGCACTGGTGAGGTATTCCGCCAACGAATGAGGTGGCTGTCCGTGCAGGGTGCGGTCCTCATTCTCCTCGAGCCAGCCGCTGTAGGTTTGTCCGAACATGAACGCCACGAAGAACATTCCGAGCATGACGATGGAGAGACCGTTGTTGCGCCAGAATCGTTTCATCATTGCTAGAACGCTGCCGCGCGCCCGCGCAGATTCAATTATTCGCGGGACTGCCTGGGCGCCGGCGATTGACGCTTGCGGTCTAAATCCTATGATCTACGACCGTGGCTGACGCCAAGAACCCCCAGGCCGACCCGATCTTCTTTGCCAACCGCGCGGCCTTCCGGAAGTGGCTGAAGAAAAATCACGCGAGCTGCCGGGAACAGTGGATTGGCTTTTACCGGAAAGCGTCCGGGCGGCCAAGCATCACCTGGCCGGAATCGGTGGACGAAGCGCTTTGCGTGGGCTGGATCGATGGATTGCGCAAAACGATCGACGCGCAGAGTTACAAGATCCGGTTCACCCCGCGCAAAAAGGAGAGCAACTGGAGCGCGGTAAACATCGGGCGCGTGAAGGAATTAACGAAGGAGGGCCGGATGCAGCCCACGGGGCTCGCGGCCTTTGCTCTTCGGAAGGAGGCGAAGTCCGGCATTTACGCTTACGAGAACCGCAAGACGGCGGTGATGGACAAGGCCGATGAGAAACGATTCCGATCCAATCCCAAAGCCTGGGAATTCTTTCAACGTCAGCCCGCCGCGTATCGCCAGAACGTGATCTGGTATTTGGTCATGGCGAAGCAAGAGGCGACGCGAGAAAGGCGTCTGGAGAAGGTCATCGCGGAATCGGAGGCCGGACGGAGGTTGTAGAGGAGTAATGCGTTGAAAACCGAAGACAGCACGCAGCCCGATTTCTGGAATACCCGTTATGCTGCCGGCAAAACGCCCTGGGATTTGGGCAGCGTTCCCGCGGCGCTGCGATCGTTCCTCGCTCGCGCGAAGCCGCCGGGCCGCGTCCTCATTCCCGGGTGCGGCTCCGGCTACGAAGTGCAGGTGTTTCACGACGCCGGCTTCGAAGTGACCGCGATCGATTTCTCCCCGGCGGCCAGGGAACGTGCGGCGCGTATCCTTGGGCCGCTCATTCATTGCGTGATTGCCGGCGATTTTTTCACGCACGATTTCAGCGGACAAGAGTTCGACCTGATTTACGAGCGCACTTTTCTTTGCTCGCTCCCACCCGAGCGCTGGCCAGCCTACGCCAGGCGAATGGCGGAGCTGTTGCAGAAGGGAAAAATCCTCGCCGGAATTTTCCTGTATGGAGAGGAACCCGAGCCGCCTCCGTTCCCTCTCACAGAAGCGCAGGCATCCGATCTTTTGGGCGACGATTTTCAGCTTGTTCGAAGCGAGCCCATTTCCGATTCGCTCCCCCTCTTCCAAGGGATGGAACGCTGGCAGGAGTGGCGGCGAAAATAGCTGTCGTTGCTGTAAGCCACGGCGCTATGTCGCCGTGCCGATCGCCGCTCACCCTGATCGCCCCGACATAGCGGGGCGGCTACAGCGCTTCGATTGCATTTCGACGGAACGAGTTCCCCCCACCGTCGCGCCGCCCGGTCATCGAAATCACCTAACGGAGCGTTTCCGCAGGTCGCGCGGTTCGCGCAGGCGAAGAAACTTGGTGTGGCGCAGGTTTTCGCGAAGCCACGCCGCCTCCGTTACTTCCAGAGGAAACTCACCTCGTCCGGCCGGCCGGATGGATCTCGATGAGCGGAAATGGCGCTGCCCTGATAAAACCAGTCGCTGGGCAAGGCGGGACATCCTTCCGTCGGACAGCGCAAGGTGATAACGCCCGCGGCGTCGGGAATCACCTCGATCTGGCGGCCGGTGATCGTCCGGTCGCATAAGACACAGACGCGTCGATCATCGAGCGAATGCCATTTGCGGCGCAAATCGGCTTCCTGGAGGAGAGCGAGCTTTTCTTCGGGCGGAAGGTGGTAATTCATACGGAGGGAGCGTCAGTAAATCTGACTGGTCTCCGCCCCGCCATCCGCGCGCGGGATGACCCGGCCGTAGGTGAAATTCTTACGGCCGCTCCTCTACGCCATCGTTAGATCATCTCTTCTCTGGCAAACGCCATCGGAATTTCACCTACCGCACGATAATCCAGTGCGCCGATGGCCGATGCACGAGTCCCGTCCGAAATGAAGGCATGGCGATATTCCCTGAACTTCTTCCGCAGCTCGACGGCTCGAACGGCAACTTCATGTGTGATGAAATGTTAATGAGCGAAATCACGCAGCGGCGCCAGCAGGCCCTGAAGGAACTTTATTCGCGGTATGCGCATTCGCTGCGCGCGTTGATCGGCAGCGTTGTGCACGAGGAATCCGAGGCGGACGACGTGCTCCAGGAATCGTTCCTCCAGATTTGGCGGGAAGCCCATCATTATTCGCCGAAGGCCGGCAAGCCGCTCGGCTGGGTCATCACCATCGCGCGCCGGCGGGCGATCGACCGGGTCCGGCGGCGGGATAGTTATCGGCGCGCCAAGCAGCGCTTTGAGGAGGAGATCAAGCCGCAGTCACGGCATTCGCGCGTGGACGGGATGACCTCCGAAGCGACGCAAAGCGATCTGCGGCGTTTTCTCGGGCAGCAACTGGAAACGCTTCCGCGCGTCCAGCGCGAAGCGGTGGAGCTGGCGTATTTCAAGGGGCTGAGCCAGCGCGAGATCGCGGCGACCACGCGGACGCCGCTGGGCACCGTCAAGACGCGGCTTCAGCTTGGGTT
>DASQLH010000362.1:0-41665 GCA_035630155.1 Chthoniobacterales bacterium
ACGCTTCGCACAGCGAAGCGGCTTGTATCTTGGAATTGTGATCTTGTTCGTGCAGAACAGGGCAGGTGCGCGATCCCCGAAGCGGCGGCTTATGGCGTTGAGCCAGGAGCGGGCTGTAGTTCGATCCGCATCTGCCCTTGGTTGGAACAAAACTCGAACAGTTACTGGAGCGACCAAGCCGGCCCACCCCAAGGGCAGGTCCGGCCTGGCCAGCTCGCATCTCACAAGCAGGAGTTTTCTACCACATGAAAGAGCAAGTTGTCTATGTCGGAGTCGATGTCGCCAAAGCGCATTTGGACGTGGCTTGGGAGGAGCAATCCTGGCGCGTGACCAACGACGCTGCGGGAAGAAGTGCACTGGTCAAGCGCCTGAGCCAAATCGCAGGCTCGATCCAGGTGATCTGTGAAGCCAGCGGAGGCTATGAGCGCGCTCTAATCCAAGCGCTCCAGCGCGGTGGAATTAAAGTCAGTCTGGTCCAGGCCAGTCGAGTGCGCCAATACGCTCGAGCCAGTGGGGTGCTAGCCAAAACCGACTCGATCGACGCGCACCTGCTCTGTCGCTTCGGCCAGGCCATCAGGCCCCAGGCCACGGCGGAGCCAAAGCCCCACCAGGAGACACTGCGCGAATGGGAAAGCCAGCGCCGGCACTTAAGCCGTTTGCTGGTGGCGGAGCAAAATCGCAGCGCTCAACTCACCGACAAGACGCTGCGGCGCTTGAGCAAAGGTCTGCTCACCCAGATCCAAAAGCAGATCGCTCAGATCGATTTGCTCCTCCAGCAGCTCATCGCCCAAAGCCCAGAGCTCTGCGCTAAAGCACGCAAACTGACCGCCCTCGCGGGAGTCGGTCCACGCACCGCTGCTTTGCTCCTGGCCCAAATGCCCGAATTGGGCGAACTCAATCGCCGGCAGGCTGCAGCTCTCGCCGGCCTCGCTCCCTTTAACCGCGACAGCGGCACGGCTCGAGGCAAACGCGCCATCTTTGGCGGCCGTCGTGCGGTGCGGTGCGGCCTTTACATGGCTGCCTTGGTCGCCACCCGGCACAACCCCGTCCTGGCCCAGTTTTATCAGCGCCTCCGCGCCGCAGGCAAACCGCCCAAGCTCGCTCTTACCGCCACCATGCGAAAATTACTTATCGCCCTCAACAGCTCCCTCAAAACCGATCCTCTCCTCGCTTGAACTCAAGACAGTTACTACAGAAGAAGGGTCACTCTTCGAGGTTCGGCTCCGGTCGTTTCAATTCCCCGGTGCTCACGCTTTTCACCGGCGGCAGGATCGCTTTGAACGTTGTCCCGTAGATGTCCCACACCGTCAGGAACAGACCGCAAACGATCGGGCCCACGATGAACCCGATCGGCCCGAACAGAAACAGCCCGCCAAGGGTGCCGATCAGAATGAGGAGGTCAGGCATCTTTGCATCCTTCCCGACCAGCGCCGGCCGCAGGATGTTATCGATGGTGCCGACGACGGTTGCGCACCAGAGCAGGAGCAGCGTTGCCGCAAGAGTTTGTCCAGTGATGAAAAGGTAGATCACCGCCGGCACCCAGATCAGCGCTGCGCCGATGCCGGGAACGACGGAGAGAACGGTCATGATCGTTCCCCAGAACGCGGCGCCATCGATCCCTGCTACCCAGAAACCGAGGCCGGCCAGCGTGCCTTGGATAATGCCGATGACCAGCGTTCCCTTGATTGTGGCGCGGGTGACCGAGCTGAGCCGCTCGAGCAAAAGCCCTTCGTCTTTGCTGGTCAGCGGCATGTAGTAGAAAATTTTCTCGATAATCTTGGGGCCGTCGCGAAAGAAAAAAAACATCGCGTAAAGCATCACGAAAAGATCGAGCAGAAAACCGGCGGTGCCGGCGGTCAATTGCGTGGCTCCCACGACGAGGAATGACCCGGCTCCTTTCGCCACCCGGCCGAGGCTCTCCAGAATTTGGGTCTGCTCCGGCACGTAAGGCGCCAGGGCCGGAAAGCGTTGCACCAGCCAATCGTGGAAGTTTAACGTGCTCGCCGCGCCGAAGTGCTGCTGCACCCAGGGGATCGCCTGGTCGCTCACATGGATCGCCTGCGCCACGACCACGCCGACAAACGCGCTGACCGGCCCTGCGACGAGAATAAAAAGAATGATGAGCGTTAACGTCGCCGCCAGGGACCTGCGACCGCCGACGAGCCGCTTCACCCAGCTGTAGAGAGGGCGGCATAAGCCGGCGAGCATCGCGCCTAGGAGGAGCGGTTTGAGGAACGGCCACGTTACGGCCAGGAACATTATCGTCACCGCGAGGACCAGGAGCAGGACGAAGGCGGTCCGAAAGGTGGTCGCGGAAATATTTGGGCGTTCCATTCGCAGGAGTATGCGCTGGTTCGCAGCGGAAGTTCAACAGCCGTGAAGCGACAAGGAGCGGCGGTTTACAAACCGCCGAACTAAAACAACGGCGGTCTGGAGACCGCCGCTCCTTGTGGGCCAAATGCCGCTACTGCGTCTTCGCCTGGCACAGGCACGACGTTGTGATTTTTGTGTCCGCCTTTGCCCAGGTCTTCTGGAACTTCGCCTTTGTCACGGCGGCTTCGTCGTCGCTCTTCTTTTGCTCGCGCAGACTTTCAGCGAGCCCGAAGAGCGACCAGCCGTTGTCCGGCAGCCGTTTCAGATCATCGCGATAAACCTGCTCGGCCTCGGCGAACCTTTTCGCCTTCATCAGGACCGCGCCGAGCGAATGACGGATCGGGATCATCCAGGCCGGCGGCTCATCGTATTTCAAGGCGTCCTCTTCTTTCACAGCCGTCTGCAATTCCGCCACGCCGCCGTCGATGTTTCCTTCCGCCACCAGGATTTCGCCTTCCAACATGTGGCTGGCGAGCGAGATCACGGGAGCGGCGAGATTATTGCCGAGCTGCGTCTCCGGCGGGACCAGCTTCGCGCCTTCCACGAATAGCGCCTGCTCCTTGCGCGCGTTCGCGGTGTTACCCTTGGCCGCGTACGCCGTGGCCCGGGCCGCATGGTGGAAGGCCCGCGAAAACGGCATGTTTTCCGGATACTTCTTCGGCTCGGCGAGAATTTCATCCCAACGTCCGAAGCGCACCAGCACTTCCATCGGCACGGCGAAAAAGCCGTCCGCGATGGTTGGGCTTTCTTTCACAAACGCCGCCGGAATTTCCGCGACCATCGCGCGCACATGTTTCATCGCCACCTCGCGCTGCCCGGTCATCAGGGCGCCGTAAGCGAGCATGTGCCGGTTGTGCGCGGCGTAAACCGGCAGCAGTCCGGTCGGCGGCCCCACAATCTTACGGTAGCGCTGGTCCGCCACGACCGCCTTTTCGTTCGTCTCGATCGCCTTCTGCCAGCGCCCGCGGCGAATGTCGATATGGGATGGCATGTGGACGTTGTGCGCCAGGCCGGGCTGCAAAGTGCGCAAACGGTCCGCCGCGGCGTCCGCCCGCTCGGGATTCCGCGAAGCCTCCACCGCGTGGATGTAAAGATGGTTCGCGAATGGATGGTTTTGATTGAGCGCGATGACTGCATCGAGCGTCGCCAGGATTTCATCCGTCCCAGGGTTCGGGTCGCCGTCAGGCGTCCACTGGTCCCACGGCCGCAGATCCATCATCGCCTCCGCGAAGAGCGCGCCGACATCCTGGTCGTTAGGGAATTGCTTCCAAACCTCCCGCATCGCCGCCGCGTACGCTTCATCGAGGGGCTTGCGGTCTTCCGGTTGCGGATTCGCATAACGTTTGCCCAAGGCATCGATCAGCGCGCGCTCGACCGGTGACGCCTTGTCGGCGTGCTCCTGCGCCAATTGCAATTCCTTCCAGGCCACTTCCGCGGCCGCCGGCGGCACTAACGGAAAATTGATATGTGGCCCGTTCGCCAGCGCGATCGCCCAATGCGCCATCGCGCATTTGGGATCGAGCTTCGTCGCTTCCTGGAACGCCCGGATCGCCGCGCCATGATTGAACCCATGATAAAACCCGAGGCCCTGATTGAAATATTTCTGGGCCTGCGTCGATTCCGTCGTGATGTTTCGAGTGTAAGACCCCAGTCCCTCGAACGTTGGCTCTTTCGCCGGAAGACTCAGGCTGCCGAATGCGATCGTCGCGACAACGAGAAGGCTAAACGATTTCATGACCGTGAAGGCTATCGTTTCGGGGGGGTCTTAAGCAAGCCAGAGTGAAAGGGGCCGAGCTTCCGATTTGCTGGGAAACTTACCTCACCTCTGGAGCGGGTTGTCCGGGCGAGGTGTGTGTGGTGTGAACACGTTTTCGAGATACTGACGCATCCACGGCACTTCGACGGTGCGCATCCAACTCACAAAATTCCGGACAGCATCTTTGTCTTCGCTTGAAAGTCCCTCAAGTTGCGTCCGCAGGAATTCGGGAATCGGGTAGCCGCCGCCCTTTCCAGTCAGCATGATATCGAGTTTCGTTTTTGTTAACGCATCGGTTTCCCGCCAGGCTGACAATACCGCATTGGCATGGTACTTAGCGGTTGGTTCCTGTCCCGCAGGCAGCACCCCGTTCGCAAACTTCTCCAGCCACGGCGTGAATTCTCGAAGATCTGCCCGCCAGATAGTTTCAATGGCGTGGCCTGGCGATTCGCCTGACATTCGAGGCTGCAAGTATTCGAGCAGTCTCGGGCGGAACTCAGGATGCCTGACGGCCATCGCCACCGCTTCCTTCGGTGAGAGCCGGAGCACGTCCGGGAACGCGCTTACCACATCACGCAGTCCGAGTTTTTCCGCGGCGATCCCGGCATTCGACTCCATTTCACTTTTTCGCTGACGGAGATGATACGCTTCCAGGTATTTTTTGTTCCGCCTTTGCTGACGCGCTTTCTCCTCTTTTTCTAGCGCCTTGGGGTCTGGGAATTTGGAATAGTCGAGCTCGGGTTCGGCCTTTTGCTGAGGCTCGGTCATCGCAGCGCCGGCTTTCTCGCTCCGTTGCAGGACGTCAAGGAGCGTACGGTTGATTCGATCGTCGTCGTAACGCAAAGGATCGTAAAGTGGAACCAACAGTTCCATGACGGGGTAGTACAAGAAGTCCCGTTTCGGGTTTTGAAGGATGGCAAGAAGCCGCCCTACCCATTTCTCCGTCGCGTCCTGATCATTCGCTTCCGGCGGTGCGGTGGTTCGCAAGAATATCGAGTCAGGATCATTGTCAACGTAGCGGCCAACCTTCGGAATGGGGTAGCGTTGTTTTATCCCGCTCCTTTCGGCTAACCGCCGGATGAGGGTATAGGCAAAAGCCCCCTGCCACGTGTTCGACTCCACGTCGAACCATTGGTCACACGGTTCGCCAAGGATCGCCTGATCTGTCACCGGCCCGTCAGGTTTCATCCAAAAACGTCCGTAATCGTCATTTGAAGAAGAGGCGCCGCCGCGATTGGAAGTACCGACGCTCCGAACGTGCCTTAACCACCATATAATCTCGTAGGTCTGCTGTGCCACCAGTCGTCGAATTTCGTGAAAATCGGTCTTCATGATGGCGCGTTCGAGTTCCTGTTTTGGCGGACGGCCAACCACCTCGACGTGCGACTTCAGTAAGGCTGACTTATGGCCATCGAATCGAAGAATGATCACGCCCTCTTGCCGGGGAGCGTAATTGTTTCCGTCAATCCATCGAATGCCGATTTCCCCTTTCGCCGGAGGACGCGCATTTGGCTCGTTGATTTCGAATTTGATGCCGGAAGCGTCTTTGCCCGGGCAATCAGTGACGAACGCGACGGCTGCATCGCGAGCCGGCATTTCCCACAGCCGATCAAGTGGCGATGGCTTTACCCGATCGTCCCACTCGTAGTCCGATCTTTGGGTAACGGGCGCCTTTTGTCCGGTGATAAGCACGAGCAGTTCCGCGTCAGTTTTGTCTTTCAGGGACGCCGCCGCCGAATTCGGCGAGGGGGTGGGGGATTGATCCGCGAATGCACTCTTCGTCGCAAGAAAGCCAGCGATGCATGTTAGCGCGCAAAATTGGCGGGCGATACTCCGCTTCTCAGGTGGAGCGAGCAATCGAGCTGGGGAGATCAAATGTGGGAAGCGCACGGACCTTGCGGCTACTGAAAGTTCACGGGGAGATTAGCACCCGCGGGAGGCGAACCGAGAACATTCTCAAGCGAAGCGCCTACTCTTGAACGCTGGTCTGCTTGACCACCGCGGCAACATGAAGTCCCGCAACATCCGCATGGCTCTCGTCATCGGAGAAGAGAACGACATATGTCCCTTTGGGATTTACGGCGGCGTGGTCGGGCGTCGGAACGGTGTATTCGCGACCGTCACTCGTTCGGACGGTGAAGGGCGAGAACGGGGTGGTATGCAACAGCTCTTTGATGCGGGGGATCATGCCGGCAGCCTATCCCAAATCGAAGGCGGTCTCAATCGCCGAGAGCGCCCGTTATTCGTAGCGGAGCGACGAGACGGGGTCGACCTTGGTCGCACGGCGGGCGGGGAGGTAACCGGCGAGGAGGGCGATGATGATGACACAGGCGGGGACGGCCACGAACGTGACGGTGTCGTGGACGGTGATGCCGAAGAGGATGGTGCTGAGGAAACGGGAGAGGAAGAAGGCGGCGATGAGGCCGGTGAATTCCCGGGGCGGTGAGTTGAAAGTGCGCGCGAGCCTGGCGAGCGCAACGAGATTAGCTCAGGACACCGGATGCACCCATGAAGGGAACGGTGGAATCCACAAATACGTCACCCATACTCCCTTGCCACGGTTCGCGAGGGCGATGATCCCAGCAGACGCCGCGATACCAACGCCGACGACGAAGGCGAGGGGGGGACCGACGCCGGGGATGAAGCTGAGCGCAGAGGAGATCGCCGCTCCTATTCCCATCCCGGTTGCCAGGTCGCTGCACGCCTGAGGCGACAGCGTGAGCACCAGCCCGTGAATTTTGGCTTCCGCCCTGATATAATCGGGATCGGTGTTCGTGGTCGTCTGGACCCCGGAGTTCCCTGATGCGAGGTGCTTGAGCATGTCAACCATGTTCGGATTCTCTACAGCGGTCCGTACGGCCTGTTCAACGGCCTTGCCGGCCTCCTCTGTCTCCACCTCCCAGCCCTCGGCTTTGAGTTCATCGAGGGCCGATGCGATCAGCCTCTTCTTGAGGGCGGGATCTTTCTGGGCGCGTCCGAGGAGATCGGCCCAGATGCTAACGTAGTCTTTGGCGGTCTTCTGCTAGTTGCTCATGGTGATTCCTATGTTGGGGGTTGGTTCGGCTGTTCTACGACGAGTGAGGAAATCGTTGGTCGCAGAAACGTGCGGGGAAACTTCAAGCGCGGGGGCACGTCGAAGAAGCTATCGTGAATCGAAAATGAAAAGCAATCGGAAAACTCAGAGCTACGCTCACTCGTAGCGCAGCGAACTGACCGGATCGACGCGGGTGGCGCGGCGGGCGGGGAGGTAGCCGGCGAGGAGGGCGATGATGATGAGGCAGGCCGGGACCGCCACGAACGTGACGGTGTCGTGGACGGTGATGCCGAAAAGGATGGTGCTAAGGAAGCGAGAGAGGAAAAAGGCGGCGATGAGGCCGGCGACGACGCCCATGGCGGTGAGCTTGAGGGTGCGGCCGAGGATGAGTTGCAGGATGTTGGCGCGGGTGGCGCCGAGGGCCATGCGGATGCCGATCTCTTTGTAGCGCTGCGTGACGAGATAGGCGATGACGCCGTAGATGCCGAGGCAGGCCAGGGTGAGCGCGAAGATGGAGAAAACGCCGATGAGCCAGGTTCGGAAGCGCGGTTGCGCGATGGAGTCGTCGATGAGCGATTCCATGGTGTTGATGCGCACAACCAGATTGGGATCGAGCCGGTTAATGGTGCCGCGCAGAAGCGGGGCGACGCTCGCGGGAGCGCTCGAGCGCACGACAAAATTGAGCTGGCGACCAACGAAGGTAAGGGCGCCCGCGGGAGCTTGCGGATAGGGGACATAAATTTCGGCGTCGGGCGCGACATCGAGACTGCTGTGTTTGATGCTGCCGCAAACGGCGACGATGGAAAGCCAGTCGCGCCCGAAGCGGATCCGTTTGCCGAGCGGGCTTTCGTTAGGCCAGAACCGTTGGGCGAAAACTTCGTTCACGATGGTGACAGCGGGCGCCGTTTCGTTGTCGTGCTCGGTGAAATCGCGGCCTTGCTTCAAGGGGATTTGCATCGTGGCGAAATAGCCGGGGCTGATCGGACGAATCTGGGCGTTGTATTGCACACCGGCGGCGGCGGGCTGGCCTTCGACCTCGTAGCTGTTGCCCCAACTGTTGCCGCCGAAGGGCAGATGCGTGACGACGCCCGCCGACTCGACGCCCGGAAGCGCACGCACTTTATCAAGGGCTTCCTGATAGAACCGAAGCATCTGAGCTGCCTCAGGGTAACGGTCCTGCATGAGAGCGGTGTCGGCGACGACCAGATTCTGCGAACGGAACCCAGGATCGGCATGGAGGAGCGCGATAAAGCTGCGGAGCATCAGCGCGCAACCGACGAGCAGCACGCAAGCGAGGGCGACTTCGGCGAAAACGAGCGCGCGGCGCGTGCGTTCGGAACCGGCGCTGCTGCTCGAGCGGGTCGCGCCCTTGAGCGCGTCCTGCAGGTTCGTGCGCGAAGCGGCGAAGGCGGGGCCGAGGCCGAAGAGAATTCCAGACGCGGCGGAGACGAGGAGCACAAAGCCGAGCGCCCAGCCGTCGAGCTCCGCATGCGCGAGCTGCGGAAGATTGTCGGTGGCGAAATGCTTTAGGAGATCCAGCCCCCACGCGGCGATGCCGATCCCAAGCGCGCCACCGATGCAGGCGAGCAGCGCGGCTTCGGTGAGGAGCTGCGCGATCAAGCGCGGACGGCTGGCGCCCATGGCGCTGCGAATGGCCATTTCCGATTGCCGGGAGCTGGCCCGCGCCAGCATGAGATTGGCGACATTCGCACACGCGATGAGGAGGAGGAACGCGACCGCGCCGAGCAACACGAGCAGCGGCCGGCGCAGATCGCCGGACATCATTTCCTTGAGACTGACCGCATAAAACCGGCGCACAGTGTCGTCCTCCGGCGCATTCACGCGGGTGCCGAGCAGTTCGTTCTCGGCCTCCAGGCGCTCCAGCGTGCCGCCGGGTTTCAGCCGGCCAAGGACGCGGAGAAAATGCGCGTCGGGGTTCTCCTGATAGACGCCGCCGTCCATCGCGGCCGGGACCCAGAGTTTTATCTCGCGTCTGGGGAAGTCGAAGCTTTCGGGCATGACGCCGACCACGGTGTAGGGCTTGCCATTCATGGTGATGGCCTGGCCGAGGACGTCGGAGCGCATGGCGAATTTTTCCCGCCAGAAGGCGTGACTGAGAATAACCACGCGATCCTGGCCGGTCCTGGCTTCCGCTTCCAAAAAGACGCGTCCGAGCGCGGGCGCCGCGCGCAGCGTTTGGAAAAACGACGGAGTCACGAAATGACCAATCGCCAGCTCGGGCTCACCTCGGCCGGTGATGGTGAAACCGGAACCGGTCATGACCGCGAGATTCTCAAAGAGCTGGCTCTGTTGACTCCAGACCGTGAACTCGCGCGTCGAAAACGAGACGCGTTTTTCCTGCGGCAAATCCTGCCAGAGCATCACGAGCCGATCGGCTTCCGGGAAAGGCGGGCCTTTCAGCAGGACCGAATTCACGATGGTGAACATGAGCGCGGTGCTGCCGATGCCGAGGGCCAGCACCAGGGCGACGGTGAGCGAGAAGACAGGCGCTTTGCGCAGGGTGCGAAAGGCGAAGCGCACATCTTGCAGCCGCGTTTCGAAAAAATGTCCAAGGCGGACATCGCGCACTTGTTCCTTCACCTGCTCGGCGCCGCCGAACTCAACGAGCGCGGCGCGGCGCGCGTCTGCCTCAGTGAGGCCGTCTTTCATCTTCCGTTGCGTCGCAAGATCGACATACGAACTGACTTCATCGGCGAGGTCTTGTTCGACCTCGCGCCGGCGGGTGATGTTGCGGAGAAGGGCTCGGAGGCGCATGACGAGCGGCGAGACGGGTTATTCGTAGCGGAGCGCGATGACTGGATCGACGCGAGTAGCCCGGCGCGCGGGAATATAATTCGCGACCAAAGCAACCGCTGCGAGCACGAGGGAGACGCCGAGAAAGGTCGGCGCATCCGTCGCGGTCACGCCGAACAAAAGGCTCGCCATGACCCGGGTGAGCAACAACGAGGCGGCGACGCCAATGCCGATACCGATGAACGTCAGCAGCATGCCGTTGCCGACCACGAGCCGCATAATATCAGCTCGCGTGGCGCCCAACGCCATCCGGATGCCGACTTCGTGGGTGCGTTGCGTGGCGGAATAATTCATCACGCCGTAGAGGCCGACGGATGCCAGGACGAGCGCGACGCCGGCGAAGATCGAGAGCAGCAGCGTGTTGAAACGCGGCCGCGCGATCGATTTTGCGATGACCTGCTGCATCGTGCGGACGTCCGCGACCGGCTGTTCCGGATCGAGCGCCCGAATTTCCTTTTGCACAGCCGTCCCGAAACGCGCCGCATCGCCGGAGGTGCGCACCACCAGTGCCATGCCGGAATACGGCACCCGCCAATGCGACCAGTAGATGGCGGGCTCCGGTTCCTTATTGAGCGCGCCTTCCCGGATATCGCCGACAACGCCGACGATTTCGTCGGGCCCGCTCCCATCCCAGAAAACTTCCATCTGCTTTCCGACTGGGTCCACGCCCCCGAAATATTTCTTCGCCATCGTTTCGTTGATTAACAGCACGCGCGATTCTTTCACGTCGCGTTCATTGAGTAGCCGGCCTTTCAGCAACGGGATGCCCATCGCTTGAAAATACCCTGGCGTGATCACGCGGACCTCCACGCCAGGCTCCTGGCCTGGTGCGGCGGGAGGTTCTCCCACGACCCTGAAGGAATCGCGCGAGGCGAGGCCGGTGAGGGGTAGATAGCTGATGGCGCCCACCGCCTGCACACCCGGCAACGCGGCGATGCGCTCCTGCGCCTGCTTGAAGAAATCGACGATCTGGTGCGGCTCCGTGTATTTTTTGCGCGGCAACTGGGCGCGCATCGTTAGCACGTTCTCCGGGTTGAAACCGGTCTCGACCGATTGCAGCCGCATGAAGCTGCGGATCATGAGCCCGGCGCCGACCAGCAAGACGAGGGCAAGCGAGACTTCCGCCACGACAAAGATGTTGCGGAAGGTCCGGCTCCGGCCGCCGGTTGAGCCGCGAGAGCCTTCTTTGAGCGCGTCGTTCAAATCCGGCCGAGACGCCTGGAGTGCCGGGATCAGGCCAAAGAGGATGCCGGTGAGTAATGAAATTCCAAAGGTGAAGCCGAGCACGCGCGGATCGATGGTGATCTCATTCAAGCGCGGGATGTTATCCGGCCCGAAGGCGATCAGGACCTGAATCCCCCAATAGGCGAGGAGCACGCCGAGCACGCCGCCCATCAGCGCGAGCAACACGCTCTCCGTCAGCATTTGCCTGACGAGCCGCATGCGGGTGGCTCCGAGGGCCGCGCGGAGGGCGAGCTCTTTCTGGCGCGCCGCCGCCCGCGAGAGCAGGAGATTGGCGACATTCGCGCAGGCGATCAGGAGCACGAAAGCAACCGCGGCGAGCAACACGATCAGGATCGGGCGGATCTCGCCGACGACCTGCTCGTGCATCGGGACCACATTGACGCCCCAGCCGGTGTTCTTTTTCGGAAACGCCTGCTCGAGCTGCTTGGCAATGCCGGCCAACTCGCCTTGCGCCTGCTGCACCGTCACAGCCGGCTTCAGGCGCGCCACGGCGCGGAGATAGCGGCCCGTTTTTTCGCGATAATCGATCGCGGGATCGAGCGCCAGCGGCATCCAGGACCTCACCTGGTTATCGAGAAAATGGAATCCCGACGGCATGACGCCGACGATCGTGCGTTGCCGGCCGCTAATCGTCGCCTGCTTGCCGACGATCTGCGGATCTGAAGCGAACCGCGTTTGCCAAAGCTCATGACTGAGAATGATGACGAGATCGTTCCCGACCGTGTCTTCTTCCGGCAGGAACGAGCGGCCGACGAGAGGCTGCACTCCCAGCGCGGCAAAGAACGGCTGGCTGACGAATTGCGCCTTGATCTCCTCCGGTTCGCCGGTGCCGCCTGTGAGATTGACGCGCTGGTCCCCTACCGCGGCCATTTGCTCGAACGAGGTGCTTTGCTTTTGCCAATCGAGAAAATTCGCGGGCGAGATGACATTCTGCATCTGCCTCCGTGTATCGGTGACACTCCGCTCCCAGAGCATGACGATGCGGTCGGGATTCGCATAGGAAAGCGAGCGCAGGAGAACGCCGTTGATCACGCTAAATATGGCGGTGTTCGCCCCGATGCCGAGTGCGAGGGCGATGACGGCGGTGAGCGTGAAGCCCGGTTTTTTCAGCAACGACCGCATTCCGTATCGCAAATCCTGAAAGAAGATCTCGATCGCGAACCCGGTCCGGCTCGCGCGCACTTCTTCTTTCACCTGCTCGATGCCGCCCACTTCCACCATGGCCGCGCGCCGCGCCTCCCGTTCATTCATGCCTTCTTTCATTTTTTTCTCCGTTAGTAACTCCACATACGAGCCGACCTCCTCCGTGAGCTCGCGGTCCACCTGACCTTTGCAAGTCGTGTTGCGGAGGAGACTCCCGGCTCGTGAAAAGAGCGTTGTCATGTCAGCTCGCGCGGAGCGCGCTGCCGATAGCCAGCGAGATGCGCTGCCAATCTTCCGTCTCGGTTTCGAGCTGACGGCGCCCGGCCTTGGTCAGGCTGTAAAATTTGGCGCGGCGATTGTTCTCGGATTCGCCCCATTCCGCCTTGAGCCAGCCCGCTTCCTCCATCCGGTGCAGCGCCGGAAAGAGCGAGCCTGGCTTCACGTCGAAGGTGCCGTTCGTGATTTGACTGATGCGGTTCGAAACGCCGAGGCCGTGGAGTGATTGCGCCGAGAGCGCCTTCAAGACCAGCAGGTCCAGGGTTCCCTGCAAAAGATCCGCCTTCAGGTCGTCGTCACGTGTGCTCATATAGAGAATCTGTATGAGGCTCCTATAGACTGTCAATAGGAGAATGCAAAAATTTGTCTTCACCGGGAACAGCGCCGCCGTTTTCCGCTTTTGTCTGGAAGACCCGTCAGGGTCGAAGCACCCGGCCAAACCGGCGGACTTGCGAAAGGAGCGGCCTCGGTGTGAGACAATAAGCGGGCGTGATCGGGCAACCGCCCTGGCGGAGGCCCTCCGCCGCCCAGGTATTGCAGGTGCGGAAGGCCGAATAGGTGCCGCGAGCGCGATACCATCCTTTTTCCAGGCGAAGGGGCCGTCCCGCGTCGTCGAGTGCGTAGGTTTGCTCGATGTGCCGGCAGAGACGGGCGAAGCCGCGATCGGACAGATCGACCTGGATCACGGTGAAACGCGGCGACCTAACTTTCTGGCCGACCGCGCTGAACCCATCGGCCAGCAGCACGGTCCGCTTGGAGCCGGTGAGGGCCTTTGCGGCGATGGCCGTGGTGAGGGGCTTGCGATACCCGTCATCCTCGCCCCAGCCAATCTCCAGGTATTTGAATTTCGCGTAATCCCGGTGGGCTGGCCAGAGGCCTGCGGGGATGTCGGCTCTCTTCACGGCGAGGCCGGTATGGAGCGAGCCATGATGGATTACATAAATGGACCTCGGCGTTTCGCCCGGTCGAGGCGGGTAGAGCGACTTAATTGGCCCGGCGCAGCCTGTTACGAATAAAACGGCGAGGAAAACAGATCCGGCTTGCACAATCTGGCGAGCCCAAAACCGGGGCGATTCGAGGCAATTCCTCATCCGAACACTTCGCAGGAGACCGGAAGTTTTCAACGGAGCGGAACCATATCTGCTGCCTTCAGAGGGGTGAAGCAAATCAACCCACTTCCAGCCGTCCGAGCATTTACTTATTCCGTGAAAAAAAGCGCAAAAAATCGTTTGCGCATGTCTCCGATCAAGTGCATAGGGGGCGCTCCCGTGCGAAAAATTACTCTCCTACTTACTGTTGTCCTTGGTGGCGCTTTTGCCGCCTCAGCTTCTGCGGCCAAAACCGAAAGCCTCAATTTCAAACCGTCATTCGTTTTCAAGGATCGCTCTGGCAAAACCGTTTCGGCCCCCGTCGTCGAGGAATACCAGAAAAAAAAGCTCGTTTTCCCGATCGCAAAAATTGACCCCCGCCTCGACCCCAGGCTGATGCGGGCGGCGTCGATCGCCCAGGAGCGCTCCCACGCCCATTCAAAATCGCGCTGCTGGAGGTATGTAAAGGAAGCCCTCCTCGCCTCGGGCGTGATCGATTCCCGTCCGAAAACCGCGCTGGCCAAGCAGGCCGCCAATGAGCTGGTCCAGGATTACGGCTTCCGGAAACTCCCTATTCGCGATCCGTTTGCCGCGCCCATTGGCTCGATCCTGGTCTATAATGCCCGCGGGGCAGCCGGCCACGTCGAAATCCGTACTAAGAACGGCTTTGTCAGTGATTTCCGATCGAAGACCCCCTCGCGCCGCCCGCTTATGGGCGTTTACGTGAAGGGCTAGTCCGCTCTTAACACGGCCTATTTCTACGCGCCCAGCCGTTCGCGGCCGTGAGGTGTCTCGAGCTCCAGCATTGGCCCGATTGGCACAATGCGCGTGGGATTAATATCGTCGTGCGTCACGTAGTAATGGCGCTTGATGTGATCGAAGTTCACCGTCTCGGCCACGGCGTCGTGCTGGTAAAGGTCGCGCAGGTAGGGCCAGAGGTTCGGGTAATCGACGATGCGGCGCAGGTTGCATTTGAAGTGGCCGTGATACACGGCGTCGAAGCGAATCAGGGTGGGGAAGAGACGCCAGTCCGCTTCAGTCATGCGCTCGCCGAATAGGTAGCGCCGCGTCGCGAGACGGGCGTCCAGTTCATCGAGGGTCTCGAACAGCCTTTTCGCGGCACGCTCGTAAGGTTTCTGCCGTGTCGCGAAGCCGGCAAGATAAACGCCATTGTTCACTCGCTCGTAAATCGTCTGGTTCAGCGCGTCGATGTCGCTTTGGAGATCAGCGGGGTGGAAGTCGTAATCGTTGGTCGCGAAGCCGGCGAATTCGGCGTTGAGCATGCGCAGCAGGTCGTCGTCCGAATTGCTCACGATGCGTTTCGTCTTCTTGTCCCACAGCACCGGCACGGTCACTCGTCCGCGGTAATTCGGATCGGTCGCGGAATACGCTTCGCTCAGAAACTTGAAGCCTTTGATTGGATCCTCTGAGTGGCCCGGCCCTTCGCGAAAAGCCCAGCCGCGCTCGTCTCGCACCGGATCGACCACCGTCATCCCAATCACCTCTTCCAGCCCCTTCAGCTTGCGCAGAATGATCGTGCGATGCGCCCACGGGCAGGCGAGTGAGACGTAGAGGTGATAACGGCCGCGTTCCGGCTTGTAGGGCGTCGATCCATCGCGCTTCACCCAATCGCGGAAGGCATCTTCCTGGCGTTTGAACGCGCCGGTCTTGGTTTGTTCTTTTGGGAATTGAGCCATGCTGGATAGATAAGGCGCGGAAGCAAATGGAGCAATCGGCCGCGCAAAAACCGGCTCCAGTTATTGCTCTATTTTCTGGCAATTCTACGATTGTTTAGTCGATAAACCGTAATGGCAAAAAAAGTTCGATATTGACGCCGAAAAGGCTTGTCACGCTGGTACGCGGCTTGCATACACACAATGCGTGCAACGTTTTCTTTTTCTCG
This sequence comes from Chthoniobacterales bacterium, assembly GCA_035630155.1. Classification (GTDB taxonomy): domain Bacteria; phylum Verrucomicrobiota; class Verrucomicrobiia; order Chthoniobacterales; family UBA10450; genus AV80. The sequence continues at coordinate 15,633 of DASQLH010000362.1, forward strand.
TTTTTCTCACTGCCTGCGCGCTGATAAGTACCACAGTGGACGTGCAATCCGCAGGACTGAACCGGTCCCCGGGGCGCTTCTATTACAGCAACTTTGACGGCTCGGTTGGCTCCGCCCGAATCATGCGCCGCTACTGGCGTGTGCCGGTGGTTCATCCCGATGCCAGTGTCGATTCTCGCCTCGACCCCCGTTTGCGGAAGGCTGCTTCCATCGCCCAGGACCGCGCCCACGCTCGCTCGAAGGCCAAGTGCTGGCGCGCCGTGAAGGAAGCGCTGGTCGCCTCCGGTGTGATCAGTTCCTACCCGAAGACAAACTACGCTTCCCAGGCCGGCGACGAGCTGGTGCGGAATTACGGATTCAAAAAGCTGCCGGTGCGTGATCAGTTCAAAGCGCCGATCGGCTCGGTGCTGGTTTTCGGCCACGGCACGACGGGTCACGTGGTCATCCGGACCAAGACCGGTTTCGCGAGTGATTACTGGACCCGGAACCGCTGCAAATATCCGTTAGTGGCGGTCTACGGAAAATTTTCTTCGTAAGCGGGCCAGCTCAACGGCTGAGGTCCGTGTCTTTCAGGTAGACCATCCCGAGATGGTCGATAAACGCATCGATCCAATCACGGCGGATTTGTTCCTGGGCCTGCTGAAGCGTGATTTGTTTCCGGGCGATTCGCTGGAGGAGAACCTCGGTCAGTAATTCCTTTCGCTCCCACCCATAGGGCCTGGCCCGCAAACTTTGCGGCCAAAGATTGTCGATCGTATCTGCGCCTCCGAGTTCCAAAGGAATGAGGTGATCGATCTTGAACGCGGGGCGGCTCGACCACGGCAGTTTGTATCGCGCAAAGACTTTCTGCTCCATCTCAACGGTCACGCCGCGCCGGTCGTCTTCGCTCTGCGCGACTCTCCCCGGCGTGAGTTTCGGATCCGGCAGCGACGCTTCCAAAGCGCGAGCGTCCGTCGCGAAAAGTAAACTCGCCAAAAACGCCAGGGTAATGATTTTACGATTCAATGCAGTGAGGTGACTCCTCTAATATCGCAGCAGCACCGCCGGATGACCTTTTGTTGCTTGTCATCCCGAGCCGCCAAGTCGGCGAGGGACCTCCCGGTCGAAGAGTAAATCACGCAAGTCCGCTATCGCGATCCACGAAGATCGGCGTGGCGAATATGATCCCGCTCGTTTGGGTGAACGCAGAGCGCGTGGGAGGTCCCTCGCCGTCTGCGCGGCTCAGGATAACCAGGCATTATCTCGACGCGCCTAAAAGGCGGAATTACTTCAGCAGGGTCTCGCGGATGAACTGGACCGTGCTGTAAAACTGGAAATCTGCGTTCTTCTTTTTCGCGAAGCCGTGGCCTTCGTCCTTCGCCATGAGAAACCAGACCGGCGTCCCTTGTTTCTTTAACGTCGCTACGATTTGCTCCGCCTCGGATTTCGGCACGCGCGGATCGTTCGCGCCTTGGACAACAAAAAGCGGCTTCGTGATTTTGTGCGCATTATTCAAGGGCGCCGTCCGCTCCATGAATTCCGCCATTTGCGGATCGCGCTCATCGCCGTATTCCACGCGGCGCAAATCACGGCGGTAGCTCTCCGTGTTTTTCAGAAACGTCGCGAGATGGGAAATGCCGACGATGTCCAGGGCGCAGCGGATTCGGTCAGCGTAGTTCGTCGCCACCGCGAGCGTCATGAAGCCGCCATAAGAACCGCCCGTCACCATCACTCTCCCGGCATCGAGCTCGGGGCGCGATGGAATCCAGTCGAGCAACGCCGAGATGTCCTTGTAGGAATCCTCGCGCTTTAGCCCGTTATCGAGTTTCAGGAAACTCTTCCCGTAGCCTTCGGAACCACGCACGTTCGGGAAGAGGATCGCGCAGCCCAGTTCGTTGATGAAATAATTGTTCCGGCCCAGGAACCCGGGGCGGTACTGCGCCTCCGGACCGCCGTGGATATTGATGATGACCGGCCGTTTGCCCGGAAATTTTGCCGCGTCCGGTTTGTAGAGAAAGCCGGTGATTTCTTTGCCGTCGAACGATTTCCATTTCACCAGCTCGGGCTCGACAAAACGGCTCGCGGGAATGCCGCCGGTCTCGCTCGCGGTCCAGCGCGCGATGACGTTTTTGCCGCCGGCAGTTGACCAGGTATAAACATCGGAAGGCGATCGCGCCCCGACGACATTGAAGGCGACCAGGCTCTGTTTCGGATCAGGATGGAAGTGGACGCTGAAGATCACCGCGGCCGGCAATGGCGGATTAAACACCGGCTCTTTTTTTGCGCCGACGGTTACAGTCCCGTTGCTCGGTTTGACTTCAATCAGGTGCAGCGTGCTCACGCCATTCTCGTTCAGCGTGTAGGCGATTTGTTTGCCGTCGTGGCTCAAGTCCCAGCTGTCCACGTCGAAGCGCGCATCGGGGATGAGGTAAGTGTGCTTGCCGCTCGCGAGATCGATGTAGGCCAACCGTTGGAATTCCGATTCACGATCGGTCGTCACGAAAAGGCCTTTGCCGTCCCTGGAAAATAGCGCGCTCGAGTACGAAACCTTTTCCGCGCCTTCCGCCGGGCGGGGCGTCACTTCTTTCTTCGCACCGGTCTGGGCGTCGAACAGCCAGATATAACTTTCGTTAATGGAAATGCCTTCCAGCACCAGGAGTTGCTTGTCGTCCGGCGACCAATCGGCCGGGTCCCAACCGCCGCCCTTCACTTCGGCGAGCATCTTGTCGCTCTTCGGATCGGTCGGCGACTCGACGTAGATATCGGTGTCGGCGCCGTTGCGCCGGGTGGAGGTGTAAACGATCCGGTCCCCTTTGTTGCTCCAGGTCGGACTGCTGTTGCGCGATTTGCCGTCGGTGAGCAGGGTGATTTCGCCCGTCGCGAAATCGTAGCGGTAGTTCTGGTTGAATTCGTTTCCGCCCGCGCCTTTCGAGAAAACGAAGTATTCGCCCTTGCCCGGCTCGAATTTCCCGCCATCGACGCGATCCGGAAAAAAGGTCAGTTGCGTCCGTGCGCCGCCGGCTTGCGTAACGTGATGGAGCTGGTTGGTGTCGCCGAAGCGCGTCGTGATCAACATCTCCGCACGCGTCGGATGCCAGTCCTGAAATCCAGCAGCGCGCGATTCCGTGTAACGGCCAACCTGGTCGGGCAAATCTCCCGGAATGGGCGGAATGCCATCGACGACGAGATTGTCGCCCGGAGTGAGCGGTGGCTTCGGAGCCGGCTCGGCGGCAAATGCGGAAAGCGGAAGGAGGAGCGCGGAAACCAGCAAGGCGGTTCGATTCATAAGAGAGGTGGATACTTCCACACTAAGAAGCAGGGATCGAAAAGAAAAAACGGGCGCCCAACTTTCTCAAGTCACGATGCGCTAACGCGCGAACCGCGACAGCTTTTGGCGCTCTTGCACGCTAACGGCCGTCACGGGAGGCGTGGAAGGAATCTGGCGCTGCCGGGAATTCGGAGACTGAGCAGCCGTCGTCGGGAGTTGCGACGAATGGAAACCGGGCGGCGAAACGCGCACGAGCATGAAATAGGGATTTCGGCGTGCCCAGCTCAGGGCCTGCTGTTTGGTCTCGAAAAACCGATCGACGACAAGTGCGTTCCGCTCGAGGGCGGTGCGCCCGGAGCGTCGCGCTGCCTTGCGGCTGCGGACGGCGGAGCCGGTATCGACCGCGAGCAAGGTCGCGTCGGGCAAAGTGACTTTGCTGCCGTAAGGAATGCGGCGTGGATCGACCGCGCAATGGCCTGCCCGCAAGCGCGCGCCGGTGGAACAGATGTGGCGCCGCGTCCAATGATCGGACCCGCCGCCGCCGCTGGCCCAGTAAACCGTGACGCGTGCGAGCACAGATTGTTCGCGCGCAAACCCCGCGGGCGCCACGAGCAGCAGGAAAATAAATGCGGTCAGGAATCGTTTCATCATAAGCCTCCGGTAATCGAGAGTTCGATCTGACGCCCGGGCCCGCGGAATAAGCGGCCGGAGGGTCACGTTTAGAATTCGAAAGAGGCGAGGACAGTGGCCTCATCTCGGCCAAAATCAAGTGGTTATAACTAAGTTTGCATTAGAATGTTGGGCATGCCGAAGAGCGAACCAGTGCGCCTTGCGATGTGGTCGGGTCCGCGGAATATCTCCACCGCGATGATGCGTTCGTGGGGGAACCGGCCGGACACGTTCGTCTGCGACGAACCTTTCTATGCGCATTATTTGCAGGCGACGAGGCACGATCATCCCGGCGCAGATGAAGTAATCGCGAACGGCGAGACGGATTGGCGGAAGGTGGTGGCGCGCTTGAGCGGCGATGTTCCCGAGGGAAAACGCATCTTTTACCAGAAGCAGATGACGCATCATCTGCTGCCCGGGATGGATCGCGTCTGGCTCGGCGCCGTCACGAATTGTTTTCTGATTCGCGATCCTGCTGAGGTCATCGCCTCCTATATCAAGAAGAACAACGATCCGACCCTGGCAGACATCGGGTTTGTGCAACAGGAGGATATCTTCGATTGCGTGTGCGACCGAACCGGTGCGATTCCGCCAGTGGTCGATGCGCACGACGTTCTCGAAAACCCGGAGAAGACTTTGAGGTTGTTATGCGAGGCGGTTGGCGTCGAGTTCATGGAGGCGATGCTTTCCTGGCCACCGGGTCTGCGCGAGACGGACGGCATCTGGGCGAAGCATTGGTATGGCGAGGTGGCAAAGTCGACCGGCTTCCGCAAACCACCGCATCGAGAACGAGAGCCGGTTCCGGAGAGGCTGCGTGCGGTCTACGAACTTTCCCGCGAATGTTATGTGCGCCTGTACGAATATCGATTGCATTAGCCGGCGCCGCATAGGTCATATGCGTCGTATAAGTCGTAGAGGCGATAGATGCTCCAGCAATTTAACGAGAAAAATCGCGAGCTGTTGATCAACATCAACGGCGAGCTGCTTCATCGCGACAAGGCGGGCATCAGCCCGTTCGATTCCGCGGTGCAGGGCGGCGATGCGGTCTGGGAAGGTTTGCGCCTTTACGACGGGCGAATCTTCAAGCTGCACGAACATCTCGCCCGCTTACGCCGTTCAGCGGAAGCGCTCGCCTTCGCCGAGATTCCGCCTGACGAAAAGATCATCGAAGAGATCAGGCGGACGCTTGCGGCGAACGGGATGCGGGATGGGGTTCACATCCGCCTTACGCTGACCCGCGGCCTCAAGATCACCTCCGGAATGGACCCGCGCCTGAACCAGGCAGGGCCTACCTTGATCGTGCTCGCCGAACACAAGCCGCCGGTTTATTCCAGGACCGGGCTTACGTTGGTCACGAGCGAGATTCGCCGTCCGCCCCCGGAGATCCTCGATCCGTGCATTCATCACGCCAATTTGCTAAACTCCATCCTCGCCAAGATCGAAGCGAACAAGGCCGGCGCGGACGACGCGCTCATGCTCGACACGCGCGGTTTCGTGGCGGAGACGAACGCGACCCACATCTTCATCGCGCGGCAGGGTGCGCTGGCGACGCCGCGCGTCTTGGCCTGTCCGGAAGGAATCACGCGCGCGACGGTGCTGGAGATTTGCGCGGCGAATAGGATTCCGCACCGGGAAGCCGACCTCACGCTCGAGGATCTCTACGGCTCCGACGAAATGTTCTGCACGGGAACAATGGGGGAACTCGCCGGCGTCATCAAATTGGATGGCCGGACGATCGGCCGCGGCGAAATCGGCCCGCTTACGCAGCGGCTGAGTGAGTTGTTCACCAGGCGGACTGCCGTGGAAGGGACGGTTGTCGCCTAGCCTGGCAGCCGATTGTTCCCTGAATCGGGCTGCATCTCCAGGTCGGACTGCAGGGCGCGCTCCAGGTTCTCGATGTGTTTGCGCGCGATCGAAACATAATCGTCCACGTCCTCCGACAAGTGCGCCATCTCGCGCACGGAGGCTTCGTCATGTTCGCGGAAAATTTGAGCAACCCGGCGTGCTCGCCTCTCGTCCATTCCCAGTTCCTGAAGAGCGTCGACGCTGAGATCGAGCGCGCTGCCGAGGGTCTCGCGGTAAACCTTGTTTACGCCCAAACGCAGAATTTCATAGGCATGCTGGCGGCTCGTCGCGCGGGAGAGGATTTTCAGGTGCGGAAACTCGCGCTGCACCGTCTCAATGATTTGGAGCGTCTTCGCTTCGTCGTCGATGGCCAGCACCAAGAGCTTGGCGCGCCGCGCGCCGGCGGCTTCGAGAAGGTCGAGACGCGAGGCGTCGCCATAAAACGATTTCATGCCGAAACGGCCCAGCATTTCGACCTGGTCGGCGTCGTGATCGAGGACGGTCGTTCCGAAGCCGTTCCCGCGGAGAACTCGGCCAACGATGTGGCCGAAACGGCCGAATCCCGCGAGGATAACTGGATTATCGTGTTCGTCGATTTCGTCCGCCGGACGCTCCGGCTCGCAGGTTTGAAACAGCGGCCGCACCAGCTTCTCTTCGACGGTGAGGAGGATCGGCGCCGCCGCCATGCTCAGCGCGACCGAGGCAACTAGCAGGTTGGCGATTTCCGCCGGCAAGACCGCATTTTGGGTGGCGAAGGAAAAGAGGACGAAAGCGAACTCGCCGCCCTGGGCGAGGGCAAATGCAAAGAACATTCCGTCACCGCCTTTCAATCGAAACACGCGGCCCAGGGCGAGGAGGACGATGAACTTGAGGGTGATCAGGCCGGTGACGAGCAACGCGAGTGTTCCCGGCTGTTGCGCGATGAGCGAGAAGTCGATGCTGGCGCCGACCGAGATGAAGAAAAGTCCGAGGAGCAGACCTTTGAATGGCTCGATGTCGGCCTCCAGTTGAACTCGATATTCGCTTTCGGCGAGAACGACTCCGGCGACGAATGTCCCAAGGGCCGCGGAGAGCCCAAGCATTTGCATGAACAAGGCAATCCCGATGACAATGAAGAGGGCTGTGGCCGTGAACATTTCGCGCAGGCGCGTGCTCGCGATATAACGAAAAAGCGGCCGCAGCAGAAAACGGCCTGCCAGGACGATGGCCGCGACAGCGGCGACGACCAACACCGCCTGTTGCCAGCCCGGAAGGCTCGAGATGATTCCCGCGTGCGTCGCGGCGGCAGCGCCTGGATCAAGCGCGAGCAGCGGCATCAGCGCCAAAATCGGGATCACCGCGATGTCCTGGAAAAGCAGGACAGCAAACGAGGCTTCGCCCGCCGGCGTTTTCATCAGACCTCGCTCGCCGAGCGATTGCAGGACGATGGCGGTCGAGGAGAGCGCGAGAGTCAGGCCCACGGCCACCGATGATTTCCAGGGCAGGCCACACCAGAGCGCCACGGAGCCAATTGCCGCGGCGGTTCCCAACATCTGCAAACCGCCCAGCCCGAGGATCGGTCTCCTCATCTGCCACAACAAAGCTGGCCGCAGCTCTAGGCCGATGACGAAGAGCATCATGACGACCCCGAACTCGGCGAAGTGCATGACGTCGCCACCGCCGTGCACGAGCTTCATGGCGTAAGGTCCGATGATGGCGCCGGCCAGGAGGTAGCCGATTACCGATCCGAGCCCGAGGCGCTTCGCCAGCGGCACGGCGACGATGGCCGCCAGCAGATAGATGAATGCCTGGTAAAGTCCGCTGCTCATGTCGATGCGCCCAGAGTCGCACCGTTCCGTCTCGAATTACAAACCCGCAAATGTCATGATGCGGGCAGGGCACAGCCTTTCCGGGGCTCTTATATTACCGGATTGTTCGGCGTCTCCGCGCGCGTCAGTGACCGCATTCTCCGATTCCTTCAGGTCGAAATGAAAGTCGAACAAAACAAGTTCTTCGATTTGTTCCGACCATAGTTCGGGATTTAACGTTCGGGGAGGAATCGGCAGAAGATCGGTTTCAAAATAGGCATCGTAACCCTTCAGGCGGGCCAGGCACCGCACTCGAACGAGTTTGGAAAATGAATGCTCCAGCAGAAGAAGGCGGCTGCCCTTATGGAGGCGAAAATCGAGGGCCAAGGAATCTTTTCCCAGCTGCCCACCCGTGGCGGTGGTGGGATTAGCCAGCTTTCCCCCATCAATTTCGAAATGGACGATCCGTTTTTCGCCGAGCTTGATCGCTACTTTTCCAGCCTCAGGAAGGGGAACGGCTTTTTCGGCGCGGTTTAAATCGCGAATGGGTTGGTGTTTCTCGAACAGGGTTAGGCGGTCAGGATCGACTTCCTTATCCAGTTCGTCGGCCTTTTTTTGAAACTCGATCGCTTTATCAAAGTCGCCCGTTTCCGCATGGGCCGCGGCCAGGGCATCGAGCGCACCGGCATCACGCCATTCCGTAAGTTCGCACGCCTTCGTGGCGTAGCGGACGGCCTTTGCTCCGTCGCGATATTTGGGGGCGGGGCAGACTGAGAGCAAATACGCCTCGGTGCTGTAAGCGTCGGCGTTTTTCGGGTCGAGCGCGATGGCCTTTTCATAATCGGCCAGGCTTTTCTCGTACTGATGCGCCACTTTGTGAATAATCCCCCGCAGACGGTAAGCTTCGGAGTCCTGGCGGAGTTTAATGGCCGCATTCAGGTCGGACAGAGCGGCGCCGGACTTTGCTTGGTTGATATAGCATCGCGCCCGCGCCACCAGGCAAAGGGCGCGCGCGTGCGGATCGCCTAATTTGCCTTGCAACGCGCGCGTCAGGTCTGCGATGGCGGATTTGTCATCGCCGGTCTCATAACGTGTGATGCCTCGATTATAATAGAACATCGAGAAGGGCTTGAGCCGGACGGCCTCGTCGAAATCGGCCAGCGCCTTGGTAGTCTCTCCCTTTCCGCGATAAGCAAGCGCGCGACCGTTGTAAGCCAACGCTGCTTTCGGATTCGCTTCGATGACTTCGGTGTAAAGAGAAATAGCGGTGTCGTAATCGCCCGCGAGGAACGCCGCCGAGGCCTTGGCGTCATCCGACTTATCGGAGTTTTCAGCAGGAGGATTTTCCGCAAGTGCCGTCGCCAGAGAAAGGGCAAAGCAGAGCAGAACGGGCGATTTCATGTCCAAGAGGATTAACAGGATTTCCGGGCGCGAGAAGAACTCTTCCGTAAGCCTGTCCATCCTGTTAATCGTGACTAAACTTTCTTTCGATGGCTGACGCGCTTACCCCGATGATGCAGCAATACCAGCGGCTCCGCGCCAGCGTGCCCTCGGACACGTTGCTGCTCTTTCGGCTCGGCGATTTTTACGAGCTGTTTTTCGACGATGCCAAGGAAGCGTCCGGCCTGCTCAATCTCGCCCTGACGCATCGCAACAGCGTCCCGATGTGCGGCATGCCGTATCACGCGGCGCAGAATTACATCGCCAAGCTCATCCAGGCGGGAAGGCGGGTGGCGATCTGCGATCAGACGAGCGAACCGCAGCCGGGGAAAATCGTGAACCGCGAGATCACCCAGATCATCACGGCGGGAACGGTGAGCGAGCTGGATTTGTTGAAATCGAATCGGCCGAATTATTTGGGGGCGGTTTATTTTCAGGATGGGGTTTTTGGATTCGCCTACGCGGAGCTAAGTACCGGCGAATTCCGGGTGACCGAGGCGAAGGACGGCAGCGCGCTCCTCGACGATCTCGCGCGCATTTCCCCGGCGGAAGTCCTGGTAAGCGAGCGGCAGAATGCGCAGTTCGGAGAGATCGAAGGAGCGCTTGCGTATGACGACTTCGCTTTTCTCTCGGACCACGCGCGCTTCACCTTGTGCGAGCATTTCCGGGTCAAATCGCTCGACGGCTTTGGCTGCAGCGAGATGCCGGCGGCGATCGGGGCCGCGGGCGCGATCATTCATTACCTGAAGCAGCAGTTGCGGCGCAAGGTGGACCACCTGGCTTCGTTGCGTTGCGACGCGCGCGACGATTACGTCCTGCTGGATGCGGCGACGCAGGTGAACCTGGAGCTGGTCGAATCGCGCGGCGCCCGAAATATGAGCCTGCTGGCGGCGCTCGACCGGACGGTGACGCCGATGGGCGGACGGAAGTTGCGCACCTGGATTCTGCAACCGCTGCGCGGTCTCGCGGAGCTGGAGCGGCGTCAGCAGATGATCGCCGATTTGTTGCACGAGCCGGACGTAATCGCCGCGTTGCGCCATTGCCTGAAATCGATCCGTGACCTGGAGCGTGCCGCCGGCCGGCTGAGCCAGGCGTCGGGGAATGCGCGCGACCTGGTTGCGCTGAAAACGTCGCTCGAACAAATCCCGGAGCTAAAGCGGTCAGTTCAAATGCTCCTCGACCGGCTCGCTTTCGGGACTAATCAAAACGCTGAGGAGGTGCTGCCGGAATCGCTGGCGGGCTCGCTCCAGGGCCAATTGCAGGAAATGCCGGAGCTGGCGGCGAAGTTGACCGGCGCGCTGGTGAGCGATCCGCCGATGGTGCTGAAGGAAGGCGGTATTTTCCGCGATGGTTTCAATGCCGATCTGGACGAGCTCCGGCAGGCCTCGCGCGATGGGAAGAAATGGATCGCCGAATTGCAGGAGCGCGAGATCGCCGAGAGCGGGATCAAGTCGCTGAAGGTCCGCTTCAATTCCGTCTTCGGTTATTTCATCGAGATCACGAAATCGAACCTGGCGAACGTGCCCGAGCGTTACATCCGCAAGCAAACCACCGTGGGCGGCGAACGTTTCATCACGCCGGAGTTGAAGGAGATGGAATCAAAGATCCTCGGCGCGGACGAGAAGGCGCGGCATCTCGAATACCAGCTTTTTCAAACGTTGCGCGAGGAGACGTTGCGCGAACTGGCGCCGATCCAGCAAACGGCGGCGGCGATCGGGACGCTCGATGTCATTTGCGCGCTCGCGGAAACGGCGCGGCTCTTTGGTTATTGCCGGCCGGCGCTCAATGAATCGATGCGCCTGGTCATCCGCGATGGGCGGCATCCGGTGCTCGATCAAAATCTGGCGGAAGAGAAGTTCGTGCCGAACGATACCGACCTGGATGGCGAACGGATGCGGCTCGCCATTATCACCGGGCCGAACATGGCGGGGAAATCGACTTACATCCGGCAGGTCGCGTTGATCGTTTTGCTGGCGCAGATCGGGAGCTTCGTGCCGGCCTCGAGCGCGGAGGTTGGCCTGGTCGATCGTGTCTTTACGCGCGTCGGCGCGAGCGACGATCTCTCGCGCGGCCAATCGACCTTCATGGTCGAGATGAACGAGACGGCGAACATCGTGAACAACGCCACCGAGCGCAGCCTCGTGATCCTCGATGAGATCGGCCGCGGCACCTCAACCTTCGACGGGCTCTCCATCGCCTGGAGCGTGGCGGAATTTCTCCACGACAAAATCAAGGCGCGCACGTTGTTCGCGACTCATTACCACGAGCTGACCAAATTGGCCGAGGAACGCAAAGGCGTGGCGAATTTCAACGTAGCCGTGCGCGAATGGAACGAGCAGATCATTTTCCTGAGAAAAATCATTCCCGGCGGCGCGGACAAGAGCTACGGGATTCACGTGGCCCGGCTGGCGGGAGTGCCGAAGGAAATTCTGGATCGCGCCAAGGACATTCTCTTGCATCTCGAAAAGCCGAATGGCGCGGTGGAAGTCCAAAAGCCGGTGAAAGGGCGGCGCAGCAGAAAGGCCGCGCCGGGTCCGGAAAAGCCGCAATTGGATTTGTTCTGAGGTCATGGCGGTAAAGACCGAGAAGGATTTGAGCGAGGAGTTGCGCAGCCATTGGCTCAAGGCGATGGCGGCGATCGAGCTGCGCAATTTTGGTTACGCGATCTCGCTTTTGCTGGGGATTCTGAAGCAGGAGCCGGAGTTTCTCACGGGTCGCCAGCTCTTACGGCGCGCCGAAGTCGCGAAACAGAAGGGGAAAAAAAGGGCGCTCTTCAATATTTCGACGGCAGCCCTCTCAGTCATGAAGGCCCAGCGAGAATTGAAGAAGGACCCGAAGCGCGTGGTGGAGATGATCGAAAAGATTCTGGAAGACGAGCCGTACCATCGGCAGGCGAATTTGCTTTTGAAAGAGGCGGCGGTGGCGGCGGGCTGGGCGGAGATCGGCGTGTTTGCGTTGCGGACGTTGCTCGAGGAGAAACCGCGGGACACCAAAGTCCTCCACGAGCTGGGGCGGCTTTATCACGAACTCGGCCAGAGCGACCAGGAGGCGGAGGTTTACAATCGGATCACGGAGATCGATCCGCTCGACGCGGAAGCGGTGCGCCTCGGCAAAGATTCAGCCGCGCGGGCGTCGATGAAGACGGGCGGATGGACCCAGGCCGAAACTTACCGCGACCTGATCAAGGACAAGGAGGCGGCGGTGTCGCTCGAACAGCAGGGCCGGATGGCGCTTAGCGGTGAGCCGCTGGAACAACAAATCGAAGAGACTTACGCGCGTCACCAGGCGGAACCGCAGAGCGCCGATCACGCGCGGAGGCTGGGCGCATTATACGAAGAGAAGGAAGACCTTGAGAATGCGGTCGCCTGGTATCAATACGCCGCCGACCTGACCAACGGCAGCGACGCGGCGCTCGTCCGGAAGGTGTCGGAGTTACAGAGAACGCAATCCCGAGCGACGTCGAGAGAGCTTTGACTCCTGTCCTTCTCGCAAACGCTCGCCAGAGTCAGAGGTTCTTCGACTCCGCTGCGCTTCGCGCAGAATGACAAAGGGCCGGCTGGCGCTCTCGGCCAAGATAATCCACGTCCAGAACCGAGGGAGGAAGCGAAGTCTAGTTGCCGGACCACCGGCCCAAAACAACCAATTACTCTATGAAAAAACAAGTGACCTTATTCTCTCGAATCGCAGTAGTGGCCCTGATCGGCGGCGGTCTTTGCCTGGCCGTTCCCGTTCGAGCCGCTGAAGAAACCAAAACCGACGCCGCAAAAAAAACCGACGCGGCCAAGACTGAAAAACCGACTCCCGCGCCCTTGAGCGACAAGGACAAGGCGTTCATCCAGGACGCGGCCAAAGATGGGATGATGGAAGTCGAGATGGGCAAGATGGGGCAGAAACAGGCCAAGAACGCTGAGGTGAAGAAATTCGCCACGCGCATGGTGACCGATCACTCGAAAGCGAACACGGAGCTAAAAGCGCTCGCCAAGAAGAAGGGTGTGACGCTCGATACGGCTTCTCCGAAGGAGCACAAGATGGATGATGCGACCTTCGACAAGGATTACATGGACCAGATGGTGAAGGACCATGAGAAGGACGTGAAGGAATTCGAAGAGGCAGCCAAAGACGGCAGCGATGCGGACGTCAAGGCCTGGGCGAACAAGACGCTCCCTACTTTGAAGAAGCACCTCGAGATGGCGAAGGAAATCCAGGGCAAGCTGAAATAACGCTTACCTGTCACGGCCCGAGGGCGGGCCGTCTTAAACTTAGGAACGCGGCAGGCCGGTTTGGTCTGCCGCGTTTTCTCTTTTAGGAACTGAGGACGCGAAGCCGCATCTCCAGGAGCAAAGGCTCATCGCCGGAAGGAAGATCGATCGCCCGCAAATACAGTTGCGGATCGACGCCGGTTACGCGAAGGCGCAAGGCGTTTGAATCGGGAAGGCGCTCTACGTCCCCGCCAGTCTTGATCGTCTCGAATTCCGTGGCGTTTTGGGCGGCGAAAGAGACGGCAGCTCCCTTGGAAAGTCGAAGCGACTCGATCTCGATCGTGGTTAGGGCGCTGACGAAATCGATGCGCAGGGGCGCGGCCCTGGCCTGCGGAGGCAACTCGATTCGGACATCTTTCCAACCTTCGTGGCCGATTCGAGCGTAGATGGAATCTTCTTCGCGATGCGATCCATCGCTTGAGTAAAAAACCTGGATGATAGTTTGCTTGGCGAAAGGCGTGTTCCGGATCGTGCCGTCGCGCCAATGTCCCGCGATCTTTTCCTGCATTTCCGCCGCGCGTTCGCTGTAGTATTTCGCCAGGGCGGCGTTGCGCTCACCAGGCGGCGCGAGGAGTTGCTCGAGAAATCCCGGTAGGGGCAAGGCAGCCGGTTTCTGCCAGACGGCGAGACCTGGGCCGTCGTGGAAGGTCCAGGAGCGGCCGCGCGCTTTGAGTTCGTCCCAAACCTTCCACGCGCCGAATTCCTTTGAGCGGACATCAACATCGTGGAGCAGCAGCATTCCGCCTGGCCGCAATTTGGGCAGCCAGGAATCGACATCGTGCCGGACGGCGGCTTCCGTATGCAGGCCGTCGATGTGCAGAACGTCGATGCTGCCGGGCTCGAACTGGCCGAGCGCAGCATCGAAATCCGAGCGGATCAGCTTCGAAAAGTTTTGGTAGTTCTCACGATTGTGCCCGGAGACCTGGACGAATGTCGTCTCGTCATAATCGCCGGCATGCCGATCTCCGCGCCAGGTGTCGATCCCGAAGCAGCGCGTCGCGGTCTGGTTTTCTGCGGCTGACTGGCAAAAGGCGAAGTAACTTTCACCGCGATCAACCCCGAGCTCGACAAGCACCGCCGGTCGCAGAGTCGCGACGAGGTCATAGGCGAAGTGGAGATGGCTCGTCCAGGCGCCCACGCCATAAATGCGTGGTTCGAAGCGGCGTGAGGGGAGATCAATGTCGGTCATCTTGTTAGAAGCGAGGCCGTCTCAGCAGCCCTCAGCCCACCCTCTCCCCAAACCCCCTCTGGTGCCCTCACTGGCGCTTCGCGTCCGTCTCTCCCAAGGAGAGAGAAAGTTCCTTCTCCCTGAGGGAGAAGGTTAGGATGAGGGTGCCTCCCGCGCGCAAACTGGATCAACGATTTCACGTCAGAAGTGATTTGAAGCGAGGATTTACTAGAAATGCGTCCCCGCAAAAAAGCCGCGGGCCACCAGCAAACCGAGGTTGAGCAAAAGTTGAAAGCCTACCAGAGCAAGATAAACCCGGCGCGGACAATGCCGGGTGAGCCACCAGAAGCCGAAGAAAAGCAAGACGGCAAGCAACGGTTGATAGCCATGAAAGACAGGGAGCGCGGGACAACTGTAGACCGCCAGAATGGAAAGAGCGGGGCCGAGGAAGCCAAACCAGAGCCATGGGCGCGGCCTGGGCAGTTGCGCGCATTGCGCGAGAGCGGGGAAAATTATCACCAGCCCGAGCGCGCCGGGCAGCGATTCGAGCCAGTTATTGACGATTGGTTTCAAATCGAAGGGGTAAACCAGGAAAATCGTCGAGGAGAGCAGGTAAAAAAGGTTGTGGAGCCGAATCCAGATAAAGGTCAGCGGCGACGCCCAGGCGAGCTCAGTGCCGGGGCCGGCGAAGTTTTGCGCCACCAGATCGGATGGGATCTGCAAAACATACCGTGTCCAGATGATCCAGGGCGCAACGATGAGGGCGAAGACGACAAGGTAAGCGACGACGGCAGGCCAACGCGATTCGGTTCGGCTCCATCTAATCAAATAATAAAGACCTGCCCAACCAGCGAAAACAATAGCGTAGGGGTGGCTGTGAAAGGCCGCGGCCAGGAGAGCGGCAACGATCGCAGGGCCATGGCCATTGCGGATGGAATTCCAGGCGAGAAGGATAAAAAATCCCGCCAAAGCTTTGGGCCACGTGAAAATCGTTTGGCCGATGAAATAGGGATTCGTGACGTACAGAAGGGTGGCGGCGGGAAGGAGTGAATTAACGCCAAACCCGGCGCAGAAAACGAGCGCACCGACGAGCAATAGCGAATTCAGGACGAGGCCGACGATGGCAAATTGCTCGAAGGAATCGTCCGCATACAACTTCGCCACGTCCGGCCAGTCGCGGCCGAGGTAATGATAAGTCCCGAGCTGAGGATGATCTCGCGGCGCGCCGAGCGCCACGCGAAACGGCAGGGCGACGAGCGACATCAGGATCGTTCGGTTACTGACCTCATTGCCGGGCAGGATTGGTCTCTCCTGGTCGAACGAGACGCCGCGCAGGAAAAATTCCGTGACTGCGTAGGGGATATAGTTATCGGCCGGATGGGAGGTGAGATGCTGGACCTTCACATTGGTCGTGTGCGTTTTGAAAATGTAGATCCCATCCGGCATCGGCTCGGGGAAACGGACCTCGACATGCAGCAGGCCCAGGCAGAACACGAGGAGCAGGAACCAGAGACCGAGGCTGATTTTTACCGGCTTGGACAGGCTTTGGGAGAGTTCCGGCACAATCCGGCGGACCAGGAAATAAGCCGCGCTCGCCACGGACAGAGCAATCAACCCGGCGACGAAAAGCCATCGCGCAGCCGGCAGGGCGGCGATCCCGCAGCCCACGAGCCCGTGGAGGAGGACCCCTGCGCCGGCGCCATACCCAAACAGCTCCAGCCCGCGCAATTTCGTCGAGTAATGAAGCAGCGCGACGCCGTTCACCAGGATGGAGGCGACGACCCAGACCAAAAGGAGAAATCCCGCGGCGAAGCTCATCCGGGCCGATTCTCAATGACGGCCCGCACGCCACAAGGATTTTCGCGATTCGTTAGACAGGCGGGCCGGTTTAGTCCTCTATTGAACGCGTTAACCGATGGTTTTCGTGAATCCCAGTCCCGCATTGACGCTTCCTTGATGTTCGAAAAACTTCCGAGCCTTCGCGGATTTCAGCCGAGGTTTTATGCCGGCGGCCCGATGCGATTTCATCTGCCGCTGCTTTACGATCTCGTGGCCAGCGGGAAGCCGAAGTTGGTGGTTGCTCTGGGCTGGAGTGACGGGGAAGCTTTTTTCACGTTTTGTCAGGCGGCAATCGAGCAAGGCGTCGATGGCCAGTGCGTGGCCGTTCGGCGCAAGCGCGGCGAATCGGAGGAGGACGACGCCGCCTGGCGCAAGGACCGGGATTACGGCGAAGAATTTTACGGGGAACGCGCCCGCTTTCTTGGGTCGAGCGCCACTGCTTTGGCGGAGATGGCGGAGGGCAGCGTCGATCTCCTGTTGCTCGATGATTGCGATTCCGGAGAGGAGATCGGGCAAGATTTGTCTGCCTGGGGATCGAAGCTCGCTCCGGGGGGGATTGTTTTGCTGCATGGTGCCGGCTTGGTGCGTTCAGAAAGTCCGAAGGCCGCGTGGGACGAATGGCTCGCAGGGCGCTCAAGCGTCGTGTTGCCGGAAGGACTCGGGCTGGCGATAGCCCGACAATCCAAAACCGAATCTCCTTCCTCTTTCCTTCTGAAGCAGCTCTTCGGGCGAGCTGACGAAGCGAAGGATCTGGCAGAAGTGTACAGCCTCGCGGTGTCGCGCATCGATGCTCTTGGCCGCGTCGCGCAAGCGGAACAGGCCCGGGCTGCGCTCGAAATCCGGCAGGTCTGGCTCGATTCGCTTCTGGCCGACCGTTCGAAGGTCCAGGAGATCATGGATTATCAGGCCCGGGAGATTGGGCTCTTCGAACAAACCCGGGCCGAGCAACGGCACCATTTCGAAAACCTCCAGCGCGATCGCGCCAAGGCGCAGCTCGTCATGGACAGTCAGCACGAACAGCTCAAACACTGGATTGCGGAAAGCGACCGGCTGAAGAGCCAGATCGAAAAACTAAAAACCGAGATCAAGGACCAGAAAGCGATCTTGAGCGCTGCGAAAAAAGCGTGCCGGAAGGGCGGGCGCTGTTTCCATATGCCGGGCGGGCCGAAAGAGCACCGGCCATTCGGCGAGAAAATTATGCGCGAGCTTCGCCGGCTTCCGCGGAATCTTGGAATTGGGCGCGACCGAAAGCCCCAGATTGAATCGGAGAAGGCGCCGGTCGTCGTGGTGCCCGGCCCGCCGGTGGATCGCTATGCGGAGTGGATCAGCCACCACGAGCCGGCTGCCGCTGGGCTCGAAAAACAGGGCCGGGCCGCGAAAGATTTCCCGGCGCGCGTCAAAATCAGCCTGCTTACGCCGGTCTATAACACTCCGGCGAATTACCTGGAGGAGATGTTCGCTTCGGTCGGGGCGCAAACCTACGACAACTGGGAGTTGTGCGTCGTGGACGGAGGCTCCGACTCGCCCGAGACCATCGAGACGCTACGGCGCTGGGAAGCGCGCGACGAAAGAATTCGGGTTGAGCGTTTGACCGAAAATCTTGGGATCGCGGAGAACACGAATCGCGCGCTGCAAATGGCGACGGGCGATCTGGTCGCGTGCCTGGATCATGACGATCTGCTGGCCCCGTTCGCTCTCTATGAAGTCGCGCGCGCGGCCTTGGAATTCCCAGAGGTGGATATTTTCTACAGCGACGAAGACCGCCTGAGCGCGAATGGCAAACGGCACGCCCCGTTCTTCAAGCCGGAGTGGAGTCCGGCGCTTCTTTTGAACTCCATGTATATCGGTCACTTGTCCGCTTACCGCCGCGCGCTCGCCCTGGAGGTCGGCGGATTCCGCCAGGAATTCGATCTGTCGCAGGACTACGATTTTGCTTTGCGGGCCACGGAACGCGCCCAGTGGATCCATCACATTCCGCACGTCCTTTATCATTGGCGCGAACACCCGGCCTCCGGATCGACCGGTGGAAAGCCGGGCGCGCGCCAAACAAATCTGGCGGCGCTCGCGGATGCCATGCAGCGGCGCAGCCTCCCCGCGGACATCCTGGAATATCCGACCGCCAATCGCGCCCGCCTCAAAGTTTCGCCCTGGCCGCGGGTGTCCGTGATCGTGCCCACCGATTCGCCGACGCGCGCGCAAGCCTGCATCCGCGATCTGTCCCGCGCGACGAAATATCCCGACCTGGAGATCGTCATCGTGACCAACAGCAAGCTGGTGGAGGCGCTGAAGTTTCTGGAAGCCGAGAATGCCGCGGTCCGGTTCGTCCCGTATGACAAGCCGTTCAATTTTTCCGACAAATGCAACGCCGGGGCGGAAGCGTCCACCGGGGAGCGCCTGATTTTTTTCAACGACGACGTCGAGACTGAGCAGGCCGATTGGATTCAGGAGCTGATCGAGCCGCTCGAGAATCCCGAGATTGGCGCGGTCTCGCCCAAGCTTCTTTACGAGACCGGGAAAATTCAGCACGCCGGGTTGATCATGGGCGTGCGAGGGTTGGCCGGAACGGCGTTTCACCAGCGGCCCGCGGATTCGACCGAGCACTTCAATTTGGCGCAATCGATGCGCGAAGCCGCCGCGCTTTCCGCGGCCTGTCTCGCGATGCGCCGCGCCGATTTTGTCCGGGTCGGCGGCTTCGACGCGGTGAACACTCCGATCGCGCATTCGGACATCGACCTTTCTTTCAAAGTGCGCGAGGCGGGTCTGCGCTGTGTTTATACCCCCTACGCGACGTTGCGCCACACGGGGCATGTGTCGATCGGCGGGGAGGAAAAACAAGAGCGCGTCCGGCAGCGCGACAAGGCATCGATTTTTTTGCTGAAACGCTGGGCCGGTTACACGACGCATGATCCTTATTTCCCGGAGAACATGCGCGACTGGCTGCATACCGATTCGCCCACGCCTATCCGGATGGCGGGCTGGAACGAACCAGCCGCAGTCATCGAAACTTCGGCCGATCTGCTTTTTATCTCGCACGACTTGTCGCTCTCCGGCGCGCCGATGATGCTTTTTCACGCGGCGGCCTGGTGCAAGCGGCACGGGATGTTCATCGTGGTGATGGCACCGAAGGATGGGCCGCTGCGGGAGAAATTCGAGGCGGAGGGTATTCCGCTGATCATCGATCCGCTCGTGGAAATGGAACACGAATCATTCGCCGCGTTTGCGCGCCATTTCGATTGCGTCCTGGCCAACACGATCCGAAGCGGCGCGGTGGTTCGGGCCTTGAAGAAGGAAGACGTTCCCGTTGTTTGGTGGCTGCACGAACCGGGCTCGGTCGGCGAACATTATCTCCGCGAAGAATCCAAGCTGCGCGCCGCGATGCCGCTGGCGGATCTTCTTCTCGCGCCATCCGAGCAAACCGCGGGCGTTTACCGGACGCACACCGACAGCCCGGTGAAATGTTTGCGCAATGCCATTCCGGATGTCCGCGTCGAGGGAGCGCCGGCGAAGACCGGATCGCGTCCGTTGCGATTTCTCCTGCTCGCCAGCGTCGAGCCGCGGAAGGGGCAGGACATTTTCGTGAAAGCGCTGGCGCAATTGCCCCAGGAGTTTCAAGACGCGGCGCAGTTCGAAATTGCGGGCCGGATTCTTGATCCGGATTTTTGGCCGACGGTGGGACCGGTCGCGGACGGAATCAAAAATTTGTCGGTTACCGGGGCGCTGAGCCATGCCGAAGCGATTGCGAAGTTGAGCGCGGCGGATGTCGTCGTCTCGCCCTCACGCGACGAGGCGATGCCGACGGTGACCATTCTCGAGGCGATGAGTCTCGGCAAAGCGATCATCGCGACGACTGTTGGCGGCGCGCTCGAAGCGTTTACGGAAGGCCGGAACGCTCTGCTCGTCAGGCCGGAGGCGCCGGAAGCGCTGGCCACGGCGATTCGCCGCTGTATCGAAGACCCGGCTCTGGTCCGGGAATTAGGCGACAACGCGCGCCGGACTTACCAGGAGAATTTTACCATCGAGCGCTTCGGCGCTGAATTTTCCGTTTTGATCGAAGACGCCATTTCGCCGCAGGCGGCCGGCGTTGTATCCCGGCCAACCTGATCGTGGCGACGAGCGCGGAGAAAAACGGAGGAACGGCAGGGCCGCGCGTTCTCTTTGTTTCCCATGAGACAACTTTGAGCGGAGCGCCGATCCAGCTTGTGCATCTGGCCGGCTGGCTCCGCCAAGCCGGATGGGACATTTGCGTGGCCACGCCCGACCAGGGTCCGATTTCGGAGATGCTCGCCGCAGCGGGAGTGGCGACTATCGCGGAACCAACGCTGTTGACGGACCTCGAGCATATCTGGCTGCGGAAACGTTGCTCCGAGTTCGATGTCATTGTCGCGAATACGATCGCGAGCTGGCCGGCTGTGCGGGCTGCGCATCTCGAAAAGCGTCCGGCGCTTTGGTATTTGCACGAAACGCTCGTGGCCGTGCGATTGATCCAGGCGATACCGGAGATGCGGTCCGCCCTGGTCATGGCCGGCCTTCTCGTGACGCCGACGCAACAGACGGCGCGGGTCTACGAAGGCATGACGCACGCGCCGATCGAGGTGGTGCCCTATGGGATTCCGCGCCCGCCCGTTCTTCCCCGCCCCGAAAGCGAACGCCTGCGTTTCCTGACTCTGGGTTCGTTCGAGCCGCGGAAAGGCCAGGACGTTTTGGTTGAGGCCATTCGCAAACTGGATCCGGCCGCGCGCGCGCGGTGCGTTTTCAAAATGGCGGGACGTGTCCTGGATGAAGCGTTTTACGAAGCGCTCCAAAATCGAGCGGCCGGTTTGCAGAATGTCGAATTGATCGACGCGCTGGATCACGCGAACGCGCTGACGCTTCTGAACGATGCGGACGCGGTCGTCCTGCCGTCGCGCGATGAAACAATGCCGATCGTGATTCTGGAAGCGATGGGGCTCGGCAAGGCCGTCCTCAGCACCGAGGTCGGCGGGGTTCGAGAGTGGCTGCACGACGGCATGAATGGATTGCTCATCGAGAAGGAAAATGCCGAGGCGCTGGCGCGGGCCCTGGCGGCTTGTGCGGATTCGCCCGGATTTGTCCAGCGTCTTGCCACCGCCGGCCGCCGGACGTTCGATCGCCATTTTACTCTGGATCGTTTTGCGTCGCGGTTCGCCGAGCTGCTGGTTGCACTCGATAAACGCCATCGCCTGCCGCAATTTCCGAGCACTAATGTATACGGCCGATGGGTCGCGCAATTTGACACGCCCACGCCAGCCGGGCGGGCGGCCTTGCGGCGTCGATTGCGCGCGGCGCGCAGACTGTCGCCGATCTCCATCGTCCTCCCGGTTTACAATCCTGATCTGAATCTTCTCCGGGCGGCCGTCGATTCCATCCGCAACCAAATCTATGAGCGCTGGGAGCTTTGCATGGCCGACGACGCTTCGACGGATCCGGAGGTGCGGCCGTGGCTGGAGGAGATGGCCGGATCTGACGCGCGCATAAAATTGACCTTTCGCGAACGGAACGGTCACATCTCGGCCTGCTCGAATTCAGCGCTCGAATTGGCGACGGGCGAGTGGTGTGCCTTGCTCGATCAGGATGACGCGTTCTCGGAGAACGCGCTGGCGCTGGTCGCGCTCGAGATCGAGCGCCATCCCGAGGCAGGCCTGATTTATTCCGACGAAGACAAGATCGACGAGAATGGGGTGCGCTCGAATCCGTTCTTCAAGCCGGACTGGAACCCGGAGCTTTTCCTCGGCCAGAATTACATCAACCATCTCGGCGTCTATCGCGCCGATCTGTTGCGCGAGATCGGCGGGTTTCGCGAAGGATTCGAGGGCTCGCAGGATTACGACCTGGCGCTGCGTTGCGTCGAGAAGCTGCGGGCGGAACAGGTGCGGCACATTCCCCGGATTCTTTACCACTGGCGGATGGTCAGCGGCAGCCTGGCGGCGATTCCGGATGCGAAACCGTACGCGAAGGAAGCTGCGCGCCGCGCGCTGGCGGAGCACGGCGAACGCACCCGCCGGCCGGGCGTGGTGGTTCCCTGCCCGGAGAACATGGAATCGCACCGCGTTGTTCACGCGCTGCCGGAGCCGGCGCCGCTCGCCTCCATTATTATCCCGACGCGGGATCGCCTGGAATTATTGGAGCGCTGTGTGGAGAGCCTCCGCGCCCGGACCGATTATTGTCCATTCGAAATCATCGTCGTCGATAATGGCTCGGTCGAAGCAAGGACCCTGGCTTTTTTCCGCCGGGCTGAGCGCGAAAATATCATTCGTGTTCTCACGGACACGGAGGCTTTCAATTACAGCCGGCTCAACAATCGCGCCGCGGCGTTTGCGCGTGGCGATCTTCTTGTCTTTCTGAACAACGACACGGAGATCGACGAGCCCGGCTGGCTGGGCGAAATGATCAGCCACGCCCTGCTGCCGGAGGTCGGCGCGGTGGGCGCGCGGCTGTGGTATCCCGACGGCACGTTGCAACACGGCGGCGTCGTTCTCGGGCTGGGCGGCGTGGCGGGCCACGCGTTTCCGCACATTCCGCGCGGGCATCCCGGCTATTTCAATCGGGCCATGCTCCAGCAAAATTGCTCGGCCGTGACAGGTGCGTGCATGGTTGTGCGGAAAACGGTTTTCGAGGAGCTGGGCGGGTTCGATGAAGTAAATCTCGGCGTTACTTTTAACGACATCGACTTCTGCCTGCGCCTCGCCGAGCGCGGCTATCGGGTGGTGTGGACGCCGTATGCAAACCTGATTCATCACGAATCGGCCTCGCGCGGCCATCAGCGCACGCCCGAAGAACAGGCGCAATTTCTCCGGGAAGCGGGCTACATGCAGAAGGTCTGGGCCACGCGCTTGCTGCGCGATCCTTTTTATAATCCCAATCTTTCCCTAAATCTTCCGGGGTTCGAACTGGCCTTCCCCCCGCGGAACAGCGATCCAGCGAACTCGAAAGGCGCAGATTTTATTGCGGCCTCTCGTTTAGCTTCAGCTGTTTTCTGACCTGGGCGAGGGAGGGAACTTCGCGGGAATAATTGTCAGGCGAGCCGGCAGCGAAATTCGCCCATGGCTCCATCTCAAGAGTTGTTTCCCGTGGCAGCTTTAGATCCGACCGCAAAAGCGGTTCAAATAATTTCAAATCCCAGTCATGAAATTCCTGGGTCAATGCGCCAAGTGGCACATTAGGGATGGCGAGACCTGCGGTTTGGGATTCGCGCGCCATCGCGACTATCGAACGCCACGCGCTCTTATGGGAGATGGTCGATTTTGGATCCAGTCGTGGCTTGATGTTCGCGGCGAACTGAAAGTTGCCCAGGATCGCGCAAACTCCCAAACTCAGGTTCAAAAACGCGCTGAGAAACACGGGCGTGAGCGCGACCAGGAGAAGCAATTCTGTGATGAACCCCGCCAGGGCAAATGAGCTCGGTATGAGATAACGAGGGCCGGCCAGGTAATCCCCGAATCCGTGGGGCGATGGTTCGCGCCAGACGCGAAACGAGATCAGCGCAATCATCGTTAGGAACGATACGGAGGCAAAAGTGTGAAGGACGAGTCGGGCCCGGTTCCGCGCGGTTGGTTCGCGCCGGCAACGGACAAAAGCGAGGCCAAGCAGAAAGCCGAAGCCCAGCAGAATCGCCAGGCCATAGGGCCAATCGTGCATGGTTTGCCATGTCTCCGGCGTTGCCGGGCCAGTGCTGAAAAGACTCCTCAGCGTGGCAAAGGCAAAGTTTGGAATGAAACCAAGAGACGACATGAGAAAGGGAAGAGGCTGCCAACCTGGCGGCGTGACCATGTCATCGGGTCGGACGCTTTTCACCATGACCACCGCGTGGAGCGTCGCGATCGCGATCATGCTGAAGAGCGGGACGACTATCTTTGTGGTATTCGAGGAGTCGGACCGCCGAAGAATCCACCAGATTCCAGCCATGGCGGCAGCTGTCGCTGCCACGGTGGCTATTCCCAAGCCGAGAAAATGAAGCGAGGCATAGCCGGCGGCCGCCGCGAGCCAGGGCCAAATGGCTTTTGAGGGAAACCGCGCCATTTGCACGAGACCCATTAGCGCGAGCACACTCGTGAGCATCCAGAGAAGTTGCAGGATCATGAAGGGCCATGAGATGAAATCTCGCATCTGCGGTTGAAAGATCAGGATCGCGGTAAGCGCAGCGGCTGAGAGACCGGCCTTGAATCTGGAGAGCTGGAAGGCATCGGCGCTGAGGCGAACGAAAAGGAACAGAGCGGTGGCGACTAACGCCAGGACGCCGATCTGGCGTCCTTTCCAAAATCCGCCGTGGGTCCCGACGATTTTTGCGGTCGCGAACTCAGATAGAAAAGCAAGCGGCGCGTAATGTCCTTTAAAACTCTTCGTCAAAAGATCTCTTACAAAGTTGTCCTGGACGACGGGAGTAGACTGGGAAACAAACAGATACCATCCGCTCTCGGCCCGCAGAAAGTTACTTTGAGTCCGGTGGTAAACGAACGTCGTCAGGAGCAACCACAAAAGAAAAATGCCGATGATCCTTGAATATCTCAGCGCCGGCGCGTGGTTTTCTTGTTCGGCATTCATCCCCAGGGCTCCAGACATTCGCCGAGTCGTGAAAGGCGCTAGCCCGGTTTCCGTGCGATGAGCACCGAGTCGTGCCACTTGTTGCTCTCGTTATCGTACTCCGGCAGGTCGTCCCATTGCGTCGTCGCCTCCAGCGTTTCGAGGCCGGCATAACGGGCGAGCGCGAGCAACCCGTCGGGATACATCCGCCAGCAATCGACCGGGAAACGATGCTCCGGTCCGCTTGACGGCACGACGATGCAGCAGAGCCCGCGGGGCTTCAGGGTGCGCGCGATCTGGCGCGCGGTCTCCCAGAAGAACTCGGTATGCTCAAAGGTTTGCCCGGCCACAATAACGTCGGCGCTTTCCGGAGAAATTTCCCGCCAGTCATACGGATCGCTCAAGACGACATCGACGTTGTTGCCGGCGGCGAGGTCGATCCCGACATATTTCCAGGGCGGGAGCGCGAAGAGCGGCCGGTACGACCCATTGATGTCCTGGCTGCCGAGATCGAGAATGACCAGCGGTTCCGTGCGACGCCCTTCGAGATACTTGCTCCGGAAAGCGGTCATCTTGTCGAACGAGCTTTGGTGCATCGTCCCGCAGTGAACGATGCCTGCCGGGTTTTCGCAACTCTGGCCGCACCAGAAATTGCTTGCCTAACAAATACAAACTCTGTGTCATGGGTCCGTTAGTCCCCGCAGTGAAAACGAATTCCTCCCCCGGTAAACCGGCTCAGCGCCGCATTTGGCGACTTGTGCTAATGGCTGTGATTTTTGGGTTGGCGGTTGCCGGATTTCAGGGTATTCGGAATCGTCCTCCCAATGCAGCTGGTCGAACGCCTCTCGGTCTCAAACCGGCACCTGAGGAGGGTCTATTCTTCAAACAACGGGCTTTCCCTGTTGGGTCGATTCCTCCTGGCGCGAGAGAAAAAGCGTGGCGCGCGAGCATGCGGGCGATCGCGCCTCAACTTCAACAGCCGGAAACTCCGCAGGATTATTGGACGAGCGTTGGACCGGCGCCAATCATGGGTGGACAAATTGAATCGCCAAACCCGCCTCGGGTGACAGGCCGGATTATCGATATTGCGGTAGATCCGGACCACCCGCTGATGCACTGGTATGTCGCCGCGGACAGCGGCGGGATTTGGGAGACAACGGACGGCGGGCTCCATTGGACTCCAAGAACAGACGGGGAGTTCTCGCTCCGCATGAATACAATCACCCTCGCGCCGAGTGATCCGC